>NZ_JBFUGY010000031.1:0-183022 GCF_056402655.1 Bradyrhizobium sp. P3_C3 | reverse complement strand
GGCCGGCGGCCTCCCGCCGCGGCCCGCGGCGCCCGCCGGTGCCGCTGCACCGAGCACAGTCCCGGGCTCGGCGGCCGCAACGCCGCCGCCCAACCGCGCGCAATTCGCTCCGCCGACGGTTACGCCTGCCTTCCAGGCAAGGCCGACAGTCGTCGCACCGCTGCCACCTCCGCCGCGCCCGCCGCAGCGTGACCTGACACCGCTCGCGATCGGTGCGGGCGTGGTGGCCGGTGCCGTGATCGGCGCCACCATTGCCGACCTGCACAACCAGCGACGCGAGGCCATCGAAGGCGGCCGCACCGTCTACACCGAACCGGATCGCATCATCATCCGCGATCCGGGCGGGCAGGCCTACGTCCGCGGCAACGACCTCTATCGCTTCCGCTATGGCGCCCGCGACATCCGCACCGACACCGTCGGCGGCGAGACCCGCACGGTCGTGATCCGTCCTGATGGCAGCGAGGTCATCACCGTGGTCGGTCCCGACGGTTCGTTGCTGCGGCGAATCCGCAGGGACCCCGGCGGGCGCGAGATCATCATCATCGACAACAGCTACCGCGATCCGCGGTCGGTCGGCGGCTTCTATGTCGATGCGCCGCCGCCGGTCGTGAACATTCCCTACGATCGCTACATCGTCGACGCCGAGGAAGCATCGCCGGACCTGATCTACCAGACCATGGAGGCACCGCCGGTACAGCGGATCGATCGGCGTTACACGCTCGACGAGATCCGCTACAGCCCCAATGTTCGCATGCAGATGCCGAGCATCGACGTCAACACGATCACCTTCGAGACGGGCTCGTGGACCATCCCGCCGGACCAGGCGGCCCGGCTGCAGGGGATCGCCGACGGTCTCAACCGTGCGATCCAGCGCAACCCGCGTGTGGTGTTCCTGATCGAGGGACACACCGACGCGGTCGGCAACGAGGTCGACAATCTGTCATTGTCGGATCGCCGTGCGCAGTCCGCGGCCGAATTGCTGACCCAGCAGTTCGGGGTGCCCGCCGAGAACCTGACCTCGCAGGGCTATGGCGAGCAGTATCTGAAGGAGCAGACGCAAGGACCGAGCCTGATCAACCGGCGCGTCACCGTCCGCAACATCACGCCGCTGCTCAACGGTGGCCAGGCCTCGCTGCCGCCGCCCCCGCCCGGCACCGCGCCGCCGCGCTGAGGCGAAGCACAAATGCAAAATGGCCGGGAGCAATCCCGGCCATTTTTGTTTGGATCAGGCGCCCGCTGCCTGAAGCGGCACGCAGGCAGCGCAGATGGCTGCGGCATGCCTGTGATCGGTGCCGCAGCAGCCGCCGAGCAGTTGCATGCGCGGGAATGCCCGCCTGAGCGCCACATAACGGCGGCCAAGATCGGCGGGATCGCCGCTGTCGAGCACCTCGGACTCATCGAGCTCGGCATGACTCTTGGCCGACGCATTGGCCCTCACGCCATGAATGCGTTCGACCCATGGCTCGCCGGCTTGGAGGGCACTCTCGAAATGGGTCGGATGAGCGCAGTTGATCAGGAAATATTCGCAAGCACGTTCCGTTGCACGATCGACGATTTCGATCGCTTCCCGCAGGGTCTCTCCCCTGACCAGGCAACCGTCAGTTTCGACCGTGAAGGAGATGGCAACCGGGATCGCGTGCATCTTTGCAGCACGCACCACGCCGATGGCTTCATTGACGCTGTTCAGCGTGAACGCGGTGACCATGTCGGCGCCTGCCTCGGCGAAGGAGGCGATCTGGGACGAATGATAGTCCATCGCCTCCATCGCATCCATGTTGCCGGCCTTGTAGCCGTCGCCCCGCGGACCGATCGCACCGTTGATCACGCAGGGCAGGCCGGAGGTCCCCCATGTGCCGCGCAATTCCTCAAGAAAACGAATTGCCCGCATGTTGATCGCCGTGAGCGCGTCCATATCGTAGCCGAGCTTGACACCCCAATCAGGATTGGCGCGCCAGGTCGGACTATCGAGCACGAAGCCGAGCCCATGCTGACGCGCGATCGCAAGATAGGCCTCGTAATACTGCCTCAGATGCGTGCGGCCGGCCTCGCTCTCGAGCAACACGAAGGCAGCGAAGTGAGGAAGCTCCAGACCTTTGTGAAAGATCAGGGTGGTCTCCATGCCGCCGTCGGTCAGGAAGATGCCGCCGTGGCGCTGAGGCAGATTGTCTCTGTACTTCGCCATTGGTCGCTCCGTCGCTGCGAGGCCCCACTCATTCGGTCGTTTCAACCTCCTTCCGGTCTCATGCGAGATGGTGCCGCATAATGTCGCGCGGTACGCGACTGCTCCTACTGCGCTGCGGCGAGTCCAAGCGCATCGACCATCACGCGAAACACTTCGGTGTTGTCCATCGAGCCGTGCACGCGCTCGCTGCCCGGCCCGGTCGCCGTCAGGATGACGTCCTCGCCCGAATGCACGCTCGCGCCGATCATCGCCGACAGATTGCCCGGGCGCAGCACCGCGCCGGGGACATCCTTGTATTTGTCGTTGGCCTTGAAGGTCCCGTCGTCGCCGGCCTTGACGGTCGGCTCGTTGGGATTGTCGAGCTTCGGCCGGAACGTCTCGTAGTGATCGGGCAGGCTGGCCGAGAAGATGGCGAGCCGGCGGCTCACATCGACGCGTGACGGATAGCCCTCGGCATCCGGCGCCGGATAATTGGGAAATCCGGCCTGCTCGTAGACGCCGACGCGCTCGCGCAGCGGCACGTTGGGCGTGGTGCCCATGTCGTCGTTCACCGTGCCGACAAGGCTGTTGGGATGATTGTGGTCCGCCAAGACCAGGATGAGGGTGTCGTCGCCGCGCGCCCGTGCCCATTCGCGCGTCTGGCGCACCGCATTGTCGAGCATGATCGTGTCGTAGACCGCCCGCTCCATGTCGAGCAGGTGCGCATATTTGTCGATCAGTCCGGATTCGACCATCAGGAAGAAGCCGGTCTCGTTCTTCGAGAGGATGTTCAGCGCCGCCTGCACCTGCTCGGTCAAATCAGGCTGCTCGGGAAATTTCTTCACGCCGCCGCCCTTGAGGAATTTGCGGTCGAGCACGCCATCCATGTTGCCGGTCGCGAACAGGCCGAGCAGCTTGCTTGTCTCCGGCTTTGCGGCAGAAGCGCCGAGCTCGCTCGCAGTCGTCGCGACCTGATAGCCTGCGTCGCGGAACTTCGCGATGTAGTCGGCCTCGTCCTTGCGCTTGGAGCCGGCCGCGGACTTTGGCAGAAAATTCGCGCTGCCGCCGCCCATCAGCACATCCGGCTTCGCCGCGAAGAACTGCTCGACGATCTCGTCATAGGCGGCGCGCCGGCGGGTGTGCGCAACCATCGCGGCCGGCGTCGCGTCTTCGATCTCGGTGTTGGTGACGACACCGATCGCCATGCCGTGCCGCCGCCTGGCGAGGCTGGTGATGGTTTCGACGCGGGGATCGTCGAACGGGCTTGCGGTGCGGTCGGCATAGACGCCCAGGGCATTGACGGCGCTCTTGTGGCCGGTCGCATAGGCGCTGGCCGAGTTCGCGGAGTCCGTGATGATCGAGTCCGAGCCCGCCGTCGCCACCAGCGCCATATGGGGCATGTCGTCGATCGCGAGCTTGCCGCGGCTCTTGCCTTCCGCAATCCCCTTGGACAGGATTCGCGCTGCGACCCGATGCGCTGGCGACATGCCGTCGCCGATAAACAGGATGACGTTCTTCGCCTTACGCTGACCCGTGTCGTAAACCGTCCATGCGATGCTGCGCTGCTGCGTGCCGTCGCTGACATCCACCGTGACGGTGCCGGGCTTGGTCAGCGTGACGTCGCGCAAGATCAGCGCCGACTGATCCTTGCCGTCCTCGCGATCGATGAAGGTCCCGCTACGTCCGAACGCGGCAGCATAGTCCGCGCCGTTCACGGTCACCTTCAGCCTGGCCGGATCGACCGGCCCGGGAAACTCGACCTTGAAGTCGAACCGGGCGCCAGCCAGGATCTCGGCACGATCGATCGGATAGATCGTCTGCGCCGACAGCGACGTTGTCCAACAGAGGGCGATAAGTGAGGCGAGTGCCGATCCCTTGACCATGCTCGATGCTCCGCAATCCCGTTCACAACAGGAGCGGAACCCTAGCGGTCGCGCATGACATCGTCATTAAGCGCGTAGCCCGGATGGAGCGAAGCGCAATCCGGGAATCTAGCGGCTGGACGAGAGGCCCCGGATTTCGCTTCGCTCCATCCGGGCTACAAGATCAACCCTTGTCGCTCTCGAGCTTGAAGATCTGCGAGCCTTCGCTGCCCGACAGCAGGCCGGTGTCCGTGTAGAGCTTCAGCTTGGTGCGCGTGTCGGCGATGTCGAGGTTGCGCATGGTGAGCTGGCCGATGCGGTCGGCCGGCGTGAATGCTGCGTCTTCCACCTTCTCCATGCTGAGCCGTTCCGGCGCATAGGTCAGGTTCGGGCTCTCAGTGTTGAGGATCGAATAGTCGTTGCCGCGGCGCAGCTCCAGCGTCACCTCGC
Source organism: Bradyrhizobium sp. P3_C3 (assembly GCF_056402655.1). Classification (NCBI taxonomy): domain Bacteria; kingdom Pseudomonadati; phylum Pseudomonadota; class Alphaproteobacteria; order Hyphomicrobiales; family Nitrobacteraceae; genus Bradyrhizobium; species Bradyrhizobium sp. P3_C3. The sequence goes on along the minus strand of NZ_JBFUGY010000031.1, from coordinate 178,549 downwards.
CGGTGACGGCGCGTGCGACCCAGCGCTGCGCGGTCTCGCGCAACATCAGGGCCTGCGAATCGAACCAGCGACCCTGATACAACAGGCGTCCCAAGCGCATGCCGCTGATGCGGTACTGCTCGATGGTGTCCTCGTTGTGGATGCCGGTGACGAGGCGCTCATAGGCGATGTGCAGCAGCGCCATACCGGGCGCCTCGTAGATGCCGCGGCTCTTGGCCTCGATGATGCGGTTCTCGATCTGGTCGCTCATGCCGAGTCCGTGGCGGCCGCCGATCGCATTGGCTTCGAGGAACAATGCGACGGGATCGCTGAAGGTCTGGCCGTTCAGCGCCGTGGGCTGGCCTTCCTCGAAACGCACCACGACCTTCTCGGCCTTGACGTTGCAGTCGTCACGCCAGAACGGCACGCCCATGATCGGGTTGACGATCTTGATGCCGCTGTCGAGGCTTTCGAGATCTTTGGCCTCATGCGTGGCGCCGAGCAGATTGCTGTCGGTCGAGTACGCCTTCTCCGCGCTCATCTTGTAGGCAAAGCCCTGCGCGCTCATGAACGCCGACATTTCGGCGCGGCCGCCGAGCTCGTCGATGAATTGCTGGTCGAGCCAGGGCTTATAGATGCGCAAGGATGGATTGGTCAGCAGGCCGTAGCGGTAGAACCGCTCGATGTCGTTGCCCTTGAAGGTCGAGCCGTCGCCCCAGATGTTGACGCCGTCTTCCTTCATCGCCGCGACCAGCATCGTGCCGGTGACGGCGCGCCCGAGCGGCGTGGTGTTGAAATAGGTGATGCCGCCGGTCGAGATGTGGAAGGCGCCCGACTGGATCGCGGCGATGCCTTCGTGGACGAGCTGCGTGCGGCAGTCGACGAGCACCGCCTTCTCGGCACCGAACGCCTCGGCCTTGCGCGGGATCTCGTTGTAGTCGGCTTCATCGGGCTGGCCGAGATTGGCCGTGTAGGCGTAGCAGCGCGCGCCCTTCTGCTTCATCCAGAGCAGCGCCGCGCTGGTATCGAGACCGCCCGAAAAAGCGATGCCGACTTTCTCACCCTTGGGCAGGCTTTTCAGGATCGTGGTCATGGGGCTTCCAATCGGGTCTCAAGGGGCGGATGGCGTTCGTGGGTTGACCGCGCGAATATCAAATTTCGCACGCCTCGGCACGCATTTAATGGCTCAAATCGACGGCTCGGGGCCTGTCTTGCGGCGGAACAGGCGCTGGCGGAGCCGGTAGGCGGGCATGTTCAGCCGGGTCAGGGCGGCATCGACCGCCTCGTCCGAGAACCGGGTCCGCGGCCAGCGGTAAATCAGCGCGTAGGCGAACCAGATCACGACGAAGGTGACGAGGCCGGCGATCGAGACATCGGTGAAGAAGTGGCCGCCGAAGGCCATCCGCAGCCCGCTGGTGACCATGCCGAACACAACCGCACCGGCATAGGCGAGCGGCCGCCATGCCGGCGGCGCCAGCGCAGCCGGCGCCAGCGTCCAGAACGCGGTCGCGCCCTCGCCCGAGAAGAACGAGCAGTTGCGCGCGCAATCGCCGCGCGGATCCCACCACGGCACGAATTGCTGGTCGCCGGCAAACTCAGTCACCACCACCGGACGCGGCCGGCCCCAATAGGTCTTGAAGGTGAGATTGGTGAGGATGCCTGCCGACATGATGATGGTGACCAGCAGGAATACGATCGCGCGCCCCGATACCATCAGCGGCCGGTCGGGTCGGATCATCTTGACCACAAGCGCGACCAGCGGCGGCAGCACGAATGCCCAGGCGACCCACATGGCGGCGTCGCGCGCGACGCCCGCCCACTCATTCAGCTTGAGCGGAAACGTCTTCGTCTCGGGGTCGAAGAACAGTGCGGCGAGCTTGAGATCAAGCTCGGGATAGAGGCCGAAAACGACGCCGATCACGAGCCACAGCGCCAGGGCGATGAAGAGTCCAGTCCGGTTCATGCGCGCGGTTTAGCGGAGCGGGGAGGAGATGGAAACCCCGGAGGAAGGCAAGAAAATCACCGCGCATCCGGCCTTGAATTCGACGGGAGCGGCGGAGGCGGCTTGTGCGGGGGCGGCGGATTGCGCCAGGCGCCGGCATTGCGGCCGGCAATCAGCCAATAGACCACGCCGGAGACGATGCCCGCGCCCGTCATGATCTCCAGATGCCGCCGCACGATGCCTTCGAACTGGAGTGTATCGGAGTGGAAGGGGATGAGGCCGAGATAGCAGGCTAGGCCAACTACGCCGCCACCCACGGCATAAGCGAGCGCGCTGCGGATATAGAGCGCTTCGGTGATCGCGACGATCACCGCCGCCGGAACCAGCGCAAAGCCCGAGACGAAGATGAAGCCGAAGCCGAGCAGAATGTCGATCGCGCCCTGGTCGACCGGACCGGCGCCGAGATCGGCAAACTCCGGAAACAACAGCGCGACGACCACGATCATCCCGCCGACGAAACAGGCGGCAAGAAAGCCGATGAAGATGACGATGAGGCGGCCGATCAGGGACATGACGGGAAAGCTCACCTCGCCGTCATTGCGAGGAGCCACCCGGTCCCGCCTTCGGCGGGCCGGATGACAGGCTCCACGACGGAGCAATCCAGACTGTCTCCGCGGAGGGAATCTGGATTGCTTCGCTGCGCTCGCAATGACGGGGATGCGAGAGCGCGGGCACGCATCCTCAATCCGTCATCGCCATGGCGCGCAGCGCCTGACGTTCGCGGGCCGAGAGCTTTTCGGTCTCCGACTTGAGCTGGCCGCAGGCGGCGAGGATGTCGCGGCCGCGCGGGGTGCGCACCGGCGAGGAATAGCCGGCATTAAAAATGTATTCGGAGAATTTTTCAATCTGGTCCCAGTCCGAACATTCATAGGCGGTGCCGGGCCAGGGATTGAACGGGATCAGGTTGATCTTGGCGTGAATGCCCTTGAGCAGCTTCACCAGCAGTTTCGCATCGTCGAGCGAATCGTTGACGCCCTTGAGCATCACATATTCGAAGGTGATGCGGCGTGCGTTGGAGGCGCCGGGATAGTCGCGGCAGGCCTGCAGTAGCTCCTTGATCGGATATTTGCGGTTGAGCGGCACCAGCTCGTTGCGCAGCTCGTCGCGCACCGCATGCAGCGAGATCGCGAGCATCACGCCGATCTCGTCGCCCGCGCGCACGATGTTCGGCACGACGCCCGAGGTCGACAGCGTGATGCGGCGACGGGAGATGCCGATGCCTTCATTGTCGCCGACGATGAGCAGCGCGTCGCGCACCGCGTCGAAATTGTAGAGCGGCTCGCCCATGCCCATCATCACGATGTTGGTGACGCGGCGCGTGCCGTCCTCGCGATCGGCCCAGTCATTGAGGCGGTCGCGCGCAACCATCACCTGTCCGACGATCTCGCCGGCGGTGAGATTGCGCACCAGCCGCTGCGTGCCGGTGTGACAGAAGGAGCAGTTCAGCGTGCAGCCGACCTGGGAGGAGACGCAAAGCGTGCCGCGGTCGGTCTCGGGGATGTAGACGCACTCGACTTCATGGGCGCGCTCGACATTGTCGCCGCTCGGCAGACGCAGCAGCCATTTGCGGGTGCCGTCGTTGGAGATCTGCTCGGCCACGACTTCGGGACGGTCGACGGTGAAGTGCTGCGCGAGCTCGGCGCGAATGCCCTTCGAGATCGACGTCATATCGTCGAAGCTTTGGGCGCCGCGGAAATAGAGCCAGTGCCACAGCTGCTGGACGCGCATCTTGCGCTGCGCGGGCGCGACGCCGATCTCGCCGAGGCGGTCGGCAAGCTCGCTGCGCGACAGGCCGATCAGCGAGGGCCTGGCCGGCGGCACATAGGTTTCGAGCGGAGTCTTCTCCACCAGGATTGCGTTGTGCGGCTCGGTCGTCGGTTGCATTGGTTGCCTGATATCTCTCGTCATGCCCGGGCTTGTCCCGGGCATCCACGTTCTGTTCCGCCCGTTGCTAGCGCGTGGATGGCCGGGACATCTGGTGCGAAGACGCGCTTCGCGCTTTAGCCCGGCCATGACGGCTACACCTTTGGGATACCCTTATATAGCAACCGGAACCGCCGATTGCGACCGTGATGCCGCCCTCAGGCTTAACGCCGGCAGTCCTACCGCCTGCAATCCTGGGCGATCCGGTCGAGCGCCTGGGCGAGGCCCTTCAGCGAAAACGTATCGGTCGTCTCCGTTCCCTTGGCCGAGACGCCCTTGACCACGAGATCGGCGGATTTGCGCATGGCCTCGACCATCCGCTCTTCCTCGGCCGCGTTCTTGATCCAGAGGCCGTCGCCCTGCGTGTACATCGCGAAAGCGGCGCCGCCGACCTCGACCGAGGATTCCGAGCCCGGCTTGAGCGCATAGCCGATCATGACCGAGACTTCGTTGTTCACCTTTTCCGCCGGCCGGGTCGAAACGAAGGCATAGGCGGGATCGCGCGGGCGGTTCGGCGGGTTGGTCTTCGACGACGACGGCTTGGCCAGCGCGAAGCAGACCTTCTTGCCGTTGGGTGTGGCCGAATAGGCGCCCCAGGTGCCGAACTGGCCGATCAGGGTCGGCTCCGTGCCGCCCGCAACCGCCGTGGCTGGAGCCACCGGCTTGCTCTCGGGCTTTGCTGCGGTCTTTGGAGCTGTATTGGCCGCCGGTGCAGCCGCCTTTGGCGCGGCTTTGGGCGCCGGTTGCGTCGTCTGCGCCCGCGCGGAATCGGTGATTCCCACGGCCATAACGCCCGTCATCAAGGCTAAAATCAGCACCCGCCACATGCTGGAGTGGTTCCCTCAATATTGTGACTGGAAGATGGCCCGGCCGCGCTTTGTCCCCCGGCAGGGATAACCGGGAAAGTCCAATTTGGGAAGGCAGTTAGCGGCTCAGCCTTTGGATCGCGCAGCGCGCTGCTCGGCCCATTGCGCGTCGGTCCATTGCAACAAATCCTCGGCGCCGGAGCTGCGCAAATGCGCGCCACCGTCGATCACGACCATCTCGCCATTGATGTAACCGGCACGGTCCGAGACCAGGAAGCTGGCGAGGTCGGCAAGCTCGCTGTGCTCGCCGGTGCGCCCCATCGGGTTGCGGGCGGTCCAGCCTTCGTCGCGGCCCTCGGGACGGAGCTGTCCCGAGGCGCCCGCGGTCGGGAACGGGCCCGGGGCGATCGCGACGGTGCGGATGCCCTTCGGGCCCCACTCGACCGCGAGACTCCTGGTCATCGCCAGCACTGCCGACTTCGCCATCGCCGAGGGAACCGTGAAGGCGCGGCCGGTGATGGTCGAGGTCGAGAGGATCGAGAGCACGACACCGCCATGCTTGCCGTCGATCCAGCGCTTGCCGGCGGCGAGCGTGCAATACATCGCCATGCAGCGTCGGCGCGAGGATCGCGTCGGCAGCGCGAAACGACAGATGCTCGCTCTGCGCGATGAAGGTTGCGGCTGCGTTGTTGACGAGAATATCGAGTGGCGCCTCGCGCCAGATCGCGTCCATCATGCTCTCGACGGCGCCACCGTCACGGACATCGCAGGCGATCGTGGTGACCTTGCCGCCGGTCTGCGCGCGCATCTCGCTCGCCGTTGCTTCCAGCCGGTCGAGCTTGCGACCACAGATCACGAGCTCGGCGCCGAGCGCGAGAAAGCGGTGTCCCATCGCGGCGCCGAGGCCGGAGCCGCCGCCGGTGACGAGGATGCGCTTGTCCCTGAGCAGACCTGTTTCAAACATCGTTTGAATCCTTCTTTTTCTTCTTGTTTCGTCATTGCGAGCGTAGCGAAGCAATCCGGACTATTTCCGCGGCGCGGACTCTGGATTGCTTCGCTGCGCTCGCAATGACGCGAGGATAGGCCTTCACGCTGCGCTAGACAAAGAAACCGGATTGTCGGACCGCACTAAATCCGGCAGAAACGGACCAACTATAATTCCACCTCGAAACGCCCAGTATTCTCAAGAAGGTGCCGCCATGAAAGCCATCCTCTGCTCGCAATATTGCCAGCCCGATGATCTCGTGCTTGCCGACGTGCCGGATCCGGTGGCAGGTCCCGGCGAAGCGGTGATCGCGATCAAGGCGGCGGCGCTGAACTTTTTCGACATCCTGATGATTCAGGGCAAGTACCAGATCAAGCCGCCGTTCCCGTTCTCGCCCGCCGCCGAAGTCGCCGGCGTGATCGAGAGCATCGGTCCCGGCGTGACTGATCTGAAGGTCGGCGATCGCGTCGTCGCGTCTTGCGGCCACAACGGCGCGCGCGAAAAGATCGCGCTGCCGGCGGCATCGATCGTGAAAATTCCCGACAATCTCGACTATGACCGCGCAGCCGGCATCATCATCATCTACGGCACCGCGCTGCATGCGCTCGAAGACCGCGCGAGCCCGAAGCCGGGCGAGACGCTCGCGGTGCTGGGCGCGGCCGGCGGCACCGGCTTGGCCGCCTGCGAGCTCGGCAAGCTGATGGGCCTGAAGGTGATCGCCTGCGCCTCGTCGGACGAGAAACTCGAATTCGCGAAAGCGCATGGCGCCGAGCTGACGCTCAACTACGGCAAGGAAGATCTGAAAGAAGGCCTGCGAAAACTCACCGGCGGCAAGGGCGTCGACATCATCTTCGATCCGGTTGGTGGCGCCTATGCCGAGCAGGCACTGCGCTCGATCGCCTGGGAAGGCCGCTTCCTGGTGATCGGTTTTGCCGCCGGCGACATTCCGAAGATGCCGCTGAACCTCGCGCTGCTGAAGGGCTGCGACATCCGCGGCGTGTTCTGGGGCGCGTGGACCCGACTCAACCCGACCAAGAACCGCGCCAATCTCGAGAAGCTCGTGAAGTGGACCGCGGAAGGAAAGATTTCCTCGCATGTCGACCGCACCTTCCCGCTGGCACAAACCGCCGACGCACTGAAGGTTCTGGCGGGACGCCAGGCCATGGGCAAGGTGATCCTGCATCCGTGATGGTGTGAGCCGCAGCGCTTGCMTGCCACACGCACTCGCCACATATGCGACCGTCGTCGCCCGCCTTCTGCGCAATTGCGTACTGAGGCGGGCGGTCCAGATTTCAGAGACGCCAGAGATTTCAGCCGAGACGCCGCGGCCCACTGGATGCCCCGGGGTCAAAGTCAGCGGAGTCTAGGAAAACCTTCCTCAACCATCACCGCCAAAATCGTGGTGCATTCCTCCGCTCCGCCTCAATCAAACCCAAATATTTCCTAATTCGCGCAAACCGTCGTCGTTTTTTGGGCTGATTCCAACTGCGTTTTACCGGTTCCATTTGCGGGACACTTTGGACAAAAGCAAGAAGACTTAAGCCGAATTGCCCCTGCGTTGCGTTAGTAATGGGGAGCATGACCATGGAGACGACGGCACATCGCCCGTCGAAGGAGTCGAAGGCGTTCGACTCCGATCGAGCCACATCACATCCGCCGACCGCGTCCTTTATCCGTGCGCGCGCCGCGCGGGCCGATCTTTCGCAGGACGATCCAATTCCACTCTTCCTGTCCGATCCGCTCGGTGCGCCGGACCCAGGCGAATATGCGCCCATTGAGGTGCGCTCCAGAATTGTCCCGCGCGTTCTCGCGGCCGTTCTGACGGCATCCACCCTGGCAATTCTGGTCACACTGTATCAGTCCGACTTTCGCGGCCTCTTCCCCGCCAATGCCGTTAGCTGGATGGGCATCGCGCCGGAGCAAGCCATGGCGTCGGCCAACACGCCGGCCATGACGCAGAGCTCGCTGAAGGATTCGGACCGCGCGACCAACACGACGCTGGCGAGCGCCGACACGCAGGTTCTCCCTGCACCGTCAACGCCGAGCCGCGAAGCGATCGCGACCGCCTATCAGACGGCGCTGCAAGCCCAGGTACCCATACCTGCGCCCGCACCCGTCGCGGCGCCGCCGGCGCCCACTCCGCCCGCCAAGACGCTAGCCAAGACGCTCGATGCCGACACGCTGGCAGGGCTGATGACACGCGCGAAGAGCCTGTTGAGGATCGGCGATATTGTTGCAGCCCGCCTGCTGCTCGAGCGCGCGGCCAATGCACAGGATGCAACGGCCGCGTTTCTGCTGGCGCAGACCTATGACCCGGCCGTGCTGGGCACCAGCGACGCGCGGAGCATCGCCGGCGACGCGACCGTCGCGCGTGACTGGTACCAGAAGGCCGCGGCACTCGGATCGGCGGAGGCGCGGCAGCGCCTCGCTCAGCTTCAGAACTAGAACTTTTCAGAGGGTATCATGCGTAACGCTTTGGGAATGGCGGTTGCCGCCATCATGACGATTTGCGCCTTCGCGGCACGCGCCGAGCAGACCGAGTACGATCCGGCCAAGGTCTCGGACGGCCTGAAGGCCATCTTCCAGTTCGGCTCGACCTCGACCAAGCAGTCGCTGAACGCCAATACGGTCACGCTGATCACCGGCACGATCGGCGGCACCTACGTGCAGTTCGGCGCCGACCTCGCCTCCGTGCTCGACGACGGCAACAAGATCCGCGTGCTACCGATCGTCGGCCGCGGCTCGGTGCAGAGCGTCGCCGACATTCTGTTCCTGCAAGGCGTCGATCTCGGCATCGTGCGGGCGGACACGCTCGACTATCTCGAGCGCAAGGGCTTTGCCAAGGACATCAAGAAGCAGTTCACCTATGTGACCAAGCTCTACAATGAAGAGATGCAGGTGATCGCGCCGAAATCGGTCGCGACGCTGAAGGATCTCGAGGGCAAGAAGGTCAGCGTCGATCTGCCCAATGGCGGGACCTTCGTCACCGCGCTGACGGTGTTCGAACGGCTCGGGATCAAGGCGAACTTCGTCTATGTCGAGCAGCGCATCGCGATGGAGAAGCTGAAAGCCGGCGAGATCGACGCCGTCATCGTGGTCGGCGGCAAGCCGTACAAGTCAGTGTCGACCTTCAGCAATGACGGCCGCTTCCACCTCGCGGGGGTCGACTATGCAAAGCCGCTCCAGAGCGACTATCTGCCGGCGACGCTGACCGCCAAGGACTATCCGAACCTGATCAAGGAAGGCGAGAACGTGGACACCATCGCGGTGCCGGCGGTGCTCGCGGCCTACAACTGGGCGCCCAACACCGACCGTTACCGTAAGCTTGCGCTGTTCGTGGATGCGTTCTTCACGAAATTCCCGACCCTGCAGAACCCGCCTTTCCATCCCAAGTGGAAGGAAGTCTCGCTCCCGGCACCTCTGACGGGCTGGAACAGATTGCCGGTGGCGCAGCAATGGCTCGACAAGCACGGCGTCGAACCGGTGACCCGGGAGCGCTTCGAGGCGTTCCTCAAGCAGAACCCCGCGGCCCAGAAGGTGTCCGACGCAGACAGGGAAGCGCTGTTCAAGCAATTCCAGGCGTGGGACGCGGGGAACGCGCGGGCGGAGAAGAAGTAACGAGCGGCATTGCGGCCGATGGTGTCGCAAGCGGCGTCCACACACTCGCTGTCATCGCCCGGCTTGAACCGGGCGATCCAGTACTCCGTGACGTCAGTGATTGAATCGAGAGGCCGCGGCGTACTGGATTCCCCGCCTGCCGCCTACGCTAAAGCTTCGGCTGCCCTGGACCGCAACCCCGGCGAAGCCTTGGCGTAGCCGGGTCGCGGGGAATGACAGCGGTGGACGTGGCCACGGCGTGTCGCCAACAACGCCTACTGCGCCGCCTCCGCACCATCCACCCCGCGCTTCAGCACGGCGCGGGCGGCTTCGCGGTGCTCCGTCGTGATGTGGCTGGCGACCATGCGGATGGCGGTGGCGAGCACGGCGGCGTCATCGGTGAAGCCGAGGATCGGCATCACGTCGGGGACGAAATCGAACGGCAGGATGAAATAGGCGATCGCTCCGAGCAGCGACGCCTGGACATGGCGCGGCGTCTGCCGGTCGAACGCACAGTAATAGGCCGCGAGCAGGTCTTCCGCGAACGGCAATTGCACGGCGACACGCTTCAGCTTGCGCCAGAAACGGCGGCGCACGCTCTCATGATCCTCCGCGAGCCGATCGGCCGGCTCGAAGCCGACGCTGTGTTCGGCAGCCATGTTCGACAAACTCCCCGTTCAGCCAGGGGCGGCAGATGGCCGCATCTCCTGCTGATCACAACATGGGGATGCAGCCGATCCTCGCAAGGTGTCAGGTAGCTGTCAGCTTGGCGATCGTGTTCATCGTCCTGGCGAGCTCGATGTCGAGCTTGGTGACGCCGCCGGCGTCATGGGTCGACAGCACCACCTCCACCGTCTTGTAGACGTTGCGCCATTCGGGGTGGTGATCCATTTTCTCGGCAACCAGCGCCGCGCGGGTCATGAACCCGAACGCCTCGTTGAAATCCTTGAAGACAAAGGTCTTCCCGATGGCGTCGCGGCCCTGAACCTCGGTCCAGCCCGGTATGGCGCCCAGTGCCTGCTTGCGTGCTTCCGGCGTCAGCCGCTCTGCCATGATCGCCTCCATTTTCAGGGGAACTTTACCCTAACACCGTGCATATGGCCCTGGTTCAGACCGGATTTCGTCCATCCGCTAACCATGACGGAGATGTAACCCCGCGGGACAAGAAATTTGCTATGATTACAGGTGTAAATCGCCGGCCAAGATGAAACTGAGCCTCAAGCGCCTGTTTGGGAGATCGATGACCGGGGGATTGGACCTGGCCGAAGCGCCCACCCCGCCTTCGCCGCGATCAGCGGCGCGGAAGACGGCGCTCGTGTCTCTGGCGCTGGTGCTTGCGATCATCGGCGCGCTCGTCGGCGGATACTACTTCGCGATGCGGCCGGTGACGTTGAAGATCGCGGTCGGTCCGGCCAATAGCGACGACCTCAAGGTGGTGCAGGCGCTGACGCAGGCTTTCGCGCAGCACAAGAGCTTTGTGCGGCTACGCCCGATCCAGACCGACGGCGCCACCGCCAGCGCCGATGCGCTCGCGGAAAACAAGGTCGATCTCGCCATCGTGCGCGGCGACGTCGACGTGCCGAAGAACGCGCAAGCCGTTGCGACCCTGCGCAAGAACGTCGTGGTGCTGTGGTCCGTGCCCGGCAAGGGCAAGAAGAAGGGCGCGAAGATCACCAAGATCGCGCAGCTCGCCGGCCATCGCGTCGGGGTGATCGGCCGAACCCAGGCCAACGTCAATTTGCTCAAGGTGATCCTCCAGCAATACGGCGTCGATCCCGCCAAGGTCGAGGTCATACAGTTCCCCGCCAATGAAGCCGCCGAGGCGATCAAGGCCCAGAAGGCCGATGCCTATCTCGCAGCCGGCCCCGTCAACAGCAAGATCACCTCGGATGCGATCGCGGCTTCCGCCAAGGACAGCGGCACGCCGACGTTCCTCGCGATCGATTCCGCGGACGCGATCGCGCAAAACCATCCCGTCTACGAAGCATCGGAGATTCCCGCCGGCACCTATGGCGGCTCGCCCGATCGTCCCGATGACGAGGTCAAGACCATCAGCTTCTCGCACCACATCGTGGCGCGCAAAGGGGTGTCCGATACCACCATCGCGGCATTCACGCGCCAGCTCTTCGCCGTGCGCCAGCAACTGGTGGCGGAATTCCCGATGGCGGCGAAGATCGAGACGCCCGACACCGACAAGGATGCGGTGATCCCCGTGCATCCGGGCGCCGCCGCGTTCGTCGACGGCGAGGAAAAGACCTTCCTCGACAAATACAGCGATTACATCTGGTGGACCCTGATGGCGCTCTCGGCGATGGGCTCGATCGGCGCCTGGTTCGCGGGCTACCTGAAGAAGGACGAGCGCGACAACAACAGCCATTTGCGCGACCGCCTGTTCGACCTGATCGCGGCGGCGCGCAAGAGCGAGACGACCGACGAGCTCGACCAGATGCAAACCGAGGCTGACGAAATCCTGCGCGACACGCTGCGCTGCTTCGATCACGGCGCGATCGAAGAGGGCGGGCTCACCGCCATCAACATCGTGCTCGACCAGTTCCACGCCGCCGTCGCCGACCGCAAGGCCGTGCTGTTTGCCATGCCGCAAAGCCTGCAGCGCGCAGGCGCGCAATTCAGGGCCGCCGGCAACGCGTAAACGCCTGCCGCGTTATTGCTGCGTCATACTGTCTCAGTATAGCTTTCGCTGTCATTCCGGAGCGCGCACAGCGCGAGTCCGGAATCTCGAGATTCCGGGTCCGGTCGTTCGGACCGTCCCGGAATGACGACGCGAGATGCGCACGAGACAAAAAGCGAAGCCGCCATGAACATCAAATTCTCCCGCCGCCGCTTCCTCACCACCAGCGCCGGCGCACTCGGCGCGATCGCGATGCCCCATCTCTCGCGCGCGGCCGACCGGCCGGCGGTTACGCATGGTGTGCAGTCCGGCGACGTCACGGTCGACGGTGGCGTGGTCTGGGCGCGCACTGACCGGCCATCGCAGATGCTGGTCGAGGTGGCTACGACCGAGTCCTTCAGGGATGCCCGCGCGCTGCCGCCGATCGCGGCGCTGCCGGAGAGCGACTTCACCGCGAAGATGCTGATCGAGAACCTGCCGGGCGGACAGGACATCTTCTATCGCGTCCGCTTTCGCGATCTCTCGCATACCGCGATCGAGGGCGAACCAGTGGTCGGCCGCTTCCGCACCGCTCCGGCCGACCGTCGCGACGTCAGCTTCGTCTGGGGCGGCGACGTCGCAGGGCAGGGCTGGGGCATCAATCCCGATGATGGCGGCATGTTCACCTTCTCCGCGATGCGCAAGCATCGCCCGGATTTCTTCCTGCATTCCGGCGACACGATCTATGCCGACGGTCCGATCGAATCCGAGGTGAAGCTCGCCGACGGCAAGACCTGGAGGAACGTCACCATCCCCGAGAAGGCCAAGGTCGCCGAGACGCTGGACGAGTACCGCGCCGCGCACAAATACAATCTCACCGACGACAACGTCCGCGCCTTCAATGCCGAAGTGCCGATCTTCGTGCAGTGGGACGACCATGAAGTGACCAACAACTGGTCGCTGTCGAAGGAGTTGCCGGCGTCCTACAAGGTGCGCGACATCTCCCTGCTGGCAGCCCGCGCCGGCCGCGCCTTTCACGAGATGTATCCGATGCGGGAGAGCATCGTTGAGCCGGGCCGCGTCTATCGCCAGATCTCCTACGGCCCGCATCTCGACGTGTTCATGCTCGACGAGCGCAGCTATCGCGGCCCGAACGGCGCCAATCTCGAAACCGCTTACGGGCCCGCCAGCTACTTCCTCGGCCCGGACCAGATCGCCTGGCTCAAGCGCGGCCTCCTCAACTCGCGCGCCACATGGAAAGTCATCGCCTCCGACATGCCGCTCAGCCTCGTCGTCTCGGACACGCCGAAGGGCGGATCGGAAGCCATTGCGCAGGGCGACGGCCCGGTACGCGGCCGCGAGTTCGAGATCGCCGACATCCTGCGCTTCATCAAGATGGCGCCGATCAACAACACGGTCTGGCTGACCGCGGACGTGCACTACGCCGCCGCGCATTATTACGATCCGAACAAGGCGCAATTCCAGGAGTTCGAGCCGTTCTGGGAATTCGTCTCGGGCCCGCTGCATGCGGGCACCTTTGGTCCAAATGAGCTCGACAACACCTTTGGGCCCGAGGTGCGTTTCGTCAAAGCGCCGGGCAAGGACAACCAGAACCTGCCGCCGTCCGCAGGCATGCAGTTCTTCGGTCACGTCAAGATCGACGGCGCATCCGGCCAGATGACGGTGACCTTGCGCGACCGCGCCGACGTCGCGCTGTGGTCGACCACGCTCGATCCGAAATCTGCCTGAAGCCGGGAGAACGCCGACGGGCGATCAGGCGCCGCCCGAGCGCAGCGCGGCCTCCAGCGCTTCGCTCGAACACGGCTTTTGCAGCCGCGGCCGCGTCTTGAATTCGGGAGCGATCCGATCCTCGGCGCCGTAGCCCGTCACGAAGACGAAGGGAATCTGCGCAGCCGCCAGCCGGTCGGCGACGGCAAAGCTTTTCTCGCGGCCGAGCTCGACGTCGAGTAGCGCGAAATCCGGCGCGCGCGCTGCGATCGCCGCCAGCGCCTGCGCCACCGACCCCACGGTGCGCACGCTGCTCACGCCAAATCCGAGCAGGCGATCCTCGAAATCGATCGCAATGATCGGATCGTCCTCAACGATCAGAACATCGGAAGGCATGCCGGCGGAGTCGTCCGGGTGAGCAGGTATCATGATGGTGGACATCGAGGGCTGCATGTTCTTACCGATCAAGGACAGCCTCATCCCGACGCCTACGCCCAGCGCATCGGAGGGTTCCCGGAACGAAACTCACCACAGAACAGTTTTCACGTCTGTCCACTTGTGCACACAGCCCATGATCGGACCTCGCTAGTGTTGAAAGGAGAGCAGGGGATTTACGATGGACGCGCGTATCAGCAAGACAACCGAAGTCGACAGCCGGCCGGCCAACAATCTGCTGCGACGCTTGAGTCCGGCTGACTACGCGCTGCTAGCACCGCACGTCACCCTGGACACCGCCGGGGCCAACGAGCTGCTCTACAGTCCCGGCGACGATGTCCAGGTCGTGCACTTCCCCTGCGGGCCGTCGCTTGCGACATTTCTCGTTCCCAATGAGGACGGCCGCGACGTCGAGACCATCCTGGTCGGCCGCGAAGGCGCAGTGGGCGGCATCGTCAGCGAGGGATTTTTGCCGGCCTATACCCGCATCTGCGTGAAATTCGGCGGACCATTCGCGCGCATTCACGTCGCCAAGCTGGACGCTGCCAAGATGCGCTCGGCCTCGCTGCGCAACATTTTCGCCCGCTATGCCGACTGCATGCTGGCGCAGATGTTCCAGTCCACCGCCTGCAACGCCATCCACTCCATCGAACAGCGTACGGCCAAGTGGATCATCGCGGCGATGGAGCGGACCGGCGACGAGAGCAGCGTGCCGCTGACACATGAGCAGCTCGCGACGCTGCTCGGGGTCGGCCGCAGCTATGCGAGCCGCGTGCTCCAGTCGTTCAAGGCTGAGGGCGTGCTCGATACAAGACGCGGCGCGATCCTGGTCCGCAATCTCGACGGCTTGCGCCTGCGCGCCTGCCTGTGCAACGACGCGGTGAAGATGCACTTCGAGGAGGTGCTGCGCGGGGTCTATCCGACCGAGGAGACCAGCCCCGGCTCGGCGCAGGGCTGATCGAGGCCTCGTCCCCGAGCAAAGGCCGGTTTGGTGCTGGATTTACCCTAACCCCCGGAGATTCCCGGACAAAATTCAGTCAACCAACCGGCAAAGAACACATTGTTTTTTGGCGGTTTTTGCATATATTGCGCCGCAACGCGTAGGGTGCCGGGTCGAGATGGCCGGGCGGCCCTTTTTGGGCGGAAAGCGCCCGTTTCCAGTCTTCCAGCGTTGTTTCGAGAAGAGGTCCCGGTCCGACCGGCGAGATCGCGCTTAACCCATTGTCCGACCGCAAAGAAGCTCACTCATGAACCTCCGTAACGTCGCCATCATCGCCCACGTCGACCACGGCAAGACGACCCTGGTCGACAAACTCCTCCAGCAATCCGGTACGTTCCGCGAGAACCAGAAGGTGACGGATCGCGCCATGGACTCCAACGATCTGGAGCGTGAGCGCGGCATCACCATCCTGGCCAAGGCGGCCTCGGTGCAGTGGAAGGACACCCGCGTCAACATCGTCGACACCCCCGGCCACGCCGATTTCGGTGGTGAGGTCGAGCGCATCCTGAACATGGTGGACGGCGCCCTGGTGTTGGTCGACGCCGCCGAAGGTCCGCTGCCGCAGACCAAATTCGTGGTCTCCAAGGCGCTCAAGGTCGGCCTCAAGCCGATCGTCGTCATCAACAAGGTCGACCGCCCCGACGCGCGCCCGACCGAAGTCATCAACGAGGTGTTCGACCTGTTCGCGGCGCTCGACGCCAGCGAGGAGCAGCTCGACTTCCCGATCCTCTATGGGTCGGCGAAGCAGGGCTGGATGGCCGAAAGCCCCGAGGGTCCGCAGGACAAGGGCATGGAGCCGCTGTTCGACCTGATCCTGCGCCACGTCGCACCGCCGACGGTCGAGGAAGGTCCGTTCAAGATGATCGGCACCATCCTGGAGGCCAACCCCTATCTCGGCCGCATCATCACCGGCCGCATCTCGTCCGGCGTTCTCAAGCCGAACCAGCAGGTCAAGGTGCTGCATGCCGACGGCAAGCTGGTCGAGTCCGGGCGCATCACCAAGATCCTGGCATTCCGCGGTCTCGAGCGCACGCCGCTCGATGAAGCTGAAGCCGGCGACATCGTCGCCATTGCCGGCCTGACCAAGGGCACCGTCGCCGACACCTTCTGCGATCCGACCGTCGAGGTGCCGCTGCCGGCGCAGCCGATCGACCCGCCGACCGTGTCGATGTCGTTCATCGTCAACAACTCCCCGCTCGCCGGCACTGAAGGCGACAAGGTGACGAGCCGCATGATCCGCGACCGTCTGCTGCGCGAAGCCGAGGGTAACGTCGCGTTGCGCGTCGTCGAGGCCACCGACAAGGATGCGATGGAAGTGTCCGGCCGCGGCGAATTGCAGCTCGCGATCCTGATCGAGACCATGCGCCGCGAAGGCTTCGAGCTCTCGGTGTCGCGCCCGCG
This sequence comes from Bradyrhizobium sp. P3_C3, assembly GCF_056402655.1. NCBI lineage: Bacteria > Pseudomonadati > Pseudomonadota > Alphaproteobacteria > Hyphomicrobiales > Nitrobacteraceae > Bradyrhizobium > Bradyrhizobium sp. P3_C3. The sequence goes on along the minus strand of NZ_JBFUGY010000031.1, from coordinate 162,085 downwards.
CGTCGTGTACCAGAAGGACGAAGCGACCGGCGCCACCATGGAGCCGATCGAGGAAGTCGTGATCGACGTCGACGAGGAGCATTCCGGCGTCGTCGTGCAGAAGATGAGCGAGCGCAAGTCCGAGCTGGTCGAGATGAAGCCGTCCGGCGGCAACCGCCTGCGACTGGTGTTCTACGCGCCGACCCGCGGCCTGATCGGCTACCAGGGCGAACTGCTCACCGACACCCGCGGCACCGCGATCATGAACCGCCTGTTCCACGGCTATGCCCCGTACAAGGGCGAGATTCAGGGCCGCCGCAACGGCGTCCTGATCTCCAACGACCAGGGCGAAGCGGTGGCCTACGCCATGTTCAAGCTGGAAGACCGCGGCCCGATGATGATCGAGCCGGGCTGGAAGGTCTACAAGGGCATGATCGTCGGCGAGCACACCCGCGACAACGATCTCGAGATCAACGTGCTCAAGGGGAAGCAGCTCACCAACATCCGCACGACGTCCAAGGACGAAGCGGTGCGCCTGACCCCGCCGATCCGCATGACGCTGGAAAAGGCGCTCGCCTATATCGAGGACGACGAGCTCGTCGAGGTCACCCCGAAGTCGATCCGCCTGCGCAAGAAGCATCTCGACCCGAACGAGCGCAAGCGCGCGGAAAAGTCCAAGGAAGCGGTGGCGTAAGGCCACTCCACACCGTAGTGCCGTAGGGTGGGCCAAGCGTAGCGGGCCCACCACTTGAAATCCCGGTCGGCAATGGTGGGCACGGCGCAAGAGCGCCTTTGCCCACCCTACGAAAGTGGATCACTCGCCCAGTGCGCAATCGCGCACAAGGCGGGTGATGACACCTCACTTTGTGGTGGCTTCAGCGCACCCAGCGAACGTGCTAGAGCCCGCTGATGACCTCCCTGCCCTCCTCCGTCAACGTCGCGATCATCGGCGCCGGCGCAGCCGGCCTCGGCGCGGCGCATGCGCTGGCTGGCTCCGGCCTCTCCGTGATCGTGCTGGAGGCGCGCGACCGGATTGGCGGACGCGCCTGGACCGTGCAGGCCTCGCCTGAGGTGACCTTCGACGTCGGCTGCGGCTGGCTGCACTCGGCCGACAAGAATTCCTTCGTCGGAATCGCCAAGCAGCTCGGTTTCGAGCTCAACAAGGACCTGCCGCCCTGGCGCGAGCGCGCCTTCGGCAACGCGTTTCCGCAGGCCGAGCGCGACGATTTCATGCGCGCGATGGACGCATTCTACGAGCGGCTGTGGCAGGCGGCGCAAAAGGGCAAGGACGAGCCCGCAAGCCTGAGCCTCGATCCGGGCAATCGCTGGAATCCCATGATCGACGCGGTCTCGACCTACATCAATGGCTGCGAACTGAAGGACATGTCGACACTCGACTGGGACGCCTATGAGGACAGCGACCTCAATTGGCGCGTCCGCCGTGGCTATGGCGCACTGATCGCGGCCTATGGCGCCCCCTGCCCGGTGGCCCTGGGCTGCAATGTCACGCTGATCGATCGTTCCAGCCAGCGCCTCCGCATCGAGACATCGCAGGGTACGCTGACCGCCGACAAGGTGATCGTCACCGTTCCGACCAATCTCATCGCCGATGAGGCGATCCGCTTCTCACCGCCGCTGCCCGCCAAGGTCGATGCGGCAGCCGGCCTGCCGCTCGGCGTCGACGACAAGGTGACGCTGGCGCTCGACGATGCAGAAACCTTCCCGAAAGAGGGCAATCTGCGCGGCGCCACCATGCGCACCGAGATGGGCACCTATCACATCCGCCCGTTCGGACAGCCCTGCATCGAAGGCTTTTTCGGCGGCAGCTTCGCCCGCGAGCTGGAACACGCCGGCGACGGCGCCATCGCCGCGCACAGCATCGACGAGATCGCAGGCTTCCTCGGCAACGACATCAGGCGAAAGCTCAAGCCGCTCTACGAGTCGCGCTGGGCCCACGACCCTTTCGCGAGAGGATCGTATTCACACGCGCTGCCAGGGCATGCTGGTGACCGGGCCGTGCTGGCGGCGCCGGTGGATGGGCGGCTGTTCTTCGCGGGGGAAGCGACGTCGCCAAGCTTCTTCACGACGGCGCATGGAGCCAGGGACAGCGGGGAGCGCGCGGCGAAGGAGCTAAGGAGCAGCTCTAATCGACGTGAAACGCCTGCTTCAAAATCTTAAGCAGTTCCAGTCCAGAGCTGCGATCTAGCTGAATGGACTGACTCTTCTTCTCCGGCATTTCGCGTGACTTACGACCATAGGTATCGATTTGCAGGAAGCTTCGCCCATCGCGCTCGAATATCGAGTAGCGCGCTTCGATTTCATCGTGGATTGAATTCCGCTCCATAGAGCGTTCTAAAAACTTCCTAATCATTGCCATTTTTTGGGGCCTCCCTGTTCGATCACCCTTGCCCGTAAGTCCACGTCCGGAACGAAGCAGGCGTCATACTTCCCGAAGATGCGATAGCGGTTGCGCGCGATGAGGCTGTAGACTGGATCCCGCAGCGACTTTGGCACGGCAAACAACGCGCGCACCCAACCCCATCCCGGCAGATGCGACAGCACGGTCAGCCCGGCGTCGGACTTCATAAAGACCTCTCCGTCATGAACCACGGCATTGGTGTCGGGATCGTCAGGATCGATGCCAAACGCACGTGCAAGCCGCGCCCCGTAATCCGACTGGATCGGCGTGAAGCGAAACCGCCTCGCCGTGTCGCGCCTGGCGACGAAGCGGACCCAGCGCGAGCAGAAGATGCAGACGCCGTCGAACAGGATCACGTCATCGTCGGGCCATTTGCTCATCAGTCTCTCTATCTTACGCGTTTTCTTCACGCGAACCGGGATCCACTTCGCTCGAAAACGCTAGCGATTATCCAGCATCATAAGCGCGACCAGCATCAGCACGATGGCCGGCCCTGTCTTCACCAGCGCGCCGAGCGGCTCGATCCAGAGGTCGGGCGTGAGGATCGCCGCACCAAACATATACCCAAGCGAAGCGAAGATACCTGCGACCAAACCGATCGCCGCGGTGCGGCGGAAGGCGATCAGCGCGCCGATGTTCATGTCCATCAGGCTGGTGCCGATGGTGATGGGATCGACCAGCGCGGGCGGGAAGTTGTGCGCACTCAAAATCCCGGCGGCGGCGCGGTAGGAGACGAACAGCGCGATGAAGCCGGAGACGACCCAGAACGCAATGAGGCTGGCGAAGATCAGCGCCTTGATCAGGAATAGTCGCGCGAACCATTTGTCCTGGATGGTGGCGGGATGGCGCCCGATCGTATCAGTCAACGTCCTCGGCGCGATGCCCGTGGCGGCGATCCAGGCGGAGGGATCGCCGGTCACGCCGCGGCGCAGCTCGGCGATGGCGGTGGAGCGCATCGGCGGCATCCAGCCGAGATAATTGGCGAGATCGCCGATCTGCGCGCCGAGATCGAGCATGAAGGATGGCATCACGAGGCGCGGCCAGCCGGCCGTGCCGAAGGCGTGGCGGAACTGTTTGATGACGCCGGCCATGGTGACTGCCTCGGCCTGCATCAGGTCCCACGTCACGGCTTTGACTGAGGCGTCGTCGATATCGCGCGCGGCGAGCCAGGCGATGGTGGCCGAAATGTCCTCGACTGCGACGGACTGGAATGGCGTCGACATCTCCTTCTGCGGCAGATCGAGCGGGAAGGCGGCGAGCGCACGCAGCATCGCGCTGCCGCCATAGGCTGATGGTGCGACGACGAAGCCGGGCCGCAGGACAGCGTGGGGAATGCCGGAGGCTGCAACCAGGCGTTCGGCTGCGCGCTTGGTCGTCGCGAAGGCGGTGCGATCCGCCTCCGCCGTCCCGGGGATCGAGATGTGCACCAGCCGGATCGCGCGGCCGCTGTCGGCGATCGCCTGAAGCAGACGCGCGACGAAATCGCGATGCACTGCGCCGGTGTCGCTGCCGGGACCGTCCTGGAGCACACCGAGACAGTTCACGACGACGTCGACGGCGTGCTCGCTGAAGAGGCGCATCAGCGCGGCTGCACCGAGCGACAAGATCGGCTGCCCGATGTCCAGCGCGCTCATCTTCTGCGCGGGCGACAGGCTGCGCGCGACGCCGACCACGCGAAATCCCCGCACGCGCAGATCGTCGGTGACGAAGCGCCCGATCAGGCCGGAGGCGCCGAGCACCAAAACGGTTTGCTGGGTCATCGCATCTCTCAAAACGGTTTCGCGATCATCAGCCACAGGATCAACATCGTCGCGCCGAAGCCGGGGAAACCGAACGCGAACCAGCGGCGGTAGAGCACGAAGTAGCGTTCAGGCAGAGCGCCGCGCTGCTCGGCCGCCTTGCGCGCGAGATCGCGTATCTCGATCTGCATGAAGACGACGGGGACCCAGAACAGGCCCGCAAAGACGTAGAGCCCAAGCGAGGCCAGCAGCCAGCGTTCCGTGATCGGCATGGCCGAAAGCATCATCAGCACGCCGCCCGTCACCGGCTGGAGGATCACGGCCGACAGCGTGAAGATCGCGTCCGCAATCACCACCACCGAAGCGGTGCGCGCGATGAATTCGGCGTCGTTCGTGCGATGCGCCATCAGCATGAAGAAGGCGATGCCGGTGCCGGTGCCGAGAATGACGATGGCGCCCAGCACATGGAGGTATTTGACCAGGAGATACAGCGTCATGGCTTCTTGGCCGCCGCCGGTTTGGACTGGTTCAGCGCAAGCCCGAGCTCGCGGCTGGCGGCTTTGACGCCGGCTTCGCTCTCGATCATCCAATGCCCTTCGCTGCCGACGACCGGCAATGTGCGGAAGTCCACCCTGCCGCCTCCGCCGCGAAACGCATCCGCCAATTGCCGCGAGAACGCCGGCGCGAAATAGCTGTCATTGGTCGCCACGAGCCATGTGACGGGAATGCGCGCCGCCTTGCCGAACTCGGCCGCCGCGGCGAGAAGCGTCTGCGGCGCGCAGATCCGGTTCGGTTCATCATTGGCGTGGCCACCGCGCCCCGGCGCAAACGCGATGATCGCGGAGATCGCGTTCGGATCGGCGTTCGCGAGCGCCAACGCCCCCCAACCGCCGGCCGAATGGCCGAGCACGACGACCGAGTCTTGACGAACGAAATCCTGCTTTCGCAAAAAATCCAGCGTGAGCAAAATTTCGGCGGCCGTCGCGCGGCCCGAACGCGCGTAATCCGCCTCGTCGCAGCCGCCCTGGTCCTCGACATAGCGGCCGCCGGTCGCACCATGGCCGAGCCGCTCCGGCACCAGCACGGCGAAGCCGTGCGCGACGAGAAACGCGACCAGCGCGCGGTATTCAGGCTGCGGCATTTGCGCCCGGCGCAGCACATTTTGCGTCGAGGCATGTGCGATCACCGCAAGCCGGAACGGACCGGCGCCGACGGGGCGAAACAGCAGCGCATGCGCGGCAATGTCTTTATCCGGCGATGGCACGCGCCATTGTTGCCGGCGAAACGGCTCGCCCTCCTCACCCGATGACCCAAACGTGACCTGTGCGCACAGAGGCGACGCCATCAGCAAGGGCAGCAGAGGCAGGAGGGCGAAGATGTTGAAGAGGCGCATGAATCGCCGCAGGCGAACACGGACAGCAACGGATCTGCAGGAACGAATCATTTTCGGCGGACTTTTTGCGTTGCCATCGCGGTTCATTGGTTGCCGCAGGGCAGTTTTGCACCGGCAATGGCAGGCCGGTGCCGTTCGAGATGGCATCTTGTCTTCTTTCGGTACGACATGGTTAAAATACTGATGCACAAAATCCACACATTAACCGATAATTAACGATAGGTCTTGCCGCCGGCGCGGCGACTTGGTTTGATCGTCTCCATGAGCACAACCCTGATCGAGGTCCGGCCGGCCAAAGCTGCAGATGCAACTGCGGTGGCGTCCACCCATGACGAAGCCTGGCGCTCCGCCTATCAGGGCATCATTCCCGGCGGCGAGCTGGAAAAGCTGATCAACCGCCGCGGTCCGCAGTGGTGGGACAGTGCGATTCGCAAAGGCAGCCGCGTCAGCGTGCTCGTGTTCGGCGACAAGATCGCCGGCTATGCCAATTACGGCCGCAACCGCGCCCGCAGCCTGCACTTCGACGGCGAGATCTACGAGCTCTATCTGCGTCCGGAATTCCAGGGTCTCGGCTTCGGCCGCCGCCTGTTCACCGCAGCCCGCCGCGACCTGATGCAGAGCGGCCTGAAGAGCATGGTCGTGTGGGCGCTCTCGGACAACGATCCGGCGACCGAGTTCTACCGCGCCTTGGGCGGCCGCATGGTGGCGCGCTCCTCCGAGCGTTTCGGGCCGAAGTCGCTCGACAAGGTTGCCTTCGCTTGGACCAATTGAGCTGCTGAAAGTCTAGCCGGCAGCGCTTCCCATCCGTCGATACCGTTGCCTTTTGAGCCGGTAGTCGCTGGATTCATTATTTCACAAAAACACGATGGATTGGCGCGCCAAGCCCGCGTATGACAGCGCCAAAATCGCTGCCGGGCGCGATTTAACCTCGGCAACAACGGAGCCTTGAATGCGTATCGATGCGGTCTCGATCGGAAAAAACGTACCCCACGACGTCAACGTCATCATCGAAGTCCCCGTGGGCGGCGAACCGATCAAATACGAGATGGACAAGGAAGCCGGCACGCTCGTTGTCGACCGCTTCCTCTACACGCCGATGCGTTACCCCGGTAACTACGGCTTCATCCCGCACACGCTGTCCGATGATGGCGATCCCTGCGACGTGCTGATCATCAACACCCGCGCCATCATCCCCGGCGCCGTCATGAGCGTGCGCCCGGTCGGCGTGCTGTTCATGGAAGACGAAGCCGGCGGCGACGAGAAGATTCTCGCGGTGCCGTCGTCGAAGCTGACGCAGCGCTACGACAAGGTGAAGTCGTACTCCGACCTGCCCGACATCACGCTGCAGCAGATCCAGCACTTCTTCGAGCACTACAAGGATCTCGAGAAGGGCAAGTGGGTGAAGATTCTGCGCTGGGGCGGCCCGGAAGACGCGCAGAAGCTGATCCTCGAAGGCATCGAGCGCGAGAAGAAAAAGAAGGCGTGAGATTGCGTGTCCCGGACGCGGTGCATCACGAAGTGATGCGCTGCGCAGCGTCCGGGGCGCGAGACCTGGAGTTAAACCGCCGGCTTCGGCAGCCCGGCGATCGCGCAAGCCGCGCGCAGCGTATTCACCAGCAGGCAGGCGACCGTCATCTGGCCAACACCACCCGGCACCGGCGTGATCGCGCCGGCAACGGCGAGTGCTTCCTGATAGGCGACATCGCCGACGAGACGCGTCTTGCCGTCGTCCTTCGGGATGCGGTTGATGCCGATGTCGATCACGGTCGCGCCCGGCTTGAGCCAGTCGCCGTGCACCATCTCGGGCTTGCCGACCGCGGCATAAACGAGGTCGGCGCGCTTCACGAGTCCGGGCAGATCGCGCGAGCGCGAATGCGCGATGGTCACCGTGGCATTCTCGTTGAGCAGCAATTGCACCAGCGGACGGCCGACCAGATTGGAGCGGCCGATGACGATGGCATTCATGCCTTCGAGCGAGGCGTGGACGCTCTTGGTCAGGATGATCGAGCCGAGCGGCGTGCAAGGCGACAGCGCTTCAAAGCCGCCGGCGAGCCGGCCGGCATTGTTCGGATGCAGGCCGTCGACATCCTTGGCGGGATCGATGGCGTTGATGACGGCCTCGGTGTTCAGGCCCTTCGGCAGCGGCAGCTGCACCAGAATGCCGTGCACGGCCGGATCGCGGTTGAGCTTGGCGACGACGGCCAGCAGATCGGCCTGCGACACGTCGGCCGGCAGCTTGTGCTCGAACGAGGCCATGCCGGCCGCCTGGGTCTGGGTGTGCTTGGAGCGGACATAGACCTCGCTGGCGGGGTCGTTGCCGACCAGAACCACCGCGAGGCCCGGCACCAGATTGTGCTCGCGCTTGACGCGGGCAACCTCGTCAGCGACGCGCGCGCGGAGTTCCGCAGCGATGACTTTTCCATCGATGATCTTGGCCGTCATGTCAGTTCCCTTGGTCTGTCGGTTTGGCGTCTGCCGATCTGGCTTGGGCGAGCTTGCGCAGGGCTTCGCCGAGTCGCGCCGGATCGCCGTCGACCGCGATCTGCTTCAGCCGCGAGGTGGCACCGGATAGCAGCTTTACACTGGCCTTGGGGACGCCGAGCGATTTCGCCAATAGCACCAGAACGGCCTTGTTGGCCTCGCCGCCATCGGCGATCGCGCGCACCCGCACCTTGAGCACGCTGCGGCCGTCGGCCAATTGCTCGATCCCGTCGATGTCGTCGCGGCCGCCGCGCGGCGTCACCCGCAGCGCGATGCTGATTCCTGCGACCGAATAGCGCCAGGGTTCCTTGAAGGCCTCTTTCGCAACCAAGGCGCTCCCGCCTGCTTAGATCACGTTCGGGTAGATGTAATACAGGATCACCCGCTCGATGAACATGATGAGCAGGATCAGGATGATCGGCGAGATATCGAGGCCGCCGAGACTGGGCAGGAAATTGCGAATCGGCGCCAGCACCGGCTCGGTGATCCGGTACAGGAACTCCGCCACCGCCGAAACGAACTGGTTGCGGGTGTTCACGACGTTGAAAGCGATCAGCCAGGACAGGATCGCGGAGGCGATCAGCAGCCAGACGTAGAGGTCGAGCACGATGATGACGATGTCGAGAACGGCACGCATTGAAGACTCTGGCTTTCGGTCGGGATTGACGCTTTTTGCTAGATATCGGTTCCCCCCGGCCCAAACAAGGGAAGTCGGTGCCGGGGATGGTTAAAACCGGGTCACACCCGTCCTTGACTTGACCTTGGCGGGGACTTAAATGGCGCCCGGTTGTCGGCCGCATTCACCAGAGCGGCCGCCAAACGGGGCCATAGCTCAGCTGGGAGAGCGCGTCGTTCGCAATGACGAGGTCGGCGGTTCGATCCCGCCTGGCTCCACCAGCCTTCGCTCGCTTCGCGAGCTACGGCTAGGCAAGCCAGCCGAGCTCCCTCGTAGCGAAGCGAGCGAAGGCTGTCCCGCCATAGCCCGAAGGGCGACGGCGGACCCCATCCACCATCACTGACATTCGCGAGCTACCGCTAAGGCAAGCCAGCCAGGCTCCCCCGTAGCGAAGTGAGCGAAGGCTGCCACGCCATAGCCCGCAGGGCGACGGCGGGCTTCATCCGGAAACCTCTCCCCCTACCCCCCCGTAAACCTCGGCGGCCGCTTCTCCATGAAGCTCGCGACCCCCTCCCGGAAATCGCTGCCGTTCAGCGCGACCATCATCTCGCGGTTGGCCTCGATCGTCGCCTCCGCCAGGGTCTGGAACGGCACCTCGTAGAGCTGGCGCTTGATCACGGCCATCGCGCTCGGGGAAACCATGTCGGCGAGGTCGCGCGCATAGGCGTAGGTCTCCTCGCGCAGCTTCTCGGGCGAGCAGAGCCGGTTCACCAGGCCGATCCGCAGCGCCTCGTCGCTCGACACGCGCCGGGCCGAGAGCAGCAGATCCATCGCGTTGGCGTGGCCGACGATGCGCGGCAGCATCCAGGACATGCCATGCTCGGCGATCAGGCCACGCCGCGCAAAGGCCGTGGTGAAGACGGTATTGTCGGCGGCAAAGCGCAGGTCGCAATAAAGCGCGTGCACGAGGCCGATGCCGGCGGTCGCGCCGTTGAGCATGGCGATGACGGGCTTTCCGATCGACGGATAGAAGCCGTAGCGCGTCTGCCAGTCCGGCCGGCGGTTCATGTCGAAGGGCGGCAGGTTCGAGGCACGCCTGACGTCGTTGGGGTCGAGCCCCTTCAGCGCATCCATGTCGGCGCCGGCGCAGAAGGCGCGGCCCGCGCCGGTGAGCACGATGACGCGGACATCGTCATCCGCGCTCGATGCTTCCATTGCGTGACGCACGTCGCGCTCCATCGTCGGCGTCCACGCATTCATGCGATCAGGGCGGTTGAGCGTAATGGTCGCGACCTTGTCGCTCACCTCATACAGAATGTGTTCGTAGGCCATGACGCTCTCCCTGTGTCTGCCGGCACGCGTTCGCGCGCGCTCGTTAGGAACGAGCCTAGCATATCCAACGGTGAGGCAAGAGCTTGTGCCAAGGCCTTGCGCGAAGGCCTTGCGCAGAGGCGCGATCACTCGGCGGCTTGCGCCAGCACCCGCCGGCGCGCCAGCCAGCCGTCGATGAAATGATCGAGCCAGGCCCGCTCCGCAACGTCGTAGACGGCACGGTCCCCGAAATGATGATGCCGCTCGCGCGCGCCAGGCGCGCTGAGGCCGTCATAGCCGCGCGTGGTCCAGCAATGCATCATCGCGCAGGTCACGTCAGGATGAAACTGCACCCCGAAAGCATTGCCGGTGCGGAACGCCTGGATCGGAAAATCATCGCCTTCCGCAAGCAGCTCAGCGCCGACGGGCAGTTCAAATCCTTCGCGATGCCAGTGATAGACCTGCGCCGGCCAATTCGGGCAGAGCGCGTGGCCCGCGGCGGTCGGGCGGATCGGATAGTAGCCGATCTGGGTCAGCGCCTCCGCATGCGGCGCGACGCGGGCCCCCAACTGCATCGCCAGCATCTGCGCGCCGAGGCAGATGCCGAGGAACGGTCGCTGTTCGCGGAGCGGAATTTCGATCCAGTCGATCTCGCGACGGATGTAGTCGTCGGAATCGTTTGCGCTCATCGGACCGCCGAAAAAAACAGCGCCGGCATGCTGATCGAGCGTATCGGGCAGGGGATCGCCGAAGCGCGGTCGGCGAATGTCGAGGCGATGGCCGAGCGCGCGCAGCGCATTGCCGACGCGGCCGGGCGTCGAGGATTCCTGATGCAGGATGATCAGAACCGGCAACCGGGCTTCGGAGGCGGCGGCGCTCGGCGTCCTTCTGGGGAAGGGCACCAATTCTGCGCCACCAAACCTGTCCGTCCGGAACGACATGGCCTCTGCGAGTGCTATCGGTTCAGACCGCCAGCATAGCTAAGCGGTAGTTAACATCGTGTGAGTTCGCGCACACACGTCCCGATATTGAAGCAAGCTCCGGGCCACTACGGAGCTTTGAGCTTTCTTCAAAGCGATTTCGAGCGAAGTGGATACCGGTTCGCGTCAAGAAAACGCGTCAAAACAAGAAATCAGTGCCTCTGCCTCTGGAACCGGCTGGTGGCGGACAGGATGAAGCCGCGCGGGAAGAAACGCAGCGCGAACGGCACGATCTTGATGCCGAGACCAGGCAGCACTGCCCGCTTGTTGGCCATCAGGCCTCGATAGGCTTGTTGCGCGACATCGGCGGCAGACACGTTGAGAAGAGTTGTGTCATGCCCGGACCCGACGCCGGCGCGCGCCTGGAATTCGGTGGGCACCGGACCCGGGCAAAGTACGGTGACGCGAACGCCGCGCGGCGCGAGCTCCGCCCGCAGGGCCTCGGTGAGGGAAATCACATAGGCCTTGGACGCGTAGTACACGGCCATGCCGGGGCCGGGCAGAAAGCCCGCGACCGATCCGACATTGAGAAGACCGCCCTTGTTCCTGATCAGCTGATCGGCAAAGCGCAGCGACAGATCCGTCAGAGCCCGGACGTTGACATCGACGATGCCGACCTGTTCGACGCGGTCGCGCTCGATCGCATCGCCGAACACGCCGAAGCCGGCATTGTTGACGAGATGGTCGAGCTCGACACCTTCGGCGGCGAGCGCGGCGGCGATTTTGTCACCCGCATCTGCCTCCTGCAGGTCGCAGGCGATCACGATCGGCTTCTTGCCGCCCTTGGCGGCGAGCTCGTTCGCAAGCGCCTCCAGCCGGTCCGCCCGTCGCGCCGTCAGCGCGAGGCGATGCCCGTTGGCGGCGAACACACGCGCCAGCTCCGTGCCGATGCCCGCCGACGCACCGGTGATCAATGTTACCCGCTCAGTCACGATCGAAGTCTCTTGAATTGAAGTTTTTTGGCCCCGCAATGGCGGAACGAGAGCATAGGCCGAGCGCGACAGGCAAGCGTCACCGGCAGCATGGCTGCTTGAGCGGGCAACAGGGAAGCAGGAAAACCACGGATTTTACGGGGAAATCCGGGCCGGGCTGGCCGACGGGTGTATATTAAAGTTTCGTCATGTGGTCAGCACAACCGCCGATAATACCGCGTCGAGACGGTTCAACCCCCGACGGCACCGTCCTTGACCTGACCACCGGCGCGGTTTGCGACCGCATGCTTGAGGTCGATCCGGTCGCGCTGGGCGATCCCGAGCAGGTCGGAGGCGCGCCAGACGACGTTGTCCTCGAACTCGGAGACCTGGCCATCGGCATAGACCAGCTCCCACATCATCTGGACGATGCGCTTGCGGCCCTCTTCGTCGAGCGAGCGCATGATGACACTGGTGAAGTGATAGAGGTCGACGGCCTCGCCCTCGACCTGGGTGGCGTCCGCGATCAGGCGGTCGGCGGTACCGCGATCCAGCCCGAAATGGCTTTCGATCAGGCTGTGCAGCTTGCGCTGCTCGGTCGCCGTCGGCTGACCGTCCAGCGAGACCACGTGAACCAGCAGCGCGGTGGCCGCAAGCCGGTAATCGCCATCGCCGAATGCGCGATCCCCGGCATGAGGGGCCACGATGTCGGCGATGAATTGGCGCAGGCCGTCGAGCATAGGATCCTACCAAAAACGATGAAGCCGCGGGAGTGCGGCCGCCACCAGCATTATATGAGCGGGAAACCCAACCGCCGCAACGTGCGTCAGCTCCGCGCGGGCATTACCTTTCTGCAATCTGGACGAGCTGGTTACCGTCATGACCGGGCTAGTCCCGGCCATCCACGCGCCACAGCGAAGCAAGACGTGGATGCCCGGGACTAGCCCGGGCATGACGACAGTGAGTGTGGCACGCACCTGTCTCCACATCGTCATTGCGAGCGCAGCGAAGCAATCCAGACTGCCTCACTGGAAAGACTCCGGATGCTCGCTAAGCTCGCAATGATCGGGAGTGCCGTCCTCACGGTATCTCGTACACCACCATCTTGTCGGCGATGCCGCGCAGGGCCGCCTGCTTCTGGATCGGCTTGATCGCGCGCTGCTCGAGCACCTCGGCGACTGCGGGCGCATCGAGCACGGGGCCCGTGATGTGGATCTCCCGCGCCGTCGACAGGCTCTGGACGCGAGCGGCGATGTTGACGGTCTGGCCGAAATAATCCTGGCGTTCGTTGAGCATCACCGCAAGACAGGGGCCTTCATGGATGCCGATCTTGACGATGAGATCGTCGGTGCCGCGCTGCCTGTTGAGCTCGTCCATAGCGGCCCGCATCCGCAGGCCCGCGACGATGGCGTGCTCCGGACGGATGAAGGTCGCCATCACGGCGTCGCCGATTGTCTTCACCACCGCGCCCTTCTCGGAGGAGATGATCTCGAGCAGCGCATGGAAATGCGCGCGCACGAGATCGAAGGCGGCGAGATCGCCGACGCGCTCGTAGAGCGCGGTCGAGCCCTTCAAATCGGTGAACAGGAATGTCAGCGACGTGATCTGGAGCCGCTGGTCGAGGCTGAGATTGTCCGCCTTGAAGACATCGCGAAACGTCTGGTTCGACAGCATGCGCTTGGCGGTGAGGAACGGCTTGCGCTTGCCGATGAGATGATGGAGCGCCTCGGCCGCGATGAACACCGACGGCAACACGCGCACGCCGGCCTGGTTCTCCAGCGACAGCCGCAGCGGCCCCGGCCGCATGGTCGTCGTCCCCGTCGGAGCCTGCACCTTGTTGTACATGATCGCGAACTGCTGGCGCTCCTTGGTCGGCTCGCCCTGGACGTCGATGAAATGGGCGGCGTGCGTCACCGGCTCGAAGATGATGATGAAGTCGCCCGGCAGTTGCAGCGACATGGTCGCCTTCTCGCCTGCCGGAAGCTCGAGCGTATCGAGCGTCACCTCGTTGGCGAGCGTCGCGAAGGATTCCTTGTTGAAGTCGACGCCGGAACTCCAGAATACCTGCTTGAAATATTCCCACACCGGAAGCGTATCGGGATCGTGCGCTGCGATGCGCCGCACGCGCGGATTCACGGTGAAGGAGACCTCGACCTGATCGTCGACCGACGCCTTGTAGCCGCAGGCGCAGAGCGCGCAGTGATAATCGTCCGGCTTGAGCGCCTTCAGCGTCGAATGGGCCCCCAGCACGCCGCCGCAGCCCGGACAGAGCACGTTCCAGCCGAGATCGAACAGTCCGAGCCGCGCCGAGTGCAGGAAGGTGGAGATCGTGTGCTCTTCATCGAGGCCATGCTGCCTGGAGAAATCGAGAACATTGACGCGGTTGAGCTCGTGATCCTCGCCGTCCTCGATGAGGCGCGCAATCGCGTCGACCACCTTGGCGTCGGCGGTCTGCTTCAGAACGGAAAACTGGGCCTGGATGTCGCTCATGGCGGAGGCTCTATCTGGGGTGGATCGCGCCATCGGGCAGACGAATGTCTGTCACCGACGCGTGATGCGGAACAAAGGTGAGTGGTCCGGCTGGGTCGTCACGACGCCGAGCGGGATCACCGGAACCCTGTCGGCAAGCTCGATGCGGAACGCGCCGATCAACCGGGCCAGCGCCAGCACGGATTCGGCTTGCGCGAACGGCGCGCCGATGCAGACGCGCGGACCCGCGCCGAACGGCAGGTAAGCGAAACGGTCGGGCGCCTCGTTCGACATGAAGCGTTTGGGAATGAAGGCGTTCGGCTGATCCCACAGCTTCTCATGCCGGTGCAGCAGCCAGGGCGCGATCATGATGATGTCGCCCTTGCCGATCTCGACGCCGGCCGCATTATCCTTCTCGCGCGCGGCACGCGCGACCAGGAAGGCCGGCGGATAGAGCCGCATGGTCTCCTCGATCACCGCGCGGGTGAACTTCTGGCGATCGATGTCGGCCATGCTGTCGAGATGCTCGCCATGGGTCTCGGAGGCAACTTCCTCCTGCGTCTCCGGATCGAGCGCGAGCAGATAGAGCGCCCAGAACAGCGCCGTCGCCGTGGTCTCGTGACCCGCCAGGATCATGGTCGCGACCTCGTCGACGAGTTGCGCGTCCGAAAAGCCCTTGCCGGTTTCGGGATCGCGCGCCGCGTCCATGAGATCGAACAGGTCGCGCGGCGGCGCGCCGTCCTTCTTGCCCATCGTGCGCCGCTCGGCGATCAGCATCGCGACGAATTCGGTCCAGCGCTTGCGGAAGCGGGCGCGGGCAAAATCCATCGGGGTCGGCCAGGACACCGGCAGCAGCATGTCGAGGAAATAGGGCCGTCCCAGCCGCGCGCCGTATTCCATGACGAAGTTGCGCAAGGTCGGGCCGTGACGGTCCATGCCGAACGAGAACATCGTGCGCCCGGCGATCTCCAGCGTCATACGCTGCATCGTCTCGCGCAGATCGACCGGCTCGCTTGTTCGCGCATCGAGCTTTGTGATGGTCTCGTCGAGCACCGCGGTCATATGCGGGACGAGATTTGCGGTCGCACGCGGCGTGAAGGCCGGCGCGAGCGTACGGCGCTGATGCGCCCAGGCGTGGCCTTCCGCGATCAGAACTCCTTCGCCGAGCACCGGACGCAGCATGCGGATCCCCGCCGGCGTGCGCGTGTAGTTTTCATAATTGCTGAGCAGGACATGCCGAATTGCATTCGGCTGATTCAGAATGAAGCTGTTGTGGAGGAAAAAGCGGCCCTTGATGACCTCTTCTTCGTAGGCACGCTGGCCCCAGGTCGCGATCATGTTCTGCTTGAGGACCGCGACCCGGCCGAGAAACGACATGTCGTCGGGCGCACGCGGCGGGGTCGGAGGGATGATGGGCCGACGCACACTGGCGATGTTCATGGCTCTCTCCCGCAGATATGACCCAGGCCAATAGCTAGTAAGTCAGCTCGGCAATCGCAATCCTGTTCTCGGAGGCGGGCCAGGCACGCGCCACAATTCGTTCTTCGCCGAACTGGGCCACGACGTTACGCCCGGCCTCCGCGGCCGGGAGCCGCAAGGTTGCTGCCGAATCCGTGGGCACACCCGGCTTGACGTCGGCCGGCTCCTTGCCGTCGAGCAGCACCACGTCCCGCGGCAGGCCGAAATAGCCGCGCGGGCGTGACATGATCACGACGGCGCCGGCATCCTTGTCCGCGGGCCCGAGCGGGCGCGCGGCACGCAGATGCACGACATCGGACGAGCGCGCGAACGGCGTGCGGTAGATATGCGTCGTCGGCGCGTCCGGCGACGTCAGGGCGAATTCGAGGAACCAGGAAGGCTCGACCTGCGCCGGACCCCAGCGGCCGTCGGCGCCGGTCTTCGCGCTGTGCACCGCGCCGCCTTTGCGCTCCCCGGTATCAGGATCGACGCGGAAGACATCGACGGTTGCACCCGCCACCGGGCGATTGGTCGACACGCCGCCTGGCGTACCGGTCACAAGGCCGCTCAACCTGACGCTCTGCTCCGGCACAATCGCGATGCGCGCGGGCTCGCGGCCGGCAATGAATTTGTAGATCTCGCGGAAGGCACGCGGGTGAAACGCCACTTCGCGATGGTCGAGCGCGACGAGCACGAGATTGGTGGCGCCCGTCAACTCCGGCCCTTCGACGGTAACGCCGGTCGGCGTGCCGGGCTTGCCGATGAAGCGGCCGTCGGCTTGCGCGTACTTGTCCATGCCATCGCTGCGCAGGGTGAGGAAGGCCGTGCCCGGCGTCACCTCGCTCTCGCCCTCATTCAGGCCGCGCAGAAATGTACCGCGGCCATTGAATTCGTTGTTCGGCTGGTCGTCGGTCGCGAACACGCCGTGATTGGGCGTGCCGCACAGCACGGCATGGCTGACATCGCCGGCACCGCCGTTCCTGATGACGTTGCGAATGGCGTAGCCACCGCGCGAACTGCCGACCAGCGCCACGCGGGCCGCGCCGGTGCGGCGCTTCAATTCCGCGATGGCCGCCGCGAGCTCGCGGCGCTGGTCCCCGGTCGAGGAGCGGCCCGCTTGCTCGACCTTGTCGTCGCTGCGCGCCAGCGGATCCGTGAAATTGATCGCCATCATGCGATCGCGCGCGACGCCGTCGGATTCCATCCGCCAAAGCGTCGTCATCCAGACCGCGTCGTATTCACCATTGCCGTGGACGAACAGGATCGGCGGCACCTCGGCATTCTGAGCCGTGGGCGCGGTCTGCGCCAGCGCGCCTGTCCGCAAGCTCGCAACCGCGAAAGGCAAGCTGCCTGCCCCCAGCAGGATCGACCGTCGCGACAGCTTCATATGTTTCTCCGGAAAAACCACGTCTTTGGACCGCTTATACCGGCCTAACCACTGGACAGCGAAGGACTTTCGCAGGCATCACTGAACCTGCCGGAATCACCCAAAGACCATTCCAAGACCACTTCTGCCAGCCCATATGGAAGGGGATATGACCGAGCAGCCGAACCGTCAGAAATTCGCCGGCGACGGCATCGCCGCACCCCTGCGGTACACCGTGTTCCGGCGCATCTGGCTCGCCAGCCTGCTCTCCAATCTTGGCCTCTTGATCCAGGGCGTGGGCGCGGCCTGGGCGATGACGCAGATGGCGGCCTCGGCCGACAAGGTGGCGCTGGTGCAGACCGCGCTGATGCTGCCGATCATGCTGATCTCGATGCCGGCCGGCGCCATCGCCGACATGTATGACCGGCGCATCGTGACCTTGATTTCGCTCGCGATCGCGCTGATCGGCGCGACTGCGCTGACGGTGCTGGCCTGGCTCAAGCTGATCACCCCGGAAACGCTGCTCGTCTTCTGCTTCGTAGTGGGCAGCGGCAATGCGCTGTTCGGGCCGGCGTGGCAATCCTCGGTCAGCGAGCAGGTCCCGCCCGAATCACTGCCGTCAGCCGTCGCACTGAACGGCATCAGCTACAATATTGCACGCAGCTTCGGTCCCGCGGTCGGCGGCGTCATCGTCGCCTCGCTCGGCGCGGTGGCCGCGTTTGCCTGCAACGCGATCCTTTATCTGCCGCTGCTGGTGGTGCTGCTGCTCTGGCGGCGCAACACCGAGCCCTCGCGCCTGCCGCGGGAGAAGCTCAACCGCGCGATGGTCTCGGGCTTCCGCTACATCACCAATTCGCCGCCGATCAAGATCGTGCTGTTGCGCACATTGGTGATGGGCCTGATCGGCGGTGCCATCATGGCCCTGATGCCGCTGATCGCGCGCGACCTGCTGCATGGCGGCGCGCAGACCTACGGCATCATGCTGGGTGCCTTCGGCATGGGCGCCGTCGTCGGTGCGCTCAACATCCATGAATTGCGCAAGCGCATGAGCGGCGAGGCCGCGATCCGCGCCTGCACCATCTCGATGGCATTTGCGATGGCCGCGCTTGCCGTGAGCACGGAGCCGGTGTTGACGGCGGCGGCGCTTGTGCTCGCCGGTGCGGTCTGGATGGCGGCCGTCGCGCTGTTCAACATCGGCGTGCAGCTCTCGGCGCCGCGCTGGGTCGCGGGCCGTTCGCTCGCGGCGTTCCAGGCCTCGATATCCGGCGGCATCGCGATCGGCGCCTGGGGCTGGGGCCATCTCACCGATTATGCCGGCGTCGAGGTCGCGCTGCTGACGGCCGCCAGCCTGATGCTGATCTCGCCGGTGCTGGGCATTTGGCTGGCGATGCCGCGCGTCGGCGCCCGCAACGAGGACGCGGACGTGCTCGCCGATCCGGAAGTCAAACTGTCGCTCACGGCGCGCAGCGGGCCACTGGTGGTCGAGATCGAATATAGGGTGAGCCAGGAGAACGCGCGCGCCTTCCACAATGTGATGCAGGACGTGCAGCTCTCCCGGCAGCGCAACGGCGCCTATGGCTGGTCGATCGCGCGCGACATCGCCGACCCCGAATTATGGACCGAGCGCTACCACTGTCCGACCTGGCTCGATTACTTGCGCCAGCGCAACCGCTCGACGCAGTCCGAGCGCGCGTTGCATCAGCAGGCGATCGATTTCCACATCGGCCCCGATCCGGTGCGGATCCGCCGCATGCTGGAGCGTCCGTTCGGCTCGGTGCGCTGGAAGGAAGAGACGCCGGATCGTGCCGGCGCCGAGGTGCTGCCGGTGGTCGCGAGCGTGGCGGGAAGCAGCACGTAGGTTTTGGCCTGTAGCCCGGATGAAGCGAAGCGCGATCCGGGACGATCTCACGCGCGGGCAGACCCCGGATTTCGCTCAGCCGGGCTGCGACGGCACATCTTACTGCCCGTGATCCGTCAGCACCTTGTCGCAGGCTTTGCTGAGGCGGGTGCGGTTCTGCTTGAGGCAAGCGAGCACGGCGCCATCGCCATTGTTCATCACGGCACGGCAGAAGCGCGTCACATCGCGCGCGCAGGCATCGTGGCCAGGCTGCTGTTGCGCTGAGGCGCTCGATGCGCACAGAATCAAAGAAACAATGAAAAGAAATCTGGTCATCGCGTAATGCCTCTTACCCCAAGGAAGTGCGGGCGAAGCTAGTGCGACGATCCCGGGGCCGCAACGGCTTTATTGCCGAGCGGGACTGGCGCGCGTGGCCCCGGCTTGACGCCGGGAGCACATCGCGAGGGGAGCTAACAACGATCGCCGTTGCGCGTTGTCCTACTGCTTGTCCTGGGCGTCAGCGACCTTGCGTGAGGCGCCCTTTGCGAGGTCCTTGTCCATCACCGCGCGGCAGCCGGCGCTCAAGTCGGAGCGATGCTTCATCATGCACGCCGTGATCTTCGGGACGTTGGGGATTTCCGAGGAGCACAGGCGGAAGGCATCGCCGGTGCACTGCTGCTGCGCCTCGGCCGAGAAGGCGAAGCTCGCGGTCGTCGAGACGATCGAGACGATGGCGGCAAAGCCCAGAGCCAGGCTGGTGTCGCGGATCCTACTCGTCAGCAATTTCGCAGAGAAAGACTTAGCCGAAGAAGATTTGGTCATTTGAAGCTCCCATTGGCGCCGCTGGAAGCGGGGCCCGTTGTTGGTGGGAACTACGATGCTCCGGCAAAACAGTTTCCACTGTGATGACGGTCACGGGTGGCCATCCATCTGTGACCTCCGTCACATGGCGCACCTCGCTGAAAATCCGGCGCAAACGCCGTCGTGTTGGTGTCACGTTAACTGTTCCTTCGCATTAATGGCTCGTCGCGCGGGAGATTCCGCAGGGTTGGTTGCGTAATTGGAAAGAATAGCGATGCGTAATGCGTTGGGCCTGATGCTGGCCAGTGTAGTTGCGGCGGTCGTGATCGCCGTCGGCGGTTGGTTTTATTATTCCGCGCGCGCCGATCAGGGCGCCCCCAAAACAACGGCCGCCCGTGCCGCCGATCAATTGCCGGCACAGGCGAAGCTCGCCGCCAAGGATGACGTCGAGACCACCGCGGCGATCGCGGCCAGGCCGACGGCGGTTGCTCAGGCAGCGGCGCCTGCGCCCGCTCCGGTCGTGCCGGTGCAGCAGAAGTCGACCTGTGCCAATCCGAACGCGCTGGGCGTTGCCCGCGTGGTCGAGATCGACACCACCGGCGGACCCGGCTTCGGCTTCGAGCATTTCAAGCAGTTCGACTTCCTCACCGATAAGGAGGTCGTGCTGACCTTCGACGACGGTCCGTGGCCGGTCAACACGCCCGCGGTGCTGAAGGCGCTTGCGGATGAATGCACCAAGGGTCTGTTCTTCTCGGTCGGCAAGCACGCGACCTATCATCCGGAAATCCTGCGCCAGGTGCTGGCCCAGGGCCACACGGTCGGCACGCACACCTGGTCGCATGTCAACCTGAACAGCAAGAAGATGACGGAGCAACAGGTCAAGGACGAGGTCGAGAAGGGCTTCAGCGCGGTGAGGTTCGCGCTCGGCACCAACCCGGCACCGTTCTTCCGCTTCCCGCAGCTTCAGCACAATCCGGCGATGGTGAGCTATTTCGGCACCCGCAATGTCGCGATGTTCTCGACCGACATCGACTCCTTCGACTTCAGGAAGGGTGCCACGCCGGAGAAGATCGTCGACAACGTGATGACCAAGCTCGACAAGCTCGGCAAGGGCATCATCCTGATGCACGACTTCCAGAAGCACACCGGCGAAGCCATGCCGGCGCTGCTCGCGCGGCTGAAGGCTGGCGGCTACAAGGTCGTGCAGATGAAGGCCAAGGCAACGCTCCAGACGCTGCCGGAATATGACGAGGCGCTGCTGAAGGACCTGAAGGTGCCGACGTCGAGCGCGCGTCCGATAACGAGCGTGGTGCAGACGGTGTCGCAGTAAGCCCGCAACGCTTCCTCAATACGCGCATGGCCGGGCTCTTGCCCGGCCATTTGCTTTTGGAGCGAGTCGCAGCCTTACCAGTAGATGCCGTGGCGGTGCAGCTCGCTGATGATGCGGCCTTCGGTCCAGCTGCGCTTGTGCTTCGGCTTGCCCGCCTTTGCGGTCTTCGTGGCGGGCTTGCTTGTCTCCGCCGGCGCTGAAGTCGTCGTTGTCGCGGTCACGGCAGGAGCCGTCGCCACGGCGGGAGCAGGGGCCGAGACTGCCGGCGGACGATCGACGTATTTCGGAGCTTCCGCGGCTGGCGCGACTTCGCTGATTTGCGTCGTCGGAGCGGCGGTCGTGGTGGCCTGCGGAGCAGCCGTTGCCGTGGCCAGCGACAGGCTGCGGTCGGCAGCATGGGCAGATGCAGAAGCCAGGACCATGGCGGCGACCAGAATGATCTCGCGCATGTGAAATCTCCCCGTGTTTGCATGACCGGGAAATTAGGGGAGATCTGATCTGCGTTATGTGACTGTCATCACGTAGACTGCGCGCTCGGTCTTGAACCCGCGATCAGCATTCGCGGCGATCAACCCGCAACGTCACGTCCGGAAAGGTCTCGGAATCGGGCGGACAGATATGTGCTTCCCGGTGA
Source organism: Bradyrhizobium sp. P3_C3 (assembly GCF_056402655.1). Taxonomy (NCBI): domain Bacteria; kingdom Pseudomonadati; phylum Pseudomonadota; class Alphaproteobacteria; order Hyphomicrobiales; family Nitrobacteraceae; genus Bradyrhizobium; species Bradyrhizobium sp. P3_C3. Next base: position 140,361 of record NZ_JBFUGY010000031.1, on the reverse strand, counting down.
AGCCTCGAACGCGCCGCGCCGGATGGCGCGTTTCACGATTGTTTCCAAATGTTTCTGATTGTGGTAGACGCTCGACACGTATCACAAGGCGTGCCGAGTCCGCCCGTTATGACCTTCATCAAGCGAGTGAAGCGTAAGCTGCTGCCGCCGCGAGAGGTTGTTCAGGGGTACGAGAATCCGGAACTGGTCGAAACGATTTTCCTAAAGACAATCAACTACAACCCGGACAGCGACTGGCCGCTGGTCGCGGGCATAAACACGGTTCTGGATTTCGGCGGAGGCGCTGGCCTGCATTACAAGGTGGCGCGCCGGCAACGCCCGGACATTCGATGGGCGGTAGTTGAGACGCCTGCAATGGTGCAGCGCGCCAAGGAGCTTGGCACCGATAGGCTGATGTTTTTCGAGCGCATCGACCAGGCCGCCGACTGGCTCGGCACTGTCGATCTCATCCACTCGAATGGGGCCATACAGTACGTCCCGGATGCATTGGAAACCGTCAGAACGCTGTGCACGGTTCGGCCGGCAACGTTGGCATGGTACCGCGTTCCGATCAGCGAAGAGACCCGGCGAGAGGTTCAGACATCGTACCTGAGCGACAACGGTCCAGGGTCGTCGCTCGCCTCCAGGGAGAAGCTCGTCAGATACGAGCGCAACTGGATCTCCGAGCAAGCATTCATCCAGGCCCATGAGGGATTTCGCATCACTGAGCGGAGCCCGGATCCCACCGAGCGCGGCACGCAACAATTCAGGTTCGCGCGCATCTAGCTTGCGACAATACGGGGGCGATGTGTTCGACAAGTTTGCAGACTGGTTACGTCAGACGGCCTTTTTCTCGACGGCTATCGACATCGCGCGCCAGACGTTACCAGAGCCCGCGCTGATCTGGTTGCGCACGCAGATGGTGCGCAATCTCCGTGGAACGCCTGGCGAAGTGTTCGGCGAGATCTATCGTCGCAACGTCTGGGGTTACAAGGAAACCGCTTCCGGCGGCGGATCCACGCTGCACAATACCCAAAGGGTGCGGGAAAGCCTTCCTGGTCTGGTTGGCGACCTCGAGATCCGTACCTTGCTCGATTTGCCTTGTGGTGATTTTCATCGGTTGTCGAAGATCGAACTTCCAATTTCTCGCTACATTGGAGGAGACATCGTTCCGGAACTGATTGCGCGCACGGGTGACCAATACAGTCGCCCAGATCGCACGTTCCTCCGGATCGATCTCTGCAACGATCCGCTCCCGGAAGCTGACCTGCTGCTATGCCGCGATTGCTTCATTCATCTTTCCGAAGAGATGATTTTTCAAGCAATCGACAACATTCGTCGATCCAACATCAAGTATCTCCTGACGACCACTTACCCGGCGGGCCGAAATCGTGCGATCCGCACGGGTGACTTCTTCTCCATCGATCTGAGCGCTCCGCCCTACAACTTCCCGCCGCCGATCAAGGTGCTGGACGATTACGTCCCACCGTTCGACCGGCGGCAACTGGCGCTGTGGGAAATCGAAAGCCTGCGCAAAGTCTGAGGCGATGGTATGCCGTCTCGCGGCGAGGCTGCATCGGAGGACGAAACAACGGCGCGGAAAACAACGAAAAATCAGAGCGGTAAATGGTGCCGCAAGAGGGATTCGAACCCCCGACCCCGTCATTACGAATGACGTGCTCTACCAACTGAGCTATTGCGGCGAACCCTGCCGGAACCCGCGCAGTGCAGGTCCCGATACGCGCGCTCCTGATATCGGGCATGGCCCGAATTGGCAAGGTGGAGCGGGCTTCGAAATGTGCCTCACGCGCCCCAGCGGGACCAGAATCCGCGCCAGCCGCCGGCCTGGGCCTTTGCATGGGCTCTGGGCGTACCGATTTGTTCCGCAAATTCATCGCTCGGACCCTCGTCATCGATCCCGGGATCATCGGGGGCGCGGACGATGGGGATTACGGCCTGGATCGGGGCCGGCGCAGGCTTGCCGAGGTCGGCGCGGGTCCGGAACACCGGCGTTGCCGCCTCCGGCGATGATTCGGCCGCCTCAGGGGCTGGATTGACCGGCTCGGCGGCCGGCGTGACCGCAGGCTCTTCCTTGGCGGCCTCCGCGGTCGTCTCCTTGGCCTCAGGGGGCGAATTGTCCTGTGCGGCGGGGACCGGATCCGGTGCAGCCACCGGCGGTTCCACAGGGGCTTCGCTCGGGGCTGCCGTCACCCGCTTCGGCGGCGGGGCGGCCAGCATGGCTTCCTCGAAGGCCGAGGATTCGATCGTGGCGCCCTTATCGGAGGGCAGGCTCGCGACCGGCGTTTGCCACTGGAAGGCATCGAGACGGCCGGTGACCGGCGAGACCGGACGCCAGCGGTCGCTGACATAGCCGTCCGCGGTCCAGGCCGGGTCGTGGCGGGCGCGCACCGCGCGCAAGGTCCAGGCGCGGGCACGGCCGCCGTCGCCGTGCTCGGTGCGCTCGAGCTCGGCCATCAGCAGCGCGACGCGCTGGGTCGGATCATTAACGTAGGGTGCCAGCACCGCGCGCGCGCGGGCGAACTCGGAGGCGTCGATCGCGGCGCGCGCGATCGCGAGCTGGCCCTCGACATGGCCCGCTTTGTCGGCGGGCGTCTTGGCTGCGAGCGTCTCGACCCGCTGCAAGCGCTGCCGCGCGGAATCGCCGAGCTTCACATGCGCGTAGGCGTCGGCAAGATCCGGATGCGGATTGGCGAGCCACGCGGCCTCGACCAGCTTCATGGAGCGGCGCACCTGATGCGCTTCGCTCTCGAACTTGGCCGCGAGCACCGCGGCCGGCACCAGCGTCGGCGCGAGCTTGATGGCTTCCATCACGCTCTCGCGCGCCACGTCGCGGTCCATGGTTTCCAATTCCAGCGCGCGGGCCGTGAGCAGCACGCCGCGCTGGCGGCGATAGGCCGCCTTGTCGATCAGGCCCGCGGACAGATTCGAATCCAGGATCGCAAGTGCGCCGCTCCAGTCACCGCGCGCGCAACGGAAGCCGAGCACCGCGTGCGAGGCCCAGGTCGAGGACGGCGACAGCTTGATCGCCTCCTCCGCGATCATCACGGCGCCGACCGCATCGTCGGCACGCTGCGCCTCGATGAACAGGCCGCGCAGGCCGAGCAGCCGGGTATCCTCGCGCTCGGCCATGACGCGGAAGACGCGCTGGGCCTCGTCGCGATTGCCTTCGAGCTGGGCCGACTGCGCGTGCAGCAGCAGTGCGAGCGGATCGTTCGCGGCCAGCCGCCGCGCGGTATCGGCGTGGCGGCGGGCGAGGGCGGTATCGCCATGACCGATCGCGAGCAGGCCGTGGGTGATGGCATGGCGGCCGCGCGCGTGCCGTTTCTCATGACGGCGGCGGCGCAGGCGTCCCGGCGCGCGCCAGATCATCGTCACGATGCTCCAGACCAGCACGACCGCTGCTGCAAAGACGCCGAGCAGAAACACGAACCTCGGAAGCGTCGTTGACGCGCGGAAACCGCCCGCGGTCAGGACGAGATCGCCGGGCTGATCGGCAACCCAGGCCGCGCCGGCCGCCGCCAGCGCGATCAGGACGAGGAAGAGGACGATGCGAAGCATGGCGATCCCTATTACGCGCTGATTATTGCGCGAACCTTTACTGAGCAGGCTTGACCAGATCGGGCTTGGCGAGATCCGCCATGGCATCGTCGGCGAATTTGCGGGAGGCACCGAGCGCGGCGTCGCGCGCATCGGCCTTGTCGAGCCAGGCCTGCGCGGGTGCACGATCGGCGTCGGGCAGCGTCTTCAGCTCGCGCCGCGCCTCGACGAAATCGTTGCGGAGCGCCGCCGCCGTCACCCGTGCGACGATGGCGCCGCGATCATTGCCGACGCCGTCGGTGCGCTCTATACGAACGAGTTTCGAGGCCCCCGCCTGGAGACGCTCGACGATGCCGGCACCGGCGGCCGGGGCTTCCGCCGGCGGCGAGAGCTTGGGCACGATGTTGAGCAGCTCGCGGCTCAGCGCGACCGGCGTCGGAATGCCTGATGATGCAAAGGTGTCGAGCGGCTTCAGCATATCGGGCTTGGCCGCGAGCGACCGCGCCGCGGCCAATTGCGATTCGTAAGGATCGCCATGCCGAACCGCGACGTCGAGCAGAGCCGCCGCCACGACATGGCGCAGCGGCTTGTCATTCGTCGCCTTGTTGTCGGCAATCTTCTCGCCCTGCTGTGCGAGCTCGGCGCGCTCCGTCTTGCTGGCGCGCTCCAGCTGCGCAATGCGGTCGCTGAGAGCAGCAAGATCAGGCGCGGCAGCGCGCGGTGCCGATTTCACGTCGTTGGCGGTCTTGTCGGACTGTGCGCGCAGATTGGCGATGTCACTGCGCAAGGCACTTGCGGATTTCTCCAGTGCATCGATCCGCGCCACCACGGCCGGATCGGCGGCGGGCTTGCCCGCCTTGGCTTCGACCGCGGCGACACGTCCGCTGAGCGCGTCGACAGTCGCGCTCGTGACCTGCGGCGCGGCCGGCGGCGCCTCCACGGCGGGCCAGCCCAGCATCCAGCCGACGGCAATCACGATTGCGGCTGCGACCGCGCCGGAGAACGGCGCAATGACCCAGGGCGAAACCGGCGCCGACGCGGGAGCGGAAGCAACCGCGTCCTCCGCGTGCGCGGGCTCCGGGTCGGGCCTGGCCTCTTCGGATTTGGACTCTTCGACCGTGGCCTGCTCTTGCGTGGCCTGCTCCGGCGTCGGCTGAACCTCCGGTTCGGCGGCCGCCGTTGGCTGCGACTGGGTCGAGACTTCGGTCGCCTCAAGGTCGATGGTGGGCGGGGTGCGCTTGGCACGGCCTGACTCGGGAGCCAATCCTGCGTCTTCAGGCTTGTCATCGGCCATCGTGACGGTTCCTCACACTCAAATGCCCTGAACGGACCCGATCGCGTCGGATTCGGCCCGACCTCTTACGCCAAACGGGTCCGCAAAGCACGCTCCAAGGTATCAAATAGGGCATTTTCGTCCGGCGTCGCGGCCCCCAGAACCTGCGACGCGCCGGCATCGCGCAGCACGCTGGCGACCGTCTCGGACAGGCAGCATTGCGGGATCGCCAGCGCCGAGATTTCGACGCCTTCGTCCCGTGCCGCATCCAGGAAGGCCCGTGCGCTGCGACGGGAGTAGTGCAGCACCGCCTCGATCCCATGTGCGGCAAAGCCATCGCAGACATCGCGCGGCAGGACCTTGACCGGAGTCATGCGATAGGTGGTCTGCGTCACCACACTGAAGCCCTCCGCGCCAAGCTCGCCGCCGAGATCGCGCGACAGATCCGCGCCCGCGAGATAGAGCAGCGTGCTTTTCTTCTTCAGCAGCTTGTCGCGCGCGCTCTGCATCACCTTGTCGCGCAAGGCCGCGGCATCGCCGCCGGCGACGATCACCTCGGCGAAGCCGGCGTCGCGCGCCGCGGCAGCCGTGTGCTCGCCGACCGCAAACAGCGGCAGCTTCAGGAGGCCAAGATTCTTTAAGCCAAGATCCTGCAATTGTGGCGCGACGGCGCGGATCGCATTGGCCGACGTGACGATGATGGCGCCGTAGTCGGCCTCACTCTCGTCATGAAAGGCGACCGGCTCGAACTTGAGCATCGGGGCGAGCAGCACCACATGACCCCGCGCCCGCAAATTTTCTGCCGTCGCCTCATTGTCGGGATGCGGCCGTGTGACAAGAATGGACATCGCTTGTGTTCCCGAACCACGTGGCGGTGACGCATTCACGAAGGCGGCCGCGCGTGACGATTGCGCAAGTGGACCCCGGAATGCTACCGGACGTACCAGAACTCTGCTTTACGGATGAGCGCAAGGGCGCAAATTGGATAACAATTCGCCAATGCTGGTACTGGGCATCGAAACCACCTGCGACGAGACCGCCGCGGCCGTGATCGAGCGCGCGCCCGACGGCAGCGGCAAGATCCTCTCCAACATCGTGCGGTCCCAGATCGAGGAGCATGCCCGCTTCGGCGGCGTAGTGCCGGAGATCGCCGCGCGCGCGCATGTCGACGTCCTCGACGGCATCATCGACCGGGCCATGCACGAGGCCGGCATCGACTATGCGCAGCTCAACGGTGTCGCCGCCGCGGCGGGGCCGGGGCTGATCGGCGGCGTCATCGTCGGCCTCACCACCGCAAAGGCGATCGCGATGGTGCACGACACGCCGCTGGTCGCGGTCAACCACCTCGAGGCGCATGCACTGACGCCGCGCCTCACCGACGGAATTGAATTTCCCTACTGCCTGTTCCTCGCCTCGGGCGGGCATACCCAGATCGTCGCCGTCACCGGTGTCGGCCAATATGTGCGGCTCGGCACCACCGTCGACGACGCGATGGGCGAAGCCTTCGACAAGGTCGCGAAGATGCTGGGCCTGCCCTATCCGGGCGGGCCGCAGGTCGAACGCGCCGCGGCAACCGGCGATGCCACGCGCTTCGCCTTCCCGCGCCCGATGCAGGGACGGCCCGATGCTAATTTCTCGCTGTCTGGATTGAAGACGGCGGTGCGCAACGAGGCGAGCCGGTTAACTGAGATCGCGCCGCAGGATATCAGCGATCTCTGCGCGAGTTTTCAAGCCGCAGTGCTTGACTCGACGGCCGACCGGTTGAGCGTCGGCCTGAGGCTTTTCCGCGAGCAGTTCGGCGCTCCGCATGCCCTCGTCGCCGCCGGCGGGGTCGCGGCCAATCAGGCGATCCGCGGCGCCCTGCATGACGTCGCGCGGCAGGCCGGGACGCAACTGATCATGCCGCCGCCCGCGCTCTGCACCGATAACGGCGCGATGATTGCCTGGGCCGGCGCCGAGCGCCTGGCGCTCGGCATGATCGACACGATGGAAGCCCAACCCCGCGCACGCTGGCTGCTCGATGCCAACGCCACGGCGCCGGCCGGTTACGGCAACACGCGGGCGGGATTCTAGCTATGACGGCGTTCCGGTCCGTCGCGGTGATTGGTGCGGGCGCATGGGGCACGGCGCTGGCGACGGTCGCGGCGCGCGCCGGACGGAACGTGACGCTCTGGGCGCGCAACAGCGAACATGCCGCGCGAATCGCCTCGACCCGCGACAATCCGCGGCTGCCCGGCGTGCGGCTGGCGCCGGAGATCGTCGTGACGCACGAGCTTGCGGAGACCGCGCGCGCGGACATGGTGCTGATCGCGACGCCCGCACAGCATTTGCGCGGCGCGGTCAACATACTGGCCTCGCATCTGACAAAGCCGGTGCCGATCGTCGCCTGCGCCAAAGGCATCGAGCACGGCACCCATAAATTCATGACCGACGTCATCGCGGAAGCCGCACCTCACGCGCAGCCGGCGATCCTGTCGGGCCCGAGCTTTGCCGACGACGTCGCGCGCGGCTTGCCGACCGCGGTGACGCTGGCGGCGAAGGACGAAGCGCTGGCGAGCGCGCTGGTGCAGGCGCTGGGCTCAGCGACCTTCCGGCCCTATCACACGACAGATGTCCGCGGCGTCGAGATCGGCGGTGCGGCCAAGAACGTGCTGGCGATCGCGGTTGGCATCGCGGTCGGGCGCAAGCTCGGTGCCTCCGCCCAGGCTGCGCTGACGACCCGCGGCTTTGCCGAACTCACGCGCCTCGGCCGTGCCCTCGGCGCGCGCAGCGAGACGCTCGCGGGCCTGTCCGGCCTCGGCGATCTGATCCTGACCTGCTCGAGCCCGCAATCGCGCAATCTCGCGCACGGCCTTGCGCTGGGCCGCGGCGAGCAGCCGCCCGCGGGCAAGCTCGCCGAAGGCGAGTTCACCGCGCCTGTGTTGATCGAACTCGCAGCTTCGCACAACATCGAGATGCCGGTATCAGAAGCGGTCGCTTCGATCCTGAGCGGCCGGAGCACGATCGACGCTGCGATCTCGGGACTGTTGACGCGCCCCTTCAAGGCAGAGGAATGACGTCTTTCTCGTCATGCCCGCGCTTGTCGCGGGCATCCACGTCTTGATATTGAATTGGTGGCAGAGACGTGGATGGCCGGGACAAGCCCGGCCATGACGAACGGATAGGACGCGCGATGAACTACTGGCTGGTGAAATCCGAACCGTCGGTGTGGTCCTGGGACCAGCAGGTAGCGAAGGGCGCCAAGGGCGAGGCCTGGACCGGCGTGCGCAATTACACCGCGCGCATAAACCTCGTGAGCATGAAGAAGGGCGACAAGGCGTTCTTCTATCATTCCAACGAGGGCAAGGAGATCGTCGGCATCGCGGAGGTCATCAAGGAGGCCTATCCCGATCCGACCGACAAGACCGAAAAATTCGTCTGCGTCGACATCAAGGCCGACAAGCCCTTGAAGACGCCGGTGACGATGGCCGCGATCAAGGCGGACAAGAAGCTCGCTAATATGGCGCTGGTGAAATATTCGCGGCTGTCGGTGCAGCCGGTGACGACGGAAGAGTGGAAGCTCGTCTGCAAGATGGGCGGGATGTAAGTTATTGCCGTAGCCCGGATGGAGCGCAGCGCAATCCGGGAAAGTCTTCATGCCGCACGACCCCGGATTACGCTGCGCTCCATCCGGGCTACGATGTCCGCACTTGCGTCGCCGGCAGCGTAAACACCTCGCATGGCGAAGCGATGCCGCGCAGCGGATGCGATCCGAGCGCGACGAGAGGCGTATCCGTCTCCGCGGCCAGCGCCCCCGATACCAGCACGGTCCGTTCCAGGGGCTTGCACAATCCCTCGAGCCGGCTGGCGAGATTGACGGCGGGACCGATCGCCGTGAAATCGAGCCTGTTGGCGGCGCCGATATTGCCCCAGAGTATTTCGCCGAGATGAAGGGCCGCGCCGAACGCAAGCGGCGGCAGTCCTTGAGCGCCGCGCTCCCCGTTGAGATACGCCATGCCGGCTTCGGCTGCGCCTGCGGCACGCAGGGCGGCGTCGCAGGCGCGGCGCGGCGACGCGTCGACCACCGGGAAGATCGCGAGCACGCCGTCGCCGATAAATTTCAGCACCTCGCCGCCGAAGGCATGAACGGCACCGGCGATGCGATCGAACCAGGCGTCGAGCGCTGCGATGACGTCGGCCGGCGGTGTGGTCTCCGACAAGGTCGTGAAGTTGCGCAGATCCGCATAGAGCAGCGCGGCTTGAATGGTCTCGCCGAGATCGCGCCGCAACGGCGCCGCCAGCACCCGCTCCGCGCTGCGCTTGCCGAGATAGGCATCGAGCGTCGCGCGCAACGTGGCGCGCGCAGCGAGCACGGCCAGCGGCGTCGCGGCGAAACGCGCAGCCTGGCGCAATTGCTCGATCTCGTCTGCGGTGAACGGACGCGGCCCGATCCAGCCGAGCTGCGGCCCATCTTGTCGTCCGACCACCTCTTCGTGCACCTCGCCGCGCGCGATGTCGCGCAGCCAGCGGCGGCCGGCATCATTGGGCGGGTCGGGTGCCAGCCCACTTGGTGCGAAGCCGAGCGCCTCGATGACCCGGCCGGTCTCCGCGCGCCACAGCCAGGTCCGCTTCGCGATCAGCGGATGCGGCACCTCCAACGTCAGGCTCCCTGCCGCAAGCGGCACACCGTCGGCGACCAGATGAGCGCCGAGTTCCGCGAGCAGACGGTCGGCCCCGGGGCAATCCGAGGCGGCATCGACGAGCCAGGCAAGGGTCCGGGAGAGTTGCATGGCCCGATGATGGCGAAGGTCGGCCATCTTTGTCACGGGCAATCCTTGACGCACCGCTCCACCGCCGCCATGTGGCCAGTGTCAGCCCAGGGATGATCGCCGATGACCGAGCCGTTCGTAGTGCGACGGGAAACCCAGATCGCAGCCCCCCGCGCCACCGTCTTCGCCTATTTGACCGATCCAGAGAAAATCCTGAGCTGGATGGGCTCCGACGCGACCACGGAGCCGCACCCCGGCGGGCTCTATCTCCTCAAGGGCATCGGACCGCGTGGCGGCGTCGGCCGCGGCACCTTCCGCGAGGTCGTGCCGGTGCATCGTCTGGCCTACACATTCGGCTGGGAGGGCGGTCAGGAAGTGCCGCCYGGCTCGAGCCTGATCGAGATCGACCTGATCGAGCGCGACGGCGGCACGCTGCTGCGCATGACCCATAGCGGGCTCCCGACCGAGGAACAGGCCGCCGCGCACGCGAAAGGATGGGCGCATTATCTGGGCCGGCTCACGAGCGCAGCCGCGGGCCGTGATCCCGGTCCGGACAAGGGTATCTCAGACAAGATGTAGCTCTCGTAGGGTGGGCAAAGCGAAGCGTGCCCACGCGGCCTATCAACAATGTCGTGAAGAATGGTGGGCACGGCGCTTCGCGCCTTTGCCCACCCTACGGCACCGCCGCTTAAACTGCCGCGGTCGCCACCACCTGCTGCAAGAGTTGCTCGCGCCTGGCCTGCGAACGCTGGCCCTTCATGGTGGCGGCGAAGCGTTCGAGGATACCGTCCTCGAAGGCGGTGACGATGGTGTCGTGGACGTAGCTCTTGCGGCAGATCGCCGGCGTGTTGGAGAGCTTGTCCGCTGCGGCGCGGATCGCGTCCAGCACCTGCTTCTTGCGGCCGCGCTGGCTGGTCGCCGGCGTGATCCGCGACAGCGATTCCACCACGACTGCGGACGCCATCAGCGTGCGAAAATCCTTCAGCGAAATCTTGATGCCGGCGATCTCGCGCAGAAACGCGTTCACCTGCGTGGTGCTGACCGCGCGCACGATGCCGTAGGCGTCGCGATACTGGAACATGCGCTTGCCGGGAACGCCGTTCAGGATGCCGATGGCGCGTACCAGCTTGGCCGCGTCGCACTCCTTGCGCACCGCCTTGCCGCCCTTGGCCTTGAAGGTCAGCACGAAGGAATCGTCCTCGAGCGTAACGTTCGACTTCAGCATCGTGGTGGCACCGCGGGTGCCGTTGAGGCGGGCATACGATTCGTTGCCGGGACGGATCGCGGTGCGCGCGATCAGCTCGATCACGGCCGAGAGTGCGAATTCACGCGTCGGCTCGTCACCCGACAGGAACGCCGAGACCTTGCGCCGGATCTTTGGCAGCGCGCCGACAAGCTTTTCCAGCCGGTGCGCCTTGCGGTGCTCGCGGACCTTTTCCCAATCGGTGTGGTAGCGGTATTGCAGCCGGCCCGCGGCATCGCGTCCCACCGCCTGGAGATGCGAGCTCGGATCGGCCGAGTAGCGCACCTGGCGATAGGCCGGCGGCACCGCCATGGCGTGCAGCCGGCGGATGGTGCGAGCGTCGCGGATATGCGCGCCGTTGGGACGGACGAAGGAATAGCCCTTGCCGCGCTTGATGCGCCGGATGGTCAGCTCGTTCTGGTCGCCGAGCCGCAGGCCCAGCTCCTTGGCGATCGCCTCAACCGAGGTCGCAGGCGCGGTGTCGAAGACCTTTTTCGGGCTGAGACGGGCGGAACCGGCCGGTTTCGGCCATTGTCCGAGGGCTTTGGCCAACGCGACAGCAGCAGGATCGGCCGAAGCGAGCCGCATCGTCCCGAGATTCCGCTGATCCATCATAGCCTTAAGCCTTAGCCCTGTCTGTTATCGGTCAATGCCGCTGTTCTGATTTTTGTTCCAAGGGTCTATTGGACAGTCTCTTGGACGGTCTCTCGGGACCCGGGTTGGCCATTTAGGGTGTTCCGAACCGCATTGCGAGTCCCGAATCAGTGACAGACGGTTTCTAAATACCTCATGCGGCGCATGGGCGCCCTGCACAGGCCTATTCCGGCGTCTTGGTAAAGACCTGGAAAGCCGCGCAAGCCTGTTTCAGATCTGCGACAGTCGCGCCAGGCGCCGTTGATCTTCCGCATGGCTGCCCGCTCGCCGAAGGTCCAGCTTGTGCTCCTTGTCGGGTCCGGTTAGGCGGACGCATAATCGGTTCAATGATGACGTCGGCTCGCCGGTCGCCTGGGCTCGGCTTGCCGTATCTGGAGGGAAGCATGTCCGAGAAGACCTACGACGTCCCCGCGGAATGGGCCAAGCGCGCCTGGATCGACCAAGCCAAGTACAAGGACATGTACGCCCGCTCGATCTCGGACCCGAACGCCTTCTGGGCCGAGCAGGCCAAGCGTATCGACTGGATGCACGCGCCGACGAAGATCGAGAACGTCTCCTTCGCCCCCGGCAACATCTCGATCAAATGGTTCGAGGACGGAATCCTCAACGTCGCCCATAATTGCATCGACCGGCATCTGCACAAGCGCGCCAACCAGACCGCGATCATCTGGGAAGGCGACGATCCCTCGCAATCCCGGCACATCACCTACAAGGAGCTGCACGACGAGGTCTGCCGGATGGCCAACATCCTGCGCACCCGCAACGTCAAGAAGGGCGACCGCGTCACCATCTACCTGCCGATGATTCCCGAAGCGGCCTACGCGATGCTGGCCTGCGCGCGGATCGGTGCGATCCACTCCGTGGTGTTCGCGGGCTTCTCGCCCGACAGCCTCGCCCAGCGCATCAACGACTGCCAATCCAAGGTGATCATCACGGCGGACGAGGGCCTGCGCGGCGGCAAGAAGGTGCCGCTGAAAGCCAATGTCGATGCAGCGCTCGCCAAGGCCGACGGCGTCGACTGGGTCGTCGTTGTCAAGCGCACCGGCGGCACGGTCGAGATGAATCCGTCGCGCGATCTCTGGTATCACGACGCCGCCAAGATGGTGACGACGGAATGCCGGGCCGAGCACATGCACGCCGAGGATCCGCTGTTCATCCTCTATACGTCGGGCTCGACCGGCCAGCCCAAGGGCGTGCTGCACACCTCGGGCGGCTATCTCGTGTTCGCCGCGATGACGCATCAATACGTCTTCGACTATCACGACGGCGACATCTACTGGTGCACCGCCGACGTCGGCTGGGTCACCGGACACAGCTACATCCTTTATGGGCCGCTGGCGAACGGCGCGACCACGCTGATGTTCGAAGGCGTGCCGAATTATCCGGACAATTCCCGTTTCTGGAAGGTCATCGACAAGCACAAGGTCAACATCTTCTACACCGCGCCGACCGCGATCCGCGCACTGATGCAGAGCGGCGACGAGCCCGTGAAGAAGACGTCGCGCGCCTCGCTTCGCCTGCTCGGCTCGGTCGGCGAGCCGATCAATCCCGAAGCCTGGGAGTGGTATCACCGTGTCGTCGGCGACGATCGCTGCCCGATCGTCGACACCTGGTGGCAGACCGAGACCGGCGGCATCTTGATCACGCCGCTGCCGGGCGCGACCAAGCTGAAGCCGGGCTCGGCGACGCAGCCGTTCTTCGGCGTCGTGCCTGAGATCGTCGATGCCGACGGCAAGGTGCTGGACGGCGAGACATCAGGCAATCTCTGCCTGACGCGGTCATGGCCGGGCCAGATGCGCACGGTCTATGGCGATCACGCCCGCTTCGAGCAGACCTATTTCTCGACCTACAAGGGCAAGTATTTCACCGGCGACGGCTGCCGGCGCGACGCCGACGGCTATTACTGGATCACCGGCCGCGTCGATGACGTCATCAACGTCTCCGGCCACCGCATGGGCACCGCGGAAGTCGAGAGCGCGCTCGTCGCGCATGAGAAGGTGTCGGAAGCCGCCGTAGTCGGTTACCCGCACGACATCAAGGGCCAGGGCATCTACGCCTATGTCACCCTGATGGCCGGCGTCGAGCCGAGCGACGAATTGCGCAAGGAGCTCGTCACCTGGGTGCGCAAGGAGATCGGCCCGATCGCCGCGCCCGACCAGATCCAGTTCTCGCCCGGTCTGCCCAAAACCCGCTCCGGCAAGATCATGCGCCGCATCCTGCGCAAGATCGCCGAGGACGAGCCGGGCAGCCTCGGCGATACCTCGACGCTCGCCGATCCGGCCGTGGTCGACGATCTCGTCAAGAACCGGCAGAACAAGAAGTCGGCGTAAGGCACGCTCTCGTGCCCCGGACGCGGCGCAGCGCTTCTTCAGCGGTGCGCTGCAGAGCCGGTGCCGATCCAATGGCAGAGCGTGTGGCCTCCCGGGTCCCGGCTCTGCGCAGCAGCGCCAAGGCGCTGCAGCGCGTCCGGGACACAGAGCCCCCCCGAAATAACAGCCGTTCACACCCTCACGCACTTGTCAGGGCGCGATCCGTCGCGCCCGCGTCTTTCCAGCCAAGTGTTGTTTTCTTGTCATTTACTTTATTTCGAACATTTTCTTTGTTCCGCGTGCTGGCGGGCCCTTGGCGGCCGCGCGTGGAAACCATCCGGTTAACAGGCGCGGTTAAGAATATCCGGGCAAGCGGGCAATTGCCGGTGCTGCGTAGTTTTGGACGATCCGTTCGGGGTAGAGGAAAAATTGATGTCGGTAAGGATTGCTGTGGCGCTCGCCGCCACCATTGGGGCAGGGGTCTTGATGTCGACGGCCGCAGAGGCGCGGCCGGAAATGGTGGGGGCACACCTGGCCGACTATTCGCCGGGCACCATCGTGGTCAAAACCAACGAGCGGCGGCTCTATCTCATCCTCGATAACGGCCACGCCGTGCGCTATCCGGTCGGCGTCGGCAAGTCCGGCAAGCAATGGGCCGGCACCACCCGCATCGACGGCAAGTATCTCAACCCGGCCTGGTCGCCGCCTGCTGAAGTGAAGCGCGACAAGCCCAGCATCCCCGACGTTATTCCAGGCGGCTCGCCGCGCAACCCGATGGGCGTTGCGGCGATGACGCTGGCCGGCGGCGAATATGCCATCCACGGCACCAATGTGCCGGGCTCGGTCGGCGGCTTCGTCTCCTATGGCTGCATCCGCATGCTCAACGACGACATCACCGATCTCTACAGCCGCGTCTCGGTCGGCACGACGGTGGTCGTGACGCGCTGATCTCCAAACTCGTAACAGAATTGAAAGAGCCGCGTCCATCGACGCGGCTCTTTGTTACCAGAAGCGCCAGCCGCGCGCGCACCAGCCGTCGCGATGGCCGCCGTTGTAGCTCCGCGCGTAACCGCCCGCGAGCAGCGCGGCAGATACGTCCGCAGTTCGCTTTGTCGCGACATTGGCGAGAACACGGCCGTATTTGTCGGGGCCGAGATTGTTGATCGTCACGCCGCCCTGGCCGAGCAGATCGCGCAGCGCGCCTGTCGCCGCTTGAGCCTTGTCCAATTCATCCTGGCAGGATGCTTTCATCTCCGGCGCATCGATACCGCGCAGGCGAACGCGCGCAACGAGAACGCGTCCGTCGCGCTGGTGCACGCGAGCGAGAAAGGTATCGCCGTCGATCGTGCGAATGACGTCGACCGGCTGACGGATGTCCGGATTGGCCTGCTGCAAAATGATCTGGGCATCTCGCGATTGACCATCGATCGCATGCGGGAAGGGCCAGTTCATCCCGTGCCGGAAGGTAAGCACGACGGCCACCACGATTGCGACCACGAACATCCACGGCAACAGCCCCGAGAAGTGACGGCCGAACGGCGAACCACTGTATGAGGGCCGGTATGGATGGCTGGGATCGAAACGCGGCATCCGCGCACGCTAGGGCTGAGTCGGGCGATCCGGCAAGATGGCCTCAAAAGCCAGCCTCAAACGACAGCCTCAAAAGTCCGAGGCGATACCTTTGCGCTCCCAATCGCCGTAGCGGGTGGGCTCGGGTCCCTTCGGTCCCTGCAATTCCTTCGGCGCCGCCGCGGCGTGGGCAGCAGCAGCCTGCCGGCGCGCTTCGGCCTCGGCCAGCGCGCGCTGGGCGGCCGGCGGGAGCGGCTTGCGATCGGGAACGGGGGGCTGGTCACTCATCTCGGCGGTTCCTAGCGCAGGATCACGGGGTGTGCGACGTCCAATAACGCATTGCTGAGATGGTCATGCCGGGCTGTAAACGCGAGAGGCCATTCTTACATTTGGCATATTCGCATGCCAGAGATAGGTCTCTCGAGGCATGCGCCCATTGCGGCGGAACTGCCGCTCGCCAAGAACCTTAAGCCGCATGCCATCTCAACGTTTCGCTCCTCCGTCCGAAGTGCCCGGTCTCGCGGCGCGGCGGATCGCCGCTGACATCGTCGACGGCGTGCTGCACAAGCACCGCACGCTTGACGATCAACTCGACGGCAGCGGTGCCCATCCCGGATTGAAGACGCTCGCCGACCGCGACCGCGCGCTGATGCGCCGCCTGGTCGCGACCGTGCTGCGTCGGCTCGGCACGCTCGGCCATGTGCTGTCCCGCTTGCTCGACAAGGGCATCCCGTCCGAAGCGCCGCGCGCGCAGAGCGCGCTCCTGATCGGCGCCGCCCAGATCCTCTGGATGGACGTGCCCGATCACGCCGCGGTCGATCTCTCCGTCCGCCTCGTTCAATCCGACCGGCGTGCCGCTCGTTATGCCGGCCTCGTCAATGCCGTGCTGCGCCGCTGCGCGCGCGAGGGCAAGGCGCTGGTGGATGAAGTTGCCACGCAATCGCTGGACTTGCCGCCCTGGCTGCTCGCGCGCTGGAGCGCGCATTACGGCGAGGCGACCGCAAGAGACATGGCGCTGGCGCTCGGCCACGAGCCCTCGCTCGACCTCACCGTGAAATCGGACGCCGCGCAATGGGCGAACCGGCTGCACGGTGAAGTACTGCCGACCGGATCGGTGCGCACGGTGCTGCACGGCGCCGTGACCATGCTGCCCGGCTTCACCGAGGGGCAATGGTGGGTGCAAGATGCCGCCGCCGCGTTGCCAGCTCGGCTATTTGGCGACATCAAGGGCAAGTCCATTGCCGATCTCTGCGCCGCCCCGGGCGGCAAGACCGCGCAACTGGCACAGGCCGGCGCGCATGTCACGGCGATCGACCGCTCACCCGCCCGGGTGGCGCGTCTGCGCGAGAATCTGACGCGGCTGTCGCTCCAGGCCGAGACTGTCGTCGCCGACGCCGTGGAATGGGCCGGCCCTGCCGAGGGCTTTGACGGCATCCTGATCGATGCACCCTGCACATCGACCGGAACGATCCGGCGCCATCCCGACGTTGCCTGGCTCCGGCAGGAATCCGACGTCGCCGCCCTGACCGCGCTCCAGCAGCGGCTGCTGAAGAAATCCGTCTCGCTGCTCAAGCCGGGCGGGACGCTGGTCTACTGCACCTGTTCGCTGGAACCCGAAGAGGGCGAGCAGGCGATCGCGGCGCTGCTGGCCACGGAGGGCGGCCTGCGCCGCGTGCCGATCGAAGCTTCCGAGGTCTCCGGGCTCAGCGAGATCATCACCACGGAAGGCGACCTGCGCACGCTGCCCAGCCACCTGCCGAACGCCGATCCCAAGCTCGGCGGGCTCGACGGTTTCTACGCAGCCCGGCTCGTTAAATCCTGATTTTGCACCGGTTTTTGCGCCAGCGCTGATTCGCGACGCTTCAAGATGGTGTCAGACGTCCGATTTTGGGATTAAGAAGGATTCGTCGTTCATCCTCTCCCCCTTCAAGGCAAGGCGTGTCGGTCGCTCAACGCAGACGTATCTCGACGCTGGTGATGAACCGCTTCGCGCGGAACATGCTCGCGCGCGCGAGCGGCGGTTCCGTTGCGCTGTCGCGGGTCTGGCCCGGCCGTACCGACCGGCTGATCATCGCGCCGCATGACCTGCGCACGGCGGATGCGACCCGCGCCGCAGAGATCTATGCCGGACGCTTCGTCTTCGCCGGCAAGATCGTCAATTGCCACGGCCGCTCGATCTTCGATCTCGAACCGCCGTCGGAAGACTGGGAGGTCGCGCTGCTCGGCTTCGGCTGGCTGCGCCATCTGCGCGCCGCCGACACTGCGCTGACGCGCGCCAATGCGCGCGCGCTGGTCGAGGACTGGATCGCCAACCCTGCCAACAAGCGCCGCGCCGTCGCGCGGCGTGCCGACGTGCTGGCGCGGCGCGTGATCTCGCTGCTGTCGCAGGCGCCGCTGGTGCTCAACGACACCGACAACAAATTCTACCGCCGCTATCTGCGGGCGCTGGCGCGGGAGATCCGCCTTCTGCGCTACACCATGGTCAACATGCCCGACGGAGTGCCGAAGCTCCAGGTGCTGATCGCGCTGTGCTACGCGGCGCTGTGCCTTGCCAACCAGGCGCGGCAGATCCGCAGTGCCTCGAAAAAGCTCTCGGACGAGTTGCAGCGGCAGATCCTGCCCGACGGCGGCCACATCTCCCGCAATCCGGGCGCGCTGATCGAGCTCTTGATCGACCTGTTGCCGCTGCGGCAGACCTTTGCCGCGCGCAACATCGCACCGCCGCCGGCGCTGCTCAACGCGATCGACCGCATGATGCCGATGCTGCGCTTCTTCCGGCACGGCGACGGCAATTTCGCGCTCTTCAACGGCATGAGCGCGACGCCCTCGGACCTGCTCGCCACGCTGCTCGCCTATGACGACACTCACGGCGCGCCGATGGCGAATATGCCGCATACCGGCTTCCAGCGCCTCGACGCCGGCCAGACCACGCTGATCATCGACACCGGCCCCCCGCCGCCGGCCGGCGTCAGCCACGACGCCCATGCCGGCTGCCTGTCGTTCGAATTGTCTTCCGGCATCAGCCGCATCGTCACCAATTGCGGCATGCCGACCACGGGACGCGACAATTGGCGGCCGTTCGCACGCGGCACCGCGGCGCATTCGACGCTGACCTATCATGAGACGTCCTCATGCCAATTCGTCGAGATGTCGGCGATGAAGCGCCTCCTGCACGGCTCACCCGTCACCAGCGGCCCCGTCGAGGTCGAGAGCTATCGCGAGATCGTTCAGAACGGCACGCTGCTCACGACCTCGCATGACGGCTACCTCGCGAAATTCGGCGCGATCCATCGCCGCGTGCTGATGGTCGCCAATGACGGCGCACGCATCGACGGCGAGGACACGCTGTCGCCGCCGCAGGGCGGACGCTTCAAGGGCGCCGACGCCGACTTCGCGCTGCGCTTCCATCTGCATCCGGCGGTGAAGGCGAGCCGGCTGTCGGATGCCCGTGGCGTCATGCTGGTGCTGCCCAACCGCGACGTCTGGACCTTCGAGGCGCTGGACGACAAGGTCGACCTCGAGGACAGCGTGTTCCTGGCCGGCAATGACGGCCCGCGCCGCACCGCGCAGATCGTGATCCGGCAGGATGCGCGGCAGGCGCCGTCGATCCGCTGGAGCTTCGTCCGCTCCACTGCATCGCMTGCGGTCACCAATGCCCGCCGCAACGCCCGGCGCGAGCCGGAACTTCCGCTGTAAACGCGCACGATTCGGCCCCATCTCATCGTTGTGAAAACGGCCGAAAGCTGCTATCGAGCCCTCGCTCGCGCGACTGGCGACCTTGGATGGAGCACCATCGGGAAGCGCGGGACTGAGACGCCGCGCGCCTGGGCATAGACACTCCTTAAGACAGAGGATCTTGCTCATGACTGACCATCCCCGCCGCGTCACCCGTGCTCTTCTCTCCGTCTCCGACAAGACCGGCCTGATCGAGTTCGCAAAGGCGCTTGCCGCGCACGATGTCGAGCTGGTCTCGACCGGCGGCACCGCCAAGGCGATCGCCGCGGCCGGCCTCAAGGTGAAGGACGTTTCCGACCTCACCGGCTTCCCCGAGATGATGGACGGCCGCGTCAAGACGCTGCATCCGAAGGTGCATGGCGGCCTGCTCGCGATCCGCGACAACAAGGAACATGCGGAGGCGATGAAGGCGCACGGCATCGCGCCGATCGATCTCCTGGTCGTCAACCTGTATCCGTTCGAAGCGACCGTCGACAAAGGCGCGGGCTTCGAGGATTGCATCGAGAACATCGACATCGGCGGCCCCGCGATGATCCGCGCCGCGGCGAAGAACCATGACGACGTCGCCGTCGTGGTCGAGGCCGAGGACTACAAGGCCGTGCTCGACGAGCTTGCCGCCAACAACGGATCGACGACGTTGACACTGCGCCGGCGGCTTGCCGCGAAGGCCTATGCGCGCACCGGCGCGTATGACGCCGCGATCTCGAACTGGTTCAACCGCCAGCTCGAAATCGACGCGCCCGATTTCCGCGCCTTCGGCGGCAGACTGATCCAGTCGCTGCGCTATGGCGAGAACCCGCACCAGACCGCCGCGTTCTATGCGACGCCCGACAAGCGGCCGGGCGTCTCGACCGCGCGCCAGCTCCAGGGCAAGGAGCTCTCCTACAACAACATCAACGACACCGATGCGGCCTACGAGTGCATCGGCGAGTTCGACGCCAAGCGCACCGCGGCCTGCGTCATCGTCAAGCACGCCAATCCGTGCGGCGTGGCCGAAGGCTCCGATCTCGTCAGCGCCTATCGCAAGGCGCTCGCATGCGATTCCACCTCGGCGTTCGGCGGCATCATCGCGATGAACCGCGCGCTCGACGCCGACACCGCGCGCGAGATCACAAAGATCTTCACCGAGGTGATCATCGCGCCCGACGCCAGCGAGGAGGCGATCGCCATCATCGGCGCGCGCAAGAATCTGCGCCTGCTGCTCGCCGGCAGCCTGCCCGATCCGCGCGCGCCTGGCCTCACCGCCAAGACGGTCGCCGGCGGCCTCCTCGTGCAAAGCCGCGACAACGCGGTGGTCGACGACATGACCTTCAAGGTCGTGACCAAACGTGCGCCTGATGACGCCGAGATGCGCGATCTGAAATTCGCGTTCCGCGTGGCAAAGCACGTCAAGTCCAACACCATCATCTACGCCAAGGATCTCGCCACCGTCGGCATCGGCGCGGGCCAGATGAGCCGGGTGGATTCAGCGCGGATCGCGGCGCGCAAGGCGCAGGACGCGGCGAATGAGCTCAAGCTCGCAGAGCCGCTCACCAAGGGCTCGGTGGTGGCGTCGGATGCGTTCTTCCCGTTCGCCGACGGCATGCTCGCCTGCATTGAGGCCGGCGCCACCGCCGTGGTGCAGCCCGGCGGCTCCATGCGCGACGACGAGGTGATCAAGGCCGCCGATGAGCACGGCATCGCCATGGTGTTTACGGGCACGCGGCACTTCAGGCACTAACTCACCGCGAGCGTAGCCCGGATGGAGCGCAGCGAAATCCGGGTTTCACGTCTCAGCAACAGCGGCCCCGGATTGCGCTTCGCTCCATCCGGGCTACGCCACTAATCCCGTACCCGCATCAACAACCCCAGCCCCGCGACGAAGAACACCACCAGCACGGCCATGCCGGCCTTCTGGCTCGCCGTCACCGCGGTGATCATGCCGATCAGCAGCGGGCCGATGAAGGACGTTACCTTCCCCGTCAGCGCGAACAGGCCGAAATACTGCGCGATGCGATCCTTCGGCGCGAGACGGATCAGCAGAGTGCGCGAGGCGGCCTGAAGCGGGCCGCCTGCAGCGCCGATGAGACAACCCAAAACGAGATAAGCGCGCTCGGCAGCGCTCGAGAACAAGGGCGCGCCCGGAAGAGGCGGCGCGACCTTGACGAACAGGACGCTGTCCTTGTCGACCAGAAGAATCGCCGCCACCGCCAGCAACAGAACAAGCAGGCTGCCGGCGATGACGCGCTTCGGCCCGAGACCATCGTCGAGCTTGCCGCCGAGCCACGCGCCAAGGGCGCCGGCAATCGCGAGCATGATGCCGAAGGTGCCGATCTGGATCGTGTGCCAGCCGAAGGTGCCGGCGGCATAGATGCCGCCGAACGCGAACAGCGACACCAGGCCGTCGGTGTAGATCATGTTGGCGAGCAGGAATGCCGCGAGCGATTTCCGCTGCGGCAGGCCCTTAATCGATTGCTTGAGATCCGACAATCCCACGCGCAGCGCCTCGCACACCGGGTGCTTCGCCGGATAATCCGGCGTGAACAGGAATAACGGTGTCACGAAGATGATGAACCACAGCCCGGTCAGCGGTCCCACGATGCGATCGCCCTGATGGCTGACCGGATCGAGCCCGAACAGCGGCTTGAAGCCGAGCAGCGTGCGGCCGGTCTCGGGATTGGCGGCGAGGAAGCCGAGCACGATGACGAGGCTGACGATGCCGCCGATGTAACCCGTGGCCCAGCCGGTGCCGGAGAGCCGGCCGATCCGCTCAGGCGGCACCAGGGTCGGCATCATCGCGTTGTTGAAGACGGTGGCGAATTCCGCGCCGACGCTGGCGAGCGCGACCGCGGTGAGCAGCGGCGCAATGATGGTGGGATCGCCGGGCTTGCCGATCCACAGCGTGCAGGCCGCCAGCACCAGCAGTGTGCCGAATCCCGCGATCCACGGCTTCCTGCGGCCCGAGGCATCGGCAATGGCGCCGAGCACCGGCGACATCAGCGCGATCGCGAGGCCCGCGGCTGCCATCGCAAAGCCCCACAACGACTGGCCGGTGGCGGCATCTGGCGCAATGCTGGTGGCGAAATAGGGTGCGAAAACAAAGGTCGTGATCAGCGTGAAATAAGGCTGCGCGGCCCAATCGAAGAAGATCCAGCTGATAACGGCGGCGCGCGGCGGATAGGTCCGCTGCGCGCCGGCCAAGCGCGCATCCGAGGCGATCGTCGTCATATTCCAGTCCCCATCACGAACAGTTTTGCCTCTGTTGGGGCAAAGCGTATAGCATTGAAGCGACGCGTGGGAACTGGCCTGAGGCCGCGACGGAAGCTTGATGATGTCGTCATATCCGACACGGCGGACATTTTTCGCCTTCATTGCCACTCTGGCGTTTGGTTTTTCGTCTGCCACCGCACAGGATGCGCGGCGAGCCTATGTCCCACCCGCGCTCGACGCGGTGCACGCCGTTCCGTCCGAGCACGGCATGGTGGTGGCGCAGGAAAAGATATCGGCGCAAGTCGGCGCCGACATCCTGCGCCGCGGCGGCAACGCGGTCGATGCCGCGGTCGCCACCGGCTTTGCGATGGCCGTGACGTATCCGCGCGCCGGCAACATCGGCGGCGGCGGATTCATGGTGATCCATTCGGCCGAGCGCAACGAGGACATCACGATCGACTATCGCGAGACCGCGCCGGCTGCGACCACCCCGCAGATCTTCCTCGGCGCTGACGGCAAGCCCGATGCGGCGAAGTCGCGGGATTCCGCGCTCGGCGTCGGCGTGCCCGGCACCGTCGCCGGTCTTGTGCTGGCCTTGGAAAAATACGGCTCGGGCCGGTTCACGCTGGCACAGCTGCTCGAGCCCGCGATTGGGCTCGCCCGCGACGGTTTTGTTGTCACCGACGACCTTGCCGACACGCTGCCGGGTTGGCACCGGCGGCTGGCGCGCTGGCCGTCGTCGGCCAGGATCTTCTCGCGCCCCGACGGCACACCGCTCGGCGAAGGCGACAGGCTGGTGCAGAGTGATCTCGCCGAAACGCTGTCGGCCGTCGCTGCACAGGGGCCGCGCGGTTTCTATGAGGGGCCGGTCGCGGACAAGCTCGCCAAGGCCGTGACTGACGCCGGCGGCATCATGACGCCGGCCGATCTGAAATCCTATCAGGCCGTGGTCCGTGCCCCGGTGCGCGGCACATATCGCGGCTACGACATTGTCTCGATGCCGCTGCCGTCCTCCGGCGGCGTGGTGCTGGTGGAGACGCTCAACATCCTCGAGGGCTTTCAGCTGGCCGATCTGAAACAGGGGTCGCCAGCTTCGCTGCATCTGCTGATCGAAGCCATGAAGCGCGCCTATGCGGATCGTGCGCGCTATCTCGGCGATCCCGCCTTCGTCAATGCACCGATCGAGACGCTCACGGCAAAGGACTACGCCGCCAAGCTGCGCGCCGGCATCTCCACGGAGCGCGCCACGCCGTCGAGGCAGCTCGTCTCCGCCCCTCCCGCGCCGCGCGAGGGCACCAACACCACGCACTTTTCCGTCGTCGACGCCGGCGGCAATGCCGTCAGCAACACCACCACGCTGAATTTCAGCTATGGCGTCGGCCTCGTTGCCGACGGAACCGGCGTGCTGCTCAACAACGAGCTCGACGATTTCACCGCCGCGGTCGGCGCTTCCAACGCCTACGGCCTCGTCGGTTTCGAGCCCAATCTGCCCGGACCCGGCAAGCGGCCGTTGTCCTCGATGTCCCCTACCATCGTGCTCAAGAACGGCAAGCCGGTGCTGGTGACGGGCTCACCCGGCGGCAGCCGCATCATCTCGACCGTGCTCCAGGTCGTCGTCAACGTGCTCGACTACAAGATGGATGTGGCCGCCGCCGTCGCTGCGCCACGGCTGCATCACCAATGGCTGCCGGACGAGGTGCGCGTCGAGAGCGGCTTTTCCGGCGATGTGCTGTTCGAGCTGAGGGCGATGGATCACCTCATCGTCGAGCCGATGGGACAGACCTCGGCCAATTCGATTCTGGTGACGCCGAACGGGCCACTCGGCGCGCCCGATCCGCGTACCCGCGGCGCGGAAGCCGCGGGACAGTAGTCTCGCCGTTGCATGGCACGGCAGCTTGCGCGGGCTGCCGTGCGTGCTACCACCGCGCAGCTTTAAGGGACCGCCGGGGAAACGCACATGAGCACAGCCGATCCGACCCAGCGCATTGAGCGCGCGGAGATCGAAGACACCAGCCTCCTCGCCTTCTATCGCGACATGAACGCGCCGGAGCGACGGACGTTCTGGGCCTGCGCGGCGGGCTGGGCGCTCGACGGCATGGACTTCATGATCTATCCGCTGGTGATCGGCACCATCATCGCGCTGTGGAAGGTCGATGCGGCCTCGGCCGGACTCGCCGGCACCGTGACGCTGCTGGCCTCCGCGATCGGCGGCTGGCTCGGCGGCTATCTCTCCGATCATATCGGACGTGTCAGGACGCTCCAGATCACCATCATCTGGTTCTCGTTCTTCTCGCTGGTCTGCGCGGTCGTGCAGAATTTCGACCAGCTCCTGATCGCACGCGCCGTGCTCGGCCTCGGCTTCGGCGGCGAGTGGGCGGCGGGCGCCGTGCTGATGGGCGAGGCGATCCGTCCGCAATATCGCGGACGCGCAGTCGGTTCGGTGCAGTCGGGCTGGGCGGTCGGCTGGGGTCTCGCCGTGCTGTCGCAGGCGATCCTGTTCTCGGCTTTGCCGCCGGAGACGGCGTGGCGCTGGATGTTCGTGATCGGTGCACTGCCGGCGCTGCTGGTGTTCTACATCCGCCGCTCCGTCACCGAGCCCGAGATCGCGGCCGAGGCCCGCGCAAAACAGGCCGCGAGCGGCGATCGTCCGGCGCTCTGGGAAATTTTCTCCGGCCCGATCCTGAAGACCACGATCCTGGCCTCGCTGATGGCGACAGGCTGCCAGGGCGGCTACTACGCCGTCACCTTCTGGGTGCCGCAGTTCCTGACCAAGGAGCGGCACCTGTCGATCGTCGGTTCGACCGGCTATCTCTCGACGCTGATCATCGGCTCTTTCATCGGCTATCTCGTCGGAGCCTGGCTCGCGGATCGCATCGGCAGGCGCAATCTGTTCCTGATCTTCTCGATCGGCGCCATGGCCGTGGTGCTGCTCTACACGCAGCTGCCGCTGACCAACGAGATCCTGTGGGTGCTCGGCTTCCCGCTGGGCTTCTTCGCCTCGGGCTATTTCTCGGGGATCGGCGCGTTCCTGACCGAGCTCTATCCGACGCGGCTGCGCGGCTCCGGCCAGGGCTTCTGCTACAATTTCGGCCGCGGCATCGGCGCGCTGTTTCCGTTCCTGGTCGGCGCGCTCTCGGCGACGACGTCGCTCGCCAATGCGATCGCGATGTTCGCGGTGGTGGCTTACGTGCTGTTCTTCATTGCCGCCTTCGCGCTGCCGGAGACGCGCGGGCGCGTGCTGCACGCGGATTAGTCCGGCGTTGTCACCCGGGGCGGTGAAGTAATTTACCGCCCCACCTGGTACGGCCCGCCTTTTTCCAGCGCTCTGGCATACGCCGGGCGCGCATGGATGCGTTCCAGGAATGCCATCGCCTTGGGATGGCCGAGCTCGAGCCCGCCACGCGCTTGCGCGGCTTCGAGCGGGAAGCTCATCTGGATATCGGCGGCGGTGAACTCGTTGCCGGCAAACCACTCGCTCTTGCCGAGCTCGCCTTCCCAATAATCCATGTGCTGCTTGAGCTGCGGATTGACCAGCGCGGTGAGCGCCTGGTTCGAGACCTTGCGCACCAGCGGGCGAAGCAGTGCGGGTGCGCGCTTCGGCATCAGCGTGAACAGCAGCTTGAGCAGCAGCGGCTGCATCGCCGAGCCCTCCGCATAGTGCAACCAATAGGTGAAGCGCAGCCGCTCCGGCGTGTTCGGCGGCGGAATCAGCCGGCCGTTGCCGTAGGTGGCGATGAGGTATTCGATGATCGCGCCGGACTCGGCGATGGTGTTGCCGTTGTCGGTGATGACGGGCGACTTGCCGAGCGGATGGATGGCGCGCAGCTCCTTCGGCGCGCGCATGTCCGGCTGGCGCTGATAGCACACGATCTCGTAGGGCACGCCCAACTCCTCGAGCAGCCACAGCACCCGCTGTGAGCGGGAATTGTTGAGGTGGTGAACGGTCAGCATCGTTGAGGTCCCCAGGCTAGGCGTGGTCGGTCGCGCGTTCGTGCCAGCCCGGGAACGCAATGTCGAGCCATCCCCACGGATAATTTCATCCGGGTATATTGACGACCGCAATTTACCCGGATATTAAAGGGCCAACGTCATCAATATGGCAATGATTTCAATGCAACGGACTTTCACGGCGTTCCAGGGCCATCGCCGCCTGGCGTCCGGGCCAGCAGGAGAGGTCGCGCTGGTCGTCAAGCGGATCACGCCACCGCCGGACGAGCCCATCATCATCTTCGAGGACCACACGGGCCGATCGATCGACTTCGATCTGCGCGGCGGGGATCGCGAGGTGCTGGCGCGGGTGGCGAAGCTTGTCCCGCCGCCGGTCGAGGAGACCGCGCCACCGAGCGAGCCCCGCGGGCGCGGCCGGCCGAAGCTCGGCGTGGTCGCGCGCGAGGTGACGCTGCTGCCGCGGCACTGGGAGTGGCTCGGAGCCCAGCCGGGCGGCGCCTCGGTCGCGCTGCGGAAACTCGTCGACGAGGCGAGACGCGCAAGCGGCGACAAGGACCGCGAGCGGCAGGCGCGTGATGCGGCCTATCACTTCATGTCGACCATGGCGGGTAATCTGCCGCAGTTCGAGGAAGCTTCGCGCGCCCTGTTCGCGGATGACCGGCGGCGCTTCACCGGACTGATCGCCGACTGGCCGGTCGACGTCCGCGACCACATCGTCAAGCTCGCCTACAGCGACCGCGCTTAGGCGCAGCACTTCTCTCACCCCATCGACGGCCAAGCCGCGCGTGCATCGCGCGGCAACGGCTTCGCACGCCCTGATGAAAGGCCTATCCATGTCCGCGCCAAAACCGCTCTGGACGACATTCCTCCGCTTCCTCGCACCGCTGGTGCTGAGCAACGCGCTGCAATCGCTGTTCGGGACCGTCAGCAACGTCTATCTCGGCCAGATGATCGGCGTCGACGCACTCGCAGCGGTGTCGGCGTTCTTCCCGGTGATGTTCTTCCTGTTCGCCTTCGTCATGGGCCTGAGCACCGGCGCCACTGTGCTGATCGGCCAGGCCTTTGGCGCTGGCGAGCATGGCAGGATCAGGATCGTCGTCGGCACGACGCTCGCGATCGGCCTGCTGCTCTCGCTTTCGGTTGCTTTGGTCGGCGGCTTCTTCAGCCGGCAACTAATGACGATGCTCGCGACGCCAGCGGACATCCTCGACCAGGCCAGTGCCTATGCGCGCATCATGCTGCTCACCATGCCGCTCGGCTTCGTCTTCCTGCTGATGACGGCGATGATCCGCGGCGTCGGTGACGCCGTGACGCCGCTGCTGGCGCTGGCCTTGTCGACCACCATCGGACTGATCCTGACGCCGATACTGATCCGCGGCGCGTTCGGATTGCCTGCCGCGGGAATCACCAGCCCAGCCTGGGCGGCAGCGATTGCCAACGCGCTGACGCTGCTCGCGCTGGCCCTCTATCTGCTGCGGACGAAGCATGCACTGGCACCCGATGCCGCGCTGCTGCGTCATCTGCGGCTCAATCGTGCCGTGCTCGGAAAGATCCTCGGCATCGGACTGCCGAGCGCAGTCGGCATGGTGGTGATGGCGATCGCAGAGCTCGTGCTGCTCGGGCTCGTCAACGGCTTTGGATCGGATGCCACCGCCGCGTATGGCGCGGTCAACCAGGTGATGGGCTACACGCAGTTCACGGCAATGTCGATTTCGATCGCGGTCTCGATCCTCGGCGCACAGGCCATCGGCGGCGGCAACAGGACGCTGCTCGATGGCATCGTGCGCACCGGCCTCATGTTCAACATCGTCCTGACCGGCGGGCTGGTGGGGCTGATCTATCTGGCGCCGCGGGCCGTGCTCGGACTCTTCATCACCGACAGTGCCGTACTCGACCTCGCCGGGGGACTGCTTCACATCGCGCTGTGGAGCTCGGTGCCGTTCGGCCTGGCCACCGTGTTTTCCGGAGCCATGCGCGCGGCCGGCGTCGCCTTGACGCCAATGCTGCTGTCGATCTTCGCCATTGTCGCAATCGAGCTGCCGGCCGCTGTGATCCTGAGCCGCACGATCGGCCTGAAAGGTGTGTGGGCCGCCTATCCGATCGTGTTCTGCGCCATGTTCGTTTTGCAGATGGGCTATTACCTCACGGTGTGGCGCAGGCGCGCGATCCGGCGTCTGATCTGACCGGATCATCAAGATATTATGACCATCATTAAACGGTGGACCCGTGGCGCGCGCTGCGCCACAATGGATGAAAAGCCAGATCAAAAGCCAGGTCAGGGAGAACGATTTTGACCCGCACAGCCCCGCAATTCCTGTTCGATTTCGGCAGCCCGAACGCCTATCTCAGTCATCTTGCGATCCCGGCGATCGAGCAGCGCGTCGGCGTCAAATTCGAGTACGTGCCGATCCTGCTCGGCGGCATCTTCAAGTCGACCAACAACAAGTCGCCGGCCGAGACGCTCGCCGGCATCAAGAACAAGCGCGAATTCCAGGCGGTCGAGACCGAGCGCTTCGTCAAGCGCTTCAAGGTCCCGCCCTATGTCATGAATCCGTTCTTCCCGGTCAACACGCTGAACCTGATGCGTACCGCGATCGCGGCACAGGCCGAGGGCGTGTTCGAAAAATATGTCGAGGCCGCCTTCCACCACATGTGGCGCGAGCCGAAGAAGATGGACGACCCGGAAGTCGCGGCGAAGGCACTGGCATCCTCCGGCCTCGATGCCCATAAACTGTTCGCGCGCGCCCAGGAGCCCGAGGTCAAGGGCAAGCTGATCAAGAACACCGAGGACGCCGTTGCCCGCGGTGCGTTCGGCTCGCCCACCTTCTTCGTCGGTAACGAGATGTTCTTCGGCAAGGAGCAGCTGCGCGAGGTCGAGGAGATGGTGTCGGGAAAGTGAAGCGCGCGAATGGCGCGTAGCGAATAGCGAGTGGAAATCGCGCCTGCTATTCGCTACTTCCTAATCGCCATCCGCCAAAAATAAAGCCAAGTATAAAGCCAAGAATAAGAACGGAGTTCTCCCATGCGTATCCTCGTGGTCGGCGCCGGCGCCATCGGCGGCTACTTTGGTGGCAGGCTGTTACAGGCCGGCCGCGACGTCACCTTCCTGGTCCGGCCGCGGCGCGCCGGCGAGCTCGCGAGCGCCGGCCTCGTCATCAAGAGCCCGAGCGGCGACGTGACGCTGAAGAATCCGCCGACCGTTCAGGCCGACGCGCTCAAGGGAAAGTTCGACGTCGTGCTCTTGAGCTGCAAGGCGTTCGACCTCGACGACGCCATCAAGTCGTTCGCGGCCGCGGTCGGCCCTGATACGGCGATCATTCCCATGCTCAACGGCATGAAGCATCTCGACACGCTCGACGAAAAATTCGGCAAGGAGCGCGTGCTCGGCGGCCTCTGCGCCATCGCGGCAACCCTGAACGAGAAGCGCGAAGTGGTGCAGCTCCAGCCGATGCAGTCGCTCAGTTACGGCGAGCGCGACGGCAAACTCTCGGACCGGGTAAAGGCGATCGACGAGGCCTTCAAGAGCGGCATCAATGGCGCCGCCGCCAGCCAGAACATCATGCAGGACATGTGGGAGAAGTGGGTGTTCCTGTCTTCGCTCGCCGCAAGCACCAGCCTGATGCGCACCTCCGTCGGCAACATCCTCGCGGCCCCCGGCGGCCGAGACTTTTTGCTCGGCATGCTGGACGAGACCAGCGCGATCGCCACCGCGTCGGGCTACACGCCGGGCGGCCCGTTCTTCGAGCGCGTGAAGGGCAACCTCACCACCGAGGGATCGCCGATGACGGCATCCATGTTCCGCGACATCAAGGCGGGCCTGCCGGTCGAGGCCGATCACGTCATTGGCGACCTCATCGCGCGCGCCGACGCCGCCAAGGTGCCGGTGCCGAAGCTGCGCATCGCGTATACGCATCTGAAGGCGTATGAGAGGCAGCGGGCGGGGTAGCTCCAAACTTTGCTGTCGTCCCGGGGCGCGCAGAGCGCGAGCCCGGGACCCATAACCACAGGGAGTGGTTATGACGCGAGCTGGTCACCACGAGTCTTCGCCAAACTTGATCCTGCGGCTATGGGTCCTCAGATGCGCAATTGCGCATCGTAGCTCGCGACTTCGTCGCGCCCCGGGACGACAGCGGCGTTTGCCGCAACGACTCCGCGTTACTTGAAATACGCGAGATAGTGCGAGACGGCGGTGATTTCCTCATCGCTCATGTGATAGGCGACATCGGCCATCGCAGCGCCACCGCCGCCGACGCGCTGGCTGCTCTTGTAGTCGTGCAGTGCCTTGACCAGGTATTCCTCGCGTTGGCCGGCGAGCCGCGCGACGGCCTTGGTGCCGGCAAAGCTATCCGTATGGCACGAGGCGCAGCGGCGGCCGACGGCAACTTGCGCGCCTTTTTTCGACAGGTCCGGATCCGCGTCTTCCGCGGCCTTCGGCGGCGTCATCTGCGCGAAGTAGGCGCCGAAATTGCGGATGTCCTCGTTGGTGATCTCCTCGGCGATCGGCTGCATCTGGTCGTTCTTGCGCGAGCCGGCGCGGAAGAACACGAGCTGCCACTGGATGAATTGATCGGGCTGGCCGGCCAGCGAGGGGATGTTCTCCGTCTGCGAGATGCCGTTCTCGCCGTGACAGCCGGAGCAGACGGCGGCCTTCTCCTGGATCGCGGCATTATCGGCGGCCTGAGCACGGACGATTGCAAGTGCTGCGAGCGATAGCGTCACAGACAGAATTCCAAACCGAACGACTCGCATGGCTGATTTCTCCGGCTGTCATTGCCGGGCTTGACCCGCCTGCTTGGCGTAGGCCCGGCAATCCATCCCGTTTGCAAAGAGGTTTCTCGTTTGATGGATGCCCGGATCAAGTCCGGGCATGACGAACGCGTTCCGCTGCAAGCCTGTCACAAACAAAAGAGGCTGCGACCGTCGTCCGGTCGCAGCCTCGTGTCGTCTTACGCTACTTCTTGCTGTAGCTGATGCGGTAGATMGCGCCGGCCCAATCGTCGGCAACGAGGATCGAGCCGTCCTTGGCGAGGATGATGTCGTTGGGACGGCCGAGATAGCCCTGGTCACCCTCGATCCAACCGGAGGCGAACACCTCCTTCTTGGCGTTCTTGCCGTCGGGGCCGACGATCACGCGCGTGATATTGCCGCCCTGGTACTTGTGACGATTCCAGGAGCCGTGCTCGGCGATCAGGATGTTATTCTTGTACTCGGCGGGGAATTGATCGCCGGTATAGAACTTCATACCGAGCGGAGCGACATGCGCGCCGAGGTTCAGCACGGGCGGCGTGAACTCGGAGCACTTGTGACCCATCGCGAACTTCGTATCCAGCAGGTCGCCCTGGTGGCAGTAGGGATAGCCGAAATGCTCGCCGATCTTCGAGATCATGTTCAGCTTGTCTGAGGGCAGATCGTCGCTGATCCAGTCGCGCGCGTTCTCGGTGAACCAATATTTGCCGGTGCGCGGATCGACGTCGCCGCCGACCGAGTTGCGAACGCCGAGCGCATAGATTTCGGCGTTGCCGGTCTTGGGATCGACGCGGCGGATCTGCGAGACACTGGTCGGGGGCACGCCGACGTTGAAGGGCGGTCCGAACGGCAGGTAGAACCAGCCTTCCTTGTCGACCGCGATGTACTTCCAGCCATGCGCGGCATAGGAGGGCATGTCATCATAGACGACCTTGCCGTCACCGAGCTTGTCGAGATTGGCTTCGGCGTTGTCGTAACGGATCAGCTTGTCGACCGCGATGACGTAGAGCGCGCCATCCTTGAAGGCGAGACCGGTGGGCATGTTCAGCCCCTTCAGGATGGTCTTGACCTCTTTCTTTCCGTTGTTGTCCTTGATGGCATAGACGTTGCCGAGGCCGAACGAGCCAACGAACAGCGTGCCCTTGTCACCCCAGGCCATCTGCCGCGCGGCGAGAACGCCGGGCGCATAGACTTCGATCTTGAAGCCGGCCGGCAGCTTGATCTTCTTCATCATCGCGGCGAGCTCGGCCTCCGACGCGCCGGTCGGCGGGCCCGACGGCGGCGCGAGGCCCTTCTGCGCCTCGGTCTCGTCGCCGAGGAACCAGTCATCCGGCGGATGGGTCCAGAACTCCTTGGTGCCGGACTCGTATTTCTTCAGCTGGCGGTTCTTGTCCTGCTGTTGCGCGCTGACTGCGCTTGTCCCCGCGAGAAGGGCAACCGCTGCAAGCGCCAGGACGGATTGAAAGACGGATTGATGGAATTTCATCACGTCACTCCCCTAAGGCAGCCGTCAGGGCTGCACGTTATTTTGTTTTGCTAGTCGAGAGGCGAAGTTCGGAGTCTGTCAGGACGACAGACGCAAAAAGGTTAGCACATCTGCGGACGGTGAGAAGCGCGTCGGGAGCACTGCAGTCAGACTCAATAGAAATTGAGACTGAATGCCACGAAGATTTGCACGGCGCCGACAACGGTCTCGCTGCAACGCGGAATCAAAATAACGCGTGACTGATTTGCAGGCAGCAGGAGGGGCGGTCGCACAAAATTGCGAAAACAACCCCATGCACAGTAGAACGGCTTAGCCCGGTCTGCTCCCAGTGACGCCGGACAGACATTTGATGCATCGAGCAAAACGGCAAAGACGGCGATTACGAGGCGACGGGATAGGGTCCGTCGTCGAATACCGTGTCGTGATAGCCTTTCGACCCGATCTCGCGTGCCAGCGTGCTGCGAAAATCCGTGCCCTCGCACAGGCTGTTCAGGACATGCGCGAAGTCGAATTCGGGCCGCCAGCCCAGCTCGTGCCGCGCACGGTCGTTGACATAGACGCGGTCGATCTCGGGGAATAGCCGCCATCCGCGCGCCGCATAGAGCTGCGCGCAATCCGGGTAGAGCTCGCGCACGACACCGGCCGCGTCGCGCGCGAGCGCCGCGAGATGACGGGGCTCGAACGGGCTCGTCGCGGAGATGATGTAACGGGCAAAACCGATCTTCGGCGCGCGCTCGACGGCGAGGAGATGGGCGCTCACCGCGTCCGCTATATCCAGCCGTCTATAGAGCAGCTCATTGGCCTGTACGTTGTCCAGCGGGTAAGCCGAGCGCATCGCCGGATCGTCATCGTCCTCAGGGAAGAAGCGCGAGGTCCTCAAGATCACGACGGGCAGGCCGCGCTCGCGAAAGAACAGCTCGCACAGCGTCTCGGCCATCAGCTTCGTCGTGCCGTAGATGTTCTTCGGCACCGGCGCCAGATCCTCGGTGACCCACACCGCAGCCTGCCCTGCCTCCGGCCGGAGCTGCGAGCCGAACGCGCTGGTGGTGCTGGTAAAGACGAAGCTCTTCACGCCGGCGGCGACCGCTGCCTCGAGCAGATTGAGCGTGCCGGTGACGTTGGTGTCGACAAAATCCTGTTTGCCGTGGGTCGCCACATGCGGCTTGTGCAGCGTCGCGGTGTGGATCACGGCGGTGACGCCCTCCATCCGGCGCCGCACGAAGTCGGAATCGACGATCGAGCCGACGGCATCGGTGAAGGGCGATGGCTTCAGATCGATTCCACGCGCGGGGAAACTGCGTCCCCGGAGCATACGGAGAACGGCCTCCCCAAGGTGGCCCGCGCTGCCCGTGACCAGTATTGTCATTTGAGACCCAATACAGCCGCCAGCGGCGTGGAAAACCACGGCCCGACCCGGTTTGGCTGGATGCTTTGGGAAAAATTGGAGCGGGCGAAGGGGCTCGAACCCTCGACCCCGACCTTGGCAAGGTCGTGCTCTACCACTGAGCTACACCCGCATCCTGTGTCGGTCGCATGACGCGCCGGCAACGGCTGTCGTATGCCAAAAGCGGACGGCGAATGCAACAGCTACCGGCAGCAGAGATTCGCAATTGAAGGGCCATATGGACCCCGAACGCGGCCAAATCGCCCGAAAACGTCCCGGAACCGGCGAATCGGCCCTGATGGATTGAAATTCGGCCCATTCGGCCCAATCTAGGAGCCGACAACGAAGCATATGATTTGGCGACGTGCTAAAGAGCCGCCATTCCAGACATCAGACGAGGGGATCCCGTGACGATCATCGACCAGGGTAACGGAGCGGCGGGCGCGGCCGCGGCCGATCTGATCAAGGACACCACCACCCAGACCTTCGTGAAGGACGTCATCGAGGAATCGAAGCGCCAGCCGGTTCTGATCGACTTCTGGGCGGAGTGGTGCGGCCCCTGCAAGCAGCTCACGCCCGTGCTGGAAAAGGCGGTCAAGGCGGCCAAGGGCAAGGTCAAGCTGGTCAAGATGAACATCGACCAGCATCCGGCGATCCCGGGCCAGATGGGCATCCAGTCGATCCCGGCCGTGATCGCCTTCGTCAACGGCCAGCCGGCCGACGGCTTCATGGGCGCAGTGCCGGAGAGCCAGGTCAACGCCTTCATCGAAAAGGTGACCAAGGGCGTGACGGCGCCGGGCGAGCCCAATATCGCCGAGATCCTGCAAGAGGCCGAGGCGGTGCTCGCCGAGGGGGACGCCGCCGCCGCCGCGCAGATCTATGCCGAGGTGCTGCAGCACGATTCGACCAACATCGCGGCCCTTGCCGGACTCGCGAAATGCTACGCCGTCTCCGGCGCGATGGAGCAGGCCAAGCAGACGCTGGCGATGGTGCCGGAATCGAAGCGCAACGACCCCGCCGTGAAAGCCGTGCAGACCGCGATCGATCTCGCCGAGCAGGCGGAGCAGCTGGGGCCGGTGGCCGAGCTGGAACAGAAAGTCGCCGCAAACCCGCTCGATCATCAGGCTCGCTTCGACCTTGCGACCGCGCTGAATGCGCAAGGCAACCGGGCGGCGGCCACCGAGCAGTTGCTGGCGATCATCAAGCGCGACCGCAAGTGGAACGACGACGGCGCCCGCAAGCAGCTCGTGCAATTCTTCGAGGCCTGGGGTGGCACGGATGATGCTACCATCGAGGGACGAAAGCGCTTGTCGACGATCCTGTTTTCGTAAGGGTTATTGTTGGAGCATGATCTTGTCGGAAAGCCGCTTCACACTTTGCGCTAACGCGGCCCTCCGGGTCCGGATCATGCTCTAGCGAGTCTAGCGGGGTCCAGATGCCGATCAACATCGAATATCGCGGCCCCGCCGACCTGCCGGAGATCATTCCGGTATTTCCGCTGCCGGGCGCGCTTTTGCTGCCGCGCGGCCAGATGCCGCTCAACATCTTCGAGCCGCGTTACCTTTCGATGGTCGACGATTCCTTGCGCGACGGCCATCGCCTGATCGGCATGATCCAGCCCGACGTCGCGCACTCGCCGAAGAATTCCGACAGGCCGGCGCTGTTCCGCGTCGGCTGCGTCGGCCGCATCACCCAGCTGGCCGAATCCGGCGACGGCCGCTACCTCCTCGAGCTCACCGGCGTCTCGCGCTTCAAGGTGGTCAAGGAGCTTGAAGTGCTGACCGCCTACCGCCAGTGCAAGGTGGACTTCTTCACCTTCGTCGACGACTTCACCGCGCGCATGGGCGAGGACGAGGTCGATCGCGAGGCGCTGTTGACCGTGCTGGCGGATTTCCTGAAGGCCAACAATCTCAAGGTCGACTGGGAAGGCGTCGAGAGCGCGCCCAATGAGGCGCTCGTCAACGCACTGGCGATGATGTCGCCCTATGGCCCCGCGGAAAAGCAGGCCATGCTGGAGGCGCCGGATTTGAAGACCCGCGCCGAAATCCTGATCGCGGTGACCGAGATGGATCTCGCCAAGAAGCGCACCAGCGGCGATCCGCCGTTGCAGTGAGGGGCTGAATGCTCAGGCAGCGCGGACGGCTGCTCCGGCACCTCGCCGCAGCATTCTGGCGACGTCAGAGGCAGGCATCGGCTGGTAACGCTGCCTGCGCAATTCGAATTGCCGAGCATTTGCGGGAGAGGACGTCGGATTGCCGGCTGCCGATCGTGAACAATTTGTGCTGTGACCGGCAACGAACGTTCAGAGGTGACTGCGGATGCGCTTGCGTCCCGTGATCATCGCGCGGATCAGGTTCTCGCGCTGGAGGATCCCCATCATCACCACGCCCGCGACGTGCAGCACGACCAGGACAATGACCGCATCCGATGAATAATGGTGGGTGTCCTCGACCCACCAGACGCCGAAGAAGGTCACGGTCACCGACATCGCGCCGGTGATGGTCGAGACGGCGAGCGACAACAGCAGCGCCACCAGCATCAACGTCCCGGCGGGGTTGAGACCGATGTAGCGGCCCGTCATGCCGCGGCGCAGGTTCCAGAGATAACCTGGCGCGGCACGAAGCCTGACGCCGACCATGCGGAAGCGTGAATAGCGGCTTCCCAGGAAACCCCAGGCGAGGCGGAAGGCCAGGAGCCCGAGCACCGTATAGCCGAGGATGCGGTGAAGCCCGTCATAGACGGTCGGGGTGAACCAGGCGGCCAGAACGCAAGCCGCGAGGGCCCAGTGCCAGAGGCGTAGCGGGAGGTCCCAGACCGAGATCGTCCGCGAGGCGGTTCGATCCGCGGGGGTCCTGTCGGCCCCCCCGCGCGTTTCTGGCACCGCTTCTTCGATCAAGCCGTGACTATCCTCAAGCCTTGCTCAATACCTTGCTTGAAACCCTACTTGGCAACCGTCTTCTTCAGGCTAAGATCTTCCGGGCTGTAGAACAGCTCGTAGAGCTTGCCTTCCTTGACGCCGTAGACCTCATAGCACGAGCCTTCGATCTTGGAGCGCCGCACTTCGTAACCCAGCGCCTTGGCCTTGGCTTCGGCTTCGGCGGCCGGCTTCCACGACGCCTTGTCGAGCTTGGTGCAGTCCTTGAACCCGTCGGCCATGGCCGCCGATCCCATGCCAATTCCGATCGTCAGTGCAATGGCAACTACACGAATGACCTTCACGAACGTCTCCTCCTCTGTCGTGGGCGCTGCGCGGAGCCGCGAAGCGGGACCGAAGGAAGCAAAGGAGATGATGAAGTCAATCCGGTTTGGACGCAGATGGCTTTAGAGTTATTCTAACGATCCGGAAAAGATCAGTTGGCTCCGTAGGCAGCACGCATTTGAACGGCCGCTGCGGCCTTACGCCTCACGGTTTGACGGCCGGCATTCTGTGCGCGGCACCTCAATAGCCGGCAACCGCCATCGCAACGACGGCACTGAGCGCCATCCAGCCGAAATGCCGGCCGCGCGTGGCCCACGCGTTGGCGACAGCCGAGAAGCCGAACACACAGACCATGGTGACGACGATCCAGCGGCGCGCCAGCTCCGATTCCATCCAGGGCGCCGCGATCAGGAGCACGCCGCCGCCGATCCAGGCGACGGTCGAGGCCTGCCAGACCAGGCGAATCAGGGTGCGGAGCCGTTCCGGCTCGATGCGGGCGCGGGCAAAGACCTTGGTCTCGCCGAGAACGCCATGGATGAGGGCTACGGCAATGGCCACGACGCCGGAGCACTGGAGCAAGAGATCACGCATCGGCACAGCTCCCTGAAGCTTCGTCCATACAGTTGTGTATGGTGAGATAGGCGCTGGCCCGCCGCCTGTCAATACACTAGTGTATGGCCAATTCCGGAACCGGTCATGACCGAACAACTCTCCGCCGACGACTGGATCAAACAGGGCCTGAAGGCGCTGGCCAAGAACGGCTTCACGGCCCTGAAAGCCGACCCGCTCGCAAGGGCCATGGGCGTCTCGCGCGGCAGCTTCTATTGGCATTTCGCCGATCTCGGCGCGTTCCACGCTGAAGTCCTGAAGCGCTGGCGCGAGATCGCGGCCGAACAGATCATCGCCGATGTCGAGGCCGCCGGCGACGAGCCGCTGAAGGCGCTGCTGCGGAGATCCTTTGGCGCCCGGCTCGACCTGGAGCGCGCCGTGCGCAGCTGGGCGGCGTTCGATACGGCCGCGCAAGGCGCGGTCCGCGCGATCGACCGCCGCAGGATCGACTATATCGAGACGCTGCTTGCGATGCGGGGGCTTGAGCCGGCGAAGGCGCAGGCGCGCGCGCAGATCCTGTACTGGACATTCCTGGGCTTTGCCTTGTCGGGCACGCCGGTGCCGGCGGCACGGCTCCCGGGCCTGGTCGACGAGATCATGCGGATGGTCTCTGCCTAGATTCTTGTTTTGACGCGTTTTCTTTATGCGAGCCGGTACCCACTTCGCTCGAAAACGCTCTGTTGGCGCAATGGGCGACCGCGATTTTCTGTGCTAGAGGCAAGCGATCTTCGGAGACCACAATGAACGCTCCCACCGAACGCCCCGAAACCAGCGTCGATCCCAAATTGCTGGAGATCCTGGTCTGCCCGCTGACCAAGGGTCCGCTGGAGTTCGATTCCGCAAAGCAGGAGCTGATCTCGCGCAGCGCCAAGCTCGCCTACCCGATCCGCGACGGCATCCCGATCATGCTGCCGGAAGAGGCGCGCAAGATCGATTGAGGTTCTTGTAGCCCGGATGGAGCGCAGCGAAATCCGGGACTTCGCGCTGACGATACGGCGGCCCCGGATTGCGCTGCGCTCCATCCGGGCTACGAAGACGCAGCGCGAACTCCTACAACGCCTCACCCTTCAGCAACCGCGGGATCTCACCGGTCAAACCGGCGGCCTGGCGGATGAAGAGGTTCTTCAGCGGCGGGGCGCGGTCGACGAGGCCGAGGCCGATGTCGCGCACCGTGCGCAGCAGCGTCGACTGGTTGGAGAACAGGAAGTTCAGCGAGTTGGTGGCAACGCCCATCGCCATGGTGTCGAAGCGGCGCCAGCGCTGATAACGTTCGAGCACGTCGACGCCGCCGAGATCCATGCCGAGCCGCGCGGCATCGACCACGACTTCGGCCAGTGCTGCGACATCCTTCAGCCCCATGTTGAGGCCCTGGCCCGCGATCGGATGGATGACATGCGCGGAATCGCCGACCAGCGCGAGACGCTCGGCGATGAAGGAGCGCGCCACGAAATAGGACAGCGGGAACGCGCGCGGCTTGTCGAGCGCCTTGACCTCGCCGAGATGCAGGCCGAACCGGCGCTCGAGCTCGCCGTGGAACTCCTCGTCGCTCAACGCGATGATGCGCGCGGCTTCGCTGCGGCGCTCGGTCCACACTAGCGAGGATCGTTTTCCCGAGAGCGGCAGGATCGCGAAGGGACCCGCGGGCAGGAAGTGCTCCTCGGCGCGGCCGTCGTGATCGCGCTCATGGCCGACGGTGACGACGATGCCGGATTGATCGTACTCCCAGCCATGGGTGACGATACCGGCGCGCTCGCGCAGTTTCGACCGCGCGCCATCGGCGGCGACCAGCAGGCTTGCCGCAATCACGCTGCCGTCGCCAAGCGTCACGTCGACGCCTTCCGGGCGCGCGTCATAGGACGCGACCGTCGTGGCGCGGAGATCGATGCCCTCGGCCTCGGCCCGCACCACCAGCGCGTCGATCAAACGGCGGTTCTCGATCATGTGCGCAAAGGGCTCGCCGGGCGCGACATCGCCGGCAAAGTTCAGAAAAACCGGACGGGTGGCGTCTTCCAGCTTTGAATCGGTGACGACCATGTCGAGGATCGGCTGCGCCTCGCCCCTGACGGCGTCCCAGGCGTCGATGGCCTCGAACAGGCGGCGGCAGGCGGCCACGATCGCGGTCGCGCGCGGGTCGCGGCTCGGACGGGTCGCGAGCGCGGGGTCGGCGACGATGACGGGAATCTCGGGCCCGAGCCCCTGGCGCAACGCCAGGGCCAGCGCGAGGCCGGCAAACGCGCCGCCACCAATGACAATGCTACCCTGTACCGGCATACCAAATTCCTGGCTCACACTTCGGCTTTTCCAGGCCTTGCTAGCAGACTTGAGGTGGGCGAAACAGTGCGGTGAAACAAGGGCGGAACTGCCTCATTCCGTCATTCCGGAGCGCGCACAGGCGCGAACCCGGAATCCAGAGGTTATCGGCTCGTCATTCCGGGGTCATCGCTGTCGCGATGCCCGGGAATGACGAGATCCTTCGAAAGCACCATCATGTCCAAAGGCCTGATCGACCTGATCTCGATTCTCGACCTCGAACAGCTCGAGGTGAATCTGTTCCGCGGCAACAGCCCGAAGACGAGCTGGCAGCGGGTGTTCGGCGGCCAGGTGATCGGGCAGGCGATGGTTGCGGCCTGCCGCACGGTCGAGGGCCGGCTGCCGCATTCGCTGCATTGCTATTTCATCCTGCCGGGCGATCCGCAGATCCCGATCATCTACCAGGTCGAGCGCCTGCGCGACGGCAAGAGCTATTCGACCCGTCGCGTCACCGCGATCCAGCACGGCAACGCGATCTTCTCGATCATGGTGTCGTTCCACGCCGACGAGGAGAGCGCGTTCGATCATCAGGACAAGATGCCCGACGTGCCGCCGCCGGAAAAGCTGACGGCGGAGGAGGTGGCGAAGCAGCCGATGTTCAAGGAGATGCCGGAGTTCATCCGCCGCTACTACGAGTCCGATCGTCCGATCGAGCTGCGCCCGGTCGAGCTCGGCCGTTATTTCGGCCAGAAGATCGAGGACGGCCGCATTCACGTCTGGATCAGGACCGCGGCGAAGTTGCCCGACGATCCGGCGCTGCACATGTGCGCGCTGGCCTATGCCTCGGATTTTTCGCTGCTCGACGCGATCATGGCACGCTACGGCCGCACGCTGTTCGACAAGCGCATGATGCCGGCGAGCCTCGACCACGCGATGTGGTTTCACCGCCCGTTCCGCGCCGACGAATGGCTGCTCTACGCGCAGGATTCGCCGAACGCACGCGGCGGCCGCGGCTTGACCCGCGGCTCGATCTTCAAGCCCGACGGCACGCTGGTCGCCTCCGTCGCGCAAGAAGGTTCTGTGCGCGAGCGCAAGTCCTAGAGCCCAGGCGCGAGTTCGTCGCGCCTGGGATTTGCGATCAAGCTCCGAGCGACCCGCGCGGCGCGAGCTCGGTCTGCGATGCAAACCAGTTCATGATCCAGCGATACACCCACGGGATCGGGATGATGAGGCTGGACAGGATCGCGGCGACGATGCCGCGCCAGAGAATGCCGAGACCGCTGCCCTTGAACACGATCTCGCGGCGCGTGCCTTCGATGCTGCGGCAGAACCAGCGCATCTGCGCCGCGGCGACCCAGGCCCAGCCGATGATCGTGATGATCGAGATCGCGAACAACAGATTCCAGCCGATATAGGCCCAAGCTGAGCCGGAGAAGCTGAGCCCGAGCGGCTGCCCGTTGGAGGCGAGGTTCGCGACCATCCATTTGATCAGCAGCCAGTAGAGCACGATCTGCGCGATGAACAGCAGATTGCTGAGCAGCGCACTGCCGATGACGCCGATCGCGATCGCCAGAACGATGAAGCCGAAGAACCAGGGCACCAGCGTCATCGCATTGCCGGTGAAGCTGAGATTGGGCCGGCCGGGCACCTTCACGCAGGACACGATCCATTTCGTGTACCAGACGAACACCCATGGCACCGGAATGATGAGGCACATGCCGATCAGCATCACGATGCTGCGCCAGGTGAACTCGAGGATGCCGAAATCGACCGCCAGCGCTCCTCCGCCGCCGCCGCCACCACCAGCGTAGCCGGCGCCAGCGTAACCACCGGAGCCCATCATCGGCGGACCGCCGGCCGGCATCATCGGGGGCGCACCGCCGCCGCCGATCAGGCCGGGGATTTCGGCGGCCTTCTGCCAGCCGGCCATGCCCTCGGACCACACCAGCGTATCCGGGCGCACAACTCCCTGCGCGACCAGGTCGCGGAATTGCCCTTCCGGATAGGGCCCCTGTTGCTTGCCCTCG
The DNA here is from genome assembly GCF_056402655.1 of Bradyrhizobium sp. P3_C3. NCBI lineage: Bacteria > Pseudomonadati > Pseudomonadota > Alphaproteobacteria > Hyphomicrobiales > Nitrobacteraceae > Bradyrhizobium > Bradyrhizobium sp. P3_C3. The sequence goes on along the minus strand of NZ_JBFUGY010000031.1, from coordinate 98,455 downwards.
GATGCGTAGAACCAACTCGCCATGAAGCGTCCCCCTCAAACATATTTTGTACCGGCCGGGACGCTTCGGTTCACCGCATCCATGCCAAAAACGCATTGTGAAGGATGAACGGATGCCCTGTACAGAGGCGGCGGTTCACATGGCCAAACGTTTTTCCGCTTCAGTCTGCAAGTTTTTTATGCCATTTGCCCGGAAAGATGCCAGATTGACGCTGCGCCGGGGACATACGGCGTGGCGCATCCCCGGGGAATAGGCCTGACCATGAAACTCGTCGTCGCGATCATCAAACCCTTCAAGCTCGATGAAGTCCGCCAGGCGCTGACCGCGATCGGCGTCCACGGCATGACCGTGACCGAGGTGAAGGGCTACGGCCGCCAGAAGGGTCATACCGAGATCTATCGCGGCGCGGAATATGTCGTGAACTTCCTGCCGAAGCTGAGGATCGAGATCGCGGTCGCCTCCGACGTCGCCGACAAGGCGGTCGCCGTGATCACCGCGACGGCGCGCACCGGGCAGATCGGCGACGGCAAGATCTTCGTCACGCCGATCGACCACGCGCTGCGCATCCGCACCGGCGAAACCGACAGCGACGCGCTTTAAGGTTTTTTGTTTTGATGCGTTTTCTTCACGCGAACCGGTATCCACTTCGCTCGAAAACGCTTTGATCCTTCTTCGATCGCACCGGGCAACGACGCCACAGCGTGCGACGCCAATTGATGCCGGGGGGAATGACATGGCGGGATTGTTGCGCCGCGCAGCTGCTATGGCTGCGCCGCTCGGATTTGTGACGTTTGTTGCGGCGCCCGCATACGCCGCGGGCTCCGAGATCAACACCGCCGACACCGCCTGGATGATCGTCGCCACCGCGCTGGTGCTGATGATGACGATCCCCGGCTTGGCGCTGTTCTATTCCGGCATGGTGCGCAAGAAGAACGTGCTCGCCACCATGGCGCAGAGCCTCGCCGCGGTGACGATGATCTCGATCCTCTGGGTGGCGTTCGGCTATTCGCTCTGCTTCGTCGGCGACGGGCCTTGGATCGGAACGCTCGACCGCTGGTTCCTCGCGGGCATGACGATGGACAGCGTCAACCCGGCGGCGAAGACGATCCCGGAAGCGCTGTTCATGCTGTACCAGATGACCTTTGCCATCATCACGGTGGCGCTGGTCGCGGGCTCGGTCGCCGACCGGATGCGATTCTCCGCCTATCTGGTGTTCTCGGTCGCCTGGTTCATCTTCGTCTACATTCCGCTGGCGCATTGGGTGTGGGGCGGCGGCTTCCTCGCCAGCATGGGCGTGCTGGATTTCGCCGGCGGCCTCGTCGTGCATCTGTCGGCCGGCACCGCCGGCCTCGTCGCCGCCAAGGTGATGGGCCGCCGCCACGGCTACGGCACCGAAAATCTCTCGCCGTTCGATCTGTCGCTCGCGGTGATGGGCACCGGCCTGTTGTGGGTCGGCTGGTTCGGCTTCAACGGCGGCTCGGCAGGCGCGGCCAATTCGCGCGCGGTGCTGGCGATCATCGCGACGCATCTTGCGGCCTGCTCCGGCGCGCTGACCTGGGGCGCGATCGAATGGTCGACCCGCCGCAAGCCGTCGGTGCTCGGCATGATCTCCGGCGCGGTCGCGGGGCTCGGCACGATCACGCCGGCCTCGGGCTTCGTTGCGCCCTGGCATGGCATCGTCATCGGCATCGTCGCCGGCGCGGTCTGCTACTGGGCCTGCACCTGGCTCAAGCACCGCTTCAACTATGACGATTCCCTCGACGTGTTCGGCGTCCACGGCATCGGCGGCCTGACCGGCACGCTGCTGGCCGGTGTGTTCGCGACCAGCGCGATCGGCGGCACCGCCGGCCTGATCGAGGGCCATCCGCAGCAATTGCTGATCCAGCTCTACGGGGTCGCCGTCACCTTCGTCTGGGCGGCCGGCGTGAGTTTCGTCCTGCTCAAGCTGGTCTCCCTGTTCGTGCCCCTGCGCGTATCCCGTGAGCACGAGCTGGAGGGACTGGATATCTCGCAGCACGGAGAAGCGCTTCAGTAATCGGGGGCTTGCGCGACACATAAGTAAATGCTTATGTGTTGGCATGATCGAAGCCGACATCTTCAAGGCACTGGCCGACCCGACGCGCCGAAAAGTCTTTGAGAAGCTCGCCGGCGGAAGCCTGAATGCCAGCGCTTTGCGCGACGGTTTGGAGATCAGCCAGCCGGCGATGTCGCAGCATCTTTCGGTGCTGCGCGCGGCAGGCCTCGTGCGCGAACAGCGACAGGGCCGCTTCGTGAATTACGAAGTCGACCCGGACGGAATCGTGGCCATCGGCACATGGCTTGCGCGCTACCGTGCCTACTGGCCGAAGCGCATGGAAGCACTCGCCGATCTCCTCAAGGACATGGATCAATAAGGACTGGGATCAATGAGCGACGCCGCGAAGCCTGATCGTCCCGACGAAGCCCTGGTACTTGAATTTGATTTCGATGCGCCGCCAGCAAAGGTCTGGCGCGCCGTGACCATTCCGGCCTTGCGCGAGCGCTGGTTGCCGGATTGCGACCTTGCAGGCGCCGAGCCTGAATCAACGATCGCAGGCGAAGAGGTGCGCTACCGACTTCGCGATTCAGAGCCGCCGTTTCGCGAGAGCCACGTCATCTTCCGGATCGAGCCGAACGAGGACGGCGGCACACGCTTCCGCATCATCCAGCAAGCCTGCGAAGAGCAAACAAAGCTGCCGCAGCCGGCCAACAGCAATTGCTGCCTGATGCGCGCGGCGGCTTAAACACCAACAAGACTTCGTCACCTGCAAACATGGAGGTCGCCAATGCGCGACATGCTTCAGCTCGTCCCTATGGTCGTCGAACAATCCGCCCGCGGCGAGCGATCCTTCGACATCTATTCGCGACTCCTGCGCGAACGCATCATCTTCCTCAACGGCGAGGTCAATGATGCGATGTCCGGACTGGTGTGCGCGCAATTGTTGTTCCTGGAGGCGGAGAATCCGAACAGGCCTATCAATCTCTACATCAACTCCTATGGCGGCGTGGTCACCTCTGGTCTCGCCATGTACGACACCATGCAGTTCATCAAGGCGCCGGTTCATACGCTGTGCATGGGCACCGCGCGCTCGATGGGCTCGTTCCTGCTGATGGCCGGCGAGCCGGGTCACCGCGCCGCGCTGCCCAATGCGAGCCTTCACGTGCATCAGCCGCTCGGCGGCTTCCAGGGCCAGGCGTCCGACATCCTGATCCATGCCAACGAAATGCAGGAGACCAAGCGGCGCATCACCCGGCTCTACGCGCAGCATTGCGGGCGCACCGACGCGGAGGTGGAACGGACCCTGGACCGCGACCACTTCATGACCGCGCAGCAAGGGGTCGAATGGGGATTGATCGACCGGGTCTTTGCGGAGCGCGAGGCCGCCTGACGATTCAGGCCGGTTTCGCGCATCCAGTGAGCAGGCCGAGGGCCGGTTCGATATTTCGCAGGGCGGCGGGGTCCTTTGTCAGTCCCCTTCTGTAATTAAATACCTTCGTGCTGCCCGACACGTGAGCAGCAATTGTGTCGACAGCCTGTCGTGCCCGCTTTTTGATCAGGCGTGACCACGTTTTGAGCGCGACGTAATAGCGCACTGCACCGCAGCACGCGTCAAACGCGAAAACACCCGTTTTCATAGTCCGTTAGGCAACGCGCCCGATCTGGCACGGCATTTGATTCTAAGGGTGCTGGCTGTGCCCGCGTAGTGAACTTCTCCCTCGTGGCGAACCAGTCGAGAAACGCCCGGCCACGTCCGGACCGGGCCAAGCGGGGATAGGACCCATGAAAATTGTTATGGCGATTATCAAGCCATTCAAGCTGGAAGAAGTCCGTGACGCCCTGACCGCCATCGGCGTTCACGGTCTCACGGTGACGGAAGTCAAGGGATATGGCCGCCAGAAAGGCCATACGGAAATCTATCGCGGTGCTGAATACGCCGTGAGCTTCCTGCCCAAGATCAAGATCGAGGTCGCTGTCGCCTCCGACCAGGTCGACAAGACCATCGACGCCATCACGTCCGCCGCGAAAACCGGGCAGATCGGCGACGGCAAGATCTTCGTCATCAACCTCGACCATGCGGTTCGCATCCGCACCGGCGAGGCCGATGCCGCGGCCCTTTGATTTCGCGCTCAACCTTTACCAATCAGGAGTGAATAAAATGACGTTTAAGCGTCCCTATGGCGCGGGATTGGCGGCTCTCGCAGTCGGCATGTTCGCTGCGACCGCGGCCTATGCCGAGCCAACGGTCAACAAGGGAGACAACGCCTGGATGCTGACATCGACAGTGCTCGTGCTGTTGATGACGATCCCCGGCCTCGCGCTGTTCTACGGCGGCCTCGTCCGTTCCAAGAACATGCTCTCCGTGCTGATGCAGGTGTTCTACACCGTCTGCGTCGTCACCGTGATCTGGGCCGTGTACGGCTACAGCCTCACCTTCACCGGCGGCTCCGACTTCATCGGCGGCTTCTCCAAGGCCTTCATGATGGGCGTCACCACCGACTCGAAGGCCGCGACCTTCTCGGTCGACGCCAACATCTCGGAGCTCATCTATATGTGCTTCCAGATGACCTTCGCGGCGATCACGCCGGCCCTCATCGTCGGCGCCTTCGCCGAGCGCATGAAGTTCGCGGCAATCGCGCTCTTCATCCCGCTCTGGGTCACGCTGATCTACTTCCCGATCGCGCACATGGTCTGGTACTGGCCCGGCCCGGACATGATCCAGGACGCTGCCAAGGCACTCGCTGCTGCCACTGATGCGGCTGCGAAGACCGCGGCGCAGGCCAAGCTCGACGAGATCAACGCCGACGCCGGCTGGATCTTCAAGAAGGGCGCGATCGACTTCGCTGGCGGCACCGTGGTGCACATCAACGCCGGCATCGCAGGTCTCGTCGGCGCTCTGCTGATCGGCAAGCGCGTCGGCTACGGCAAGGAGCTGATGGCTCCGCATTCGCTGACCATGTCGATGATCGGCGCCTCGCTGCTCTGGGTCGGCTGGTTCGGCTTCAACGCCGGCTCCAACCTCGAGGCCAACGGCGGCGCAGCCCTCGCCATGACCAACTCCTTCGTCGCCACAGCGGCCGCCGCGCTGTCGTGGATGTTCGCGGAGTGGATCGTGAAGGGTCACCCGTCGGTGCTCGGCGTCATCTCCGGCGCTGTCGCGGGCCTCGTGGCCGTCACGCCTGCCGCCGGCTTCGCCGGCGTGATGGGTGCGATCGTCCTCGGCCTCGTGGTCGGCGTGGTCTGCCTGTTCTTCTGCACCGTCGTGAAGAACGCGCTCGGCTACGATGACAGCCTCGATGTGTTCGGCGTGCACTGCGTCGGCGGCATCGTCGGCGCCCTCGGCACCGGCATCCTCGTCAATCCGGCGCTGGGTGGTGCGGGCATCATCGACTACACCGCGATCCCGCCGAAGGTTGCCGATTACGACTTCGCGGCGCAGATGATCTCCCAGCTCTGGGGCGTCTGCACCACGCTGGTGTGGTCGGGCATCGGTTCGGCGATCCTCTACAAGGTCGTCGATGTGATCGTTGGCCTCCGCGCCAATGTCGAGACCGAGCGTGAAGGCCTCGATATCACCGAGCACACCGAGCGCGCCTACAACATGTAACTCTCCTCCCGGGCGCGGCCTCCGCGGGGGCCGTGCCCACAACTACGGTTTGGGGCACATACCCGGCAATGTCCCGACCGTTGAGGGGCTCCAGCGCAAGCTGGAGCCCCTTTCTTTTTGGCGCGCCGCATCGTCGCAGCGGCCACGCCTGCACCAAGCCCAAATTGCATTGTCCCGAAACTGGTGAATATCATGCTCCCGTCCGGAGCACGGTCTCATGAGCCTGTTGCGTTTCGTGGCTTTGTGTTTGCTGTCGCTTGCCCTGTCTGCCCTCGACGCCAAGGCCGACAAGCGCGTTGCGCTGGTGATTGGCAACGGCGCCTACCGGAACGTTCCCACGCTCGCCAATCCGACCAATGATGCGGCCGACATCGGCGCGGCGCTGAAGCGATCGGGATTCGAGCCCCTGGTCGCGACCGATCTTGATCAGGCCGCCATGCAGGACACCGTTCTTCGCTTTGCGCGCGAGGCCCGCGGCGCCGACGTCGCCCTGTTCTATTACAGCGGACACGCGCTGCAATTCGCAGGCGTCAACTATCTGGTGCCCGTCGATGCCGTCGTGCGCGACGAGGTTGATCTGCGGCGCCTGGTGCGCGCCGACGAGATCCTGGCGGATTTGCAGCAGGCCAAGAACCTGCGCATCCTTGTGCTCGACGCCTGCCGCGACAATCCCTTCGCGGACGAGCTCCGGCGAAACATCGGGCAGGGGCGCGGCGTAACCGTCAGCCGCGGGCTGGCCAAGATGGAGAGCCCGGAGGGCACCATCATCTCCTATGCGACCCAGGCCGGTCGCACGGCCGACGACGGCAAGGGCCGCAACAGTCCCTATACCAGCTCGTTCCTGGAGCACATCAGCGACAGGGACAACATCAATACAGTGTTCCAGACCATCGGCGCCGGCGTCTACAAGCGCACCAAGGGATCACAGGTCCCGGAGCTGTCGTTGTCGTTCTTCGGCGAGTTTTACCTCAATGGCAAAGCCGAACCCGCGGCGCTGACACCATCTTCACCTCGGACTGACCCTTGCGCAGAGGCCGCCGACCATTGGCGCGGTGCGGACGCGCTCGGGACCATCACGGCCTTCAAGGATCATCTGCTTCGCTTCCCGTCCTGCGCCTTTGCAGACCTGGCGAAATACCGCATCGAGCTGCTGTCGAAATCCATCGACAGCGCAAAGCGCCCGACGACTTTCGACGGAACCTGGATCGCCAACGAAAGCTGCGAGAGCAAACCGCCTTTTCCGGAAGCCCATCGCCAATATGTCTTTCGCATCAAGGAAGGAGTGCTGCACACGGTGCTCGGGGACGAGGGCAAGCCCGGCTCTGTGAGTTATGACGGCAAGATCGAAGCGGACGGCAACAGCACTATCTCCGTCAACGGTATCATTGGCGACAAGGATCCGCTGAATCGCGCCGCGGGCTCGTCCTATCGATACAAGATCGTGCTCGAACTGAAGGCTTCCAAAGGGGCTGGGGTCCGCACGGAAACCTATTGGCCGTGTCGCTACGACTTTTCAAAGGTATCAGCGCCAAGCGGAGAATCCGAGCGGAGGCAGCCCGACCCGAAGCGCGCCGCAAAGCGCAATGACAATGCGGCTGCTGCGCCTTCCGATCGGCGCGACGGCGGACAGGCCGCGCCGGGCGGCAACGGGATGAGCTGCTCCACGATGCGCAGAAATTGCGCGGTGGCTTGCGTCAGTTTTGGCGGCCAGCCCAATTGTGGCTCAACCTTCTGCGTGCGGCAGGAAGCGGAATGCATGAGCAGCGGATGCTGGAGAAGTCGAGCTTTCAACGGCTGCGGCATCGCCAAGCGATAGGCGTAAGGCATTCTCCGCAGCCTTCCCATCGAGAACGCCATGTTCTTTTTGACCGTTGCGCAAAAGAAATAGATTGCCATTTCAGATTGCCGGCGCAGAAATATCGACCACAACGAAAAACAAATCGGGAGGTCATCATGCGTTTGGAAGGCGGATGCTATTGCGGCGAAGTGCGCTACGTGGCCGAAGGCGATCCAATGATGCAGGCCCAGTGTCATTGCCGCGAGTGCCAGTACATCTCGGGCGGCGCGCCCAACACCTTCATCGCGATGCCGGCGGCCGGCTTCAGCTACATCACCGGGCAGCCCAAGCAATTCACGCGCAACGATCTCGAACGCGCCGTCACGCGCGAATTCTGCGCCGAATGCGGCACCCATCTGGTGACCAAGGTTCCGGGACTGCCAGCGGCGATCCTGAAGGTCGGCACCCTGGCGAGCCAAAGCAGTTCCATCCGCAGATGGCGATCTACACCTGCGACAAGCAGGAGTTCCATGCGATCCCTGCGGGGATGGCGACGTTCGAGAAATTGCCGGGGCACTAGGCGCGCCCATATCCGGAAACTCGTCATGCCCGGGCTTGCCCTGGGCATGAACGTTCCTGGGGCGTGGCAGGAAGGCCGTGGATGGCCGGGACAAGCCCGGCCATGACGAGACCCAGGCCCACCCCGCATCCATTGTACGCGGCCTCATTATTCCCGCTCTGAACGGGCCGGACCTCAAATCCAGGTCACGGAAATGACTCTTGATGGCGCGGAAAGCCGATGGTTAATCGCGTCTTAACCTCGCCCTATCTATGGTGAAGTGAACCGCTTCCCGCCGGCGCCTTGGTGCGACCGGCTGTTCCAAGAGTGCTGGCGTCCAGAATGGCTATAACCGCTTCATCCCGTGCGCCGCAGGACAGTGGAAGCTCCGATAGCGAACGCTCGCCCTTCGTCCGGCTGAACGAGCTGCTGGCACCCCATCAGCCGGGTAAACCCTTGATTACGCTTGCAGTCGGCGAGCCCCAGCATCCCGTGCCTGACTTCGTCGGCCCGGTGCTGGCCAAGCACATCGCCGATTTCGGCCGTTACCCCGCGAACAAGGGCACCGACCCGTTCCGGAACGCCGCCGGCGCCTGGCTGTCGTCGCGCTTCAAGCTGCCGCGGCCGCTCGACCCCGAGAACGAGATTCTCGTCCTCAATGGCAGCCGCGAGGGGCTGTTCCTCGCCGCGATCGCGGCCGCGCGCTATGTCGGCCCGCGCCCCGGCAAGCCCGCCATCCTGATGCCGAACCCGTTCTATCCGGTCTATGGCGCCGGCGCCCGAGCCGCGGCCTGCGAGCCGGTCTACCTGCCGACCACCGTGGAAAACGGCTTTCTGCCCGATCTCGATGCCATCGACGAAGCGACGCTGGCGCGCACGGTGGCGTTCTATCTGGCCTCGCCGGCCAATCCGCAGGGCTCGGTCGCCAAGCCCGACTATTTCAGGCGGTTGAAGCAGCTCGCCGACCGCTACGGCTTCGTGATCCTCAGCGACGAGTGCTATTCCGAGATCTACACCCGCGAGGCCCCGGGCAGCGCGCTCGAATGCGCCGGCCCTGATTTCACCCGCGTGGTTGCGTTCCAGTCGCTGTCGAAACGCTCCAACCTGCCGGGCCTGCGCGTCGGTTTCGCCGCCGGCGACAAGCGATTCATCGGCATGTTCCTCGAACTGCGCAACATCGCGGCGCCGCAGGTGCCGGTGCCGCTCCAGCATGTCGCGACCGTTGCCTATGGCGACGAGGCGCATGTCGAGGAGAACCGCAGGCTCTACCGGATCAAGTTCGATCTCGCCGACCAGATCATCGGCGATCGTTACGGCTATCGCCGGCCTGACGCGGGCTTCTGCGTCTGGCTCAACACGTCCGCGCTCGGCGACGACGTGTCGATCACGCTCAGGCTCTTCAAGGAAGCAGGCGTACGCGTGGTGCCCGGCAGCTATCTGGCGCGGCTCCAGCCCGACGGCTTCAATCCGGGCGCAGGTTTCATTCGCCTTGCGCTGGTGCAGGATGGCGAGACCACGGCGCAGGCGCTGCACCGCCTGGTCGAGACTCTGGGTTAGGCGGGGCCCATGAGCATGTCGGCAATCGAACGTGTCATTCCACTGGTCGGCCATCTGCCACCGTCGATCCGCGAGGGGCTGGCGCGGCGTATGCGCGAACTCACCGGTTTCGGCCTGATTGCATTGTCCGGCGTCGCCTCGGCCGCGCTGATGACCTGGTCGGTGCAGGATCCAAGCCTCAGCCACGCGACCTCGCGGCCGATCCGCAACATTCTCGGCTATGCCGGCGCGATCGGCGCCGACCTTGCGATGCAGATCCTCGGGCTCGGCGCGATCATGCTGGTCCTGACGGTCGCGGTCTGGGGCTGGCGCATGATGACCCATCGCCCGTTCGACCGCGAGGCGCTGCGGCTCGGTTCCTGGATTCTCTGCACCGTGATCGCTGCGGGCTTTGCCAGCTGCTGGCCGCATGGCGGCGCCTGGCCGCTGCCGACCGGCCTCGGCGGCGTGGTCGGCGATGCGCTCGTACGCGCGCCCGCGGTGATTTTCGGACCGGCGGGCACGATCTATCGCATGGTGCTGGGCACGATCCTGTTCGCCGCGATGGGCGCGACCTTCCTGATCGCCTGCGGCCTCGGCGCGCGCGCGCACGACGACGAGTTCGCGGAGATCGAGGACGACGACAAGCCGCTCGACGAAGACGAGGAGAGCGATCGCGGCTCGGTGTCGCTGGGGTGGCTGTTCCACGCATTGATGAGCACGAAGGCGCGGCTGATCTGGCTGCTCGGCACCGCTTACCGCTCGCTGGTCTCGAGCGGACCGAAGACCAAAGCCGTTGCGTTCAGCCGCCAGGAGCCGAATCTCGGCGCCGGCCGCGCCGCGCCGTCGATCTCGCCGCAGTCCGAAGACGAAATTGACGAGGACGAGCACGAAGAAGAGGAAGACGAGGAGGAGGAAGAGGAGGAGCCGGCCGCGCGCGCCCCGCGCAAGAAGGCTGCACCAAAGGCCGCTTCCAAGAAATCCTCCGACAAGTTCGAGCTTCCGTCCGTGTCCGTGCTGGCCGCGCCCAAGGCGGGCGATCGCCAGCCGCTCAGCAAGGCTGAGCTGGAAGCCAATTCGCGTTCGCTCGAAGGCGTGCTGCAGGATTTCGGCGTGCGCGGCGAGATCGTGAAAGCCAATCCGGGTCCCGTCGTCACACTGTACGAGCTGGAGCCGGCGCCCGGCATCAAGTCATCGCGCGTGATCGGTCTCGCCGACGATATCGCCCGTTCGATGAGCGCGCTGTCGGCACGCGTCGCCGTCGTACCCGGCCGTAACGCCATCGGCATCGAGCTACCGAATGCGCATCGCGAAAAGGTCTATCTGCGCGAGCTGCTGGTCGCCAAGGAGACTGTCGATTCGGTTGCGAAGCTGCCGCTCTGCCTCGGCAAGACCATCGGCGGCGACCCCGTGATCATCGACCTCGCGCGCACGCCGCACATGCTGATCGCCGGCACCACCGGGTCCGGCAAGTCGGTCGCCATCAACACCATGATCCTCAGCCTGGTCTACCGGCTGCGCCCGGACCAGTGCCGCCTGATCATGGTCGATCCGAAGATGCTCGAACTCTCCGTCTATGACGGCATTCCCCATCTGCTCACGCCTGTTGTGACCGACCCGAAGAAGGCGGTGGTCGCGCTGAAATGGGCCGTGCGCGAGATGGAAGAGCGCTACAAGAACATGGCCAAGCTCGGTGTGCGCAACATCGACGGCTACAATACGCGCCTGCTCGAATTGAAAGCCAAGGGCGAGGAACCGACGCGCACTGTGCACACCGGCTTCGACAAGGAAACCGGCAAGGCGATCTACGAGGAAGAGAAGCTCTCGCTCGACCCGCTGCCCTACATCGTCATCATCGTCGACGAAATGGCCGACCTGATGATGGTCGCCGGCAAGGACATCGAAGGCGCGGTGCAGCGTCTCGCGCAGATGGCGCGCGCCGCCGGCCTGCATGTGATCCTCGCGACGCAACGCCCGTCGGTCGACGTCATCACCGGCACCATCAAGGCGAACTTCCCGACCCGCATCGCCTTCCAGGTGACGTCCAAGATCGACAGCCGCACCATTTTGGGCGAGATGGGCGCCGAGCAGCTGCTCGGGCAGGGCGACATGCTCTACATGGCGGGCGGCGGCCGCATCAGCCGCGTGCACGGACCTTTCGCGTCGGACGAGGAAGTCGAAAAGGTGGTGCGTCACCTCAAGACGCAGGGCCAGCCCGAATACCTCGAGGCCGTCACGGCCGAAGAGCCGACCGAGGACGAGGACGGTGGCGCCGTGTTCGACGCCAGCGGCATGGGCGCGGATGGCGGCGGCGATCTCTTCCAACAGGCCGTGGCCATCGTCAAACGCGACCGCAAGGCCTCGACCAGCTACATCCAGCGCCGGCTCCAGATCGGCTATAACCGCGCCGCTTCGCTGATGGAGCGCATGGAACTCGAGGGCATCGTCGGACCCGCCAACCACGCCGGAAAGCGCGAGATTCTGGTCGAGGAAGAAGACAGCCACATGTGAGGCGAGCCGCCTCTGAACATAATTTCACGCAAAATCGATATCTGCAGTAGCGAAATCACGCTAAAAGGGCGCCCAGCCACACAGGACGACGCGTTGATCAGACATCCGGACATTCGATTCGCTGCCACCATCGCTGCGCGAAGCGCGCGTATGGCCGGCGTGCTTCTCGTCACCGCCKCGATGGTGACCGCGGCGTCGTTCGCGCAGACCGTGCCTGTGCCGAAGCCCGCGCCGAAGGGCCGCGATGGCGGAGGCCCCGCTGTCACCGGCGCGACCCAGACGCCGCCGAACCCGGTCATCCCGGATCCGCGCCGCAACGTGCCGACCAGCATCTTCCAGACCTTCGACGCCAACCAGAAGGCGCAGGCGGCCAAGGTCAGCGCCTATCTGTCCTCGCTGTCGACGCTGGTTGGAAATTTCGTCCAGGTCGGCCCCGACGGCAGCAAGACGCAGGGCGACTTCTACATCCAGAAGCCCGGCAAGGTGCGCTTCGAATATGACGCGCCGAGCCCGATCGACATCGTCGCCGACGGATCCTCGCTGGTGGTGCGCGACCGCAAGCTCGCGACCCAGGACGTCTATCCGCTGTCGCAGACGCCGCTGCGCTTCCTGCTGTCCGATCGCATCGACCTGATGAAGGACACCAATGTCGTCAACGTCTCGGCTGATGACGTCTTCGTCAGCGTCACCATCGAGGAGAAGCAGGCGCTGGTCGGCACCAGCCGCCTCCTGCTGATGTTCGGCGCCAAGGACGGCCAGTTGAAGCAGTGGACCGTCACCGACCCGCAGGGCTACGACACCACGATCGCGGTCTACAATCTCGATGCGGGCAAGAAGCTCGATCCTGCCATGTTCAAGATCGATTTCACCAATTACGGCCCATCGCCGGGTTGAAAGCTCTACTGCCGTAGGGTGGGCAAAGGCGCATTAGCGCCGTGCCCACCATCTCTCCTTGCGGCAGGCATTGGTGGGCGCGCTTCGCTTTGCCCACCCTACGAGGGCTCGCTACGAACCTTGCACCCAAACCCGAAAAGACGTGGGCACGGCGCTTTGCGCCTTTGCCCACCCTACGAGAGCTTGCTAAGACGCATCCCTCATGCGTCTTTCCCTGACAACCTGGAACATCAATTCGGTGCGGCTGCGCATCGACCTGGTCGCGAAGTTTCTCAAGAGCGCGCGGCCGGACGTGCTGTGCCTCCAGGAAACCAAGTGCATCGACGATGCCTTTCCGCTGAAGCGTTTCAAGCGGCTGGGCTATGAGCATGTCGCGCTGAACGGGCAGAAGGGCTATCACGGCGTCGCCATCGTCTCGAGGATCCCGTTCGAATCGAAAGACATCCGCACCTTCTGCGACAAGGTGGATTCGCGCCACATCTCGGTCTCGTTCGGCGAGAAGGCCAGCATCGCAAAGCCGTTGGTGCTGCATAATTTCTACGTGCCCGCCGGCGGCGACATTCCCGATCCCGCGCTGAACGAGAAATTCGACCACAAGCTTCGCTTCCTCGACGAGATGAAGGCCTGCGAGCCGCTGCATCCGCGCGGGGAGGATCGCCACATCCTGGTCGGCGATCTCAACGTCGCGCCGCACGAGAACGACGTGTGGTCGCACAAGCAGCTTCTGAAAGTGGTTTCGCATACACCTGTAGAGACCGAGAAGTTGCAAGCCGCGCTGGCAGCCGGTGAGTGGGTCGACGTCGCGCGCGAGCGTTTTCCGATGTCGGAGAAGGTCTATACGTGGTGGAGCTATCGCTCCGCCGACTGGACCGTCGGTGATCGCGGCCGCAGGCTCGACCACATCTGGGTCTCGCGCGCATTGAAGGACGCGGTCAGCGATTTCAGGATCCTGCGCGACGCGCGGAGCTGGGAGCGCCCGTCGGACCACGTGCCGGTGACGGTGACGCTGGAGGTGTAGCGGCGCCGTCCGGGCTACGACGACGTCAGCTTCGCGCCCGCCATCAGGATATCGCTCGCGATCTGGCTGGAGCGCACCGCGAATTCGTCACGCAGGCGCACCGCAGCCGCGGGGTCACTCTCGAGCACGCGTTGAAACAAGCTGCGCGCGACGCGGATGACGGAGGCGTGCTCCAGCGCGACCGCGCTCGACGGCCGCTTCATCGGCACCACCAGCGCGAGCTCGCCGATCAGCGCGCCGGGACCTGCGATCATCTCCGCGCCGGCGCCGTCGTCGACCCGAAAGGCGCCGCGTTGAACCACATATCCGGCATCGGCTTCGTCGCCGAGATTGAACAGGACGTCGCCGCGGACGAAATTACGCTGCTCGGAGCCGATCGCCAGCATGCGCAACGACGCGTCTCCCAACAAGCGCAGTGTCGGGACACGCTCGAGAAGCGCTACGTCGTCGTCGATTGACATTCAGGTCCGGGGCTCAAAGGGCATGCGATCTAAAACGATTCGCACGCCCCTAAAGCGTATCACGGCACCAGCTTGTAGCCACCGGCTTCCGTGACCAGGATCTCCGGATTGGCGGCGTCCTTCTCGATCTTCTGGCGGAGGCGGTAGATGTGGGTTTCGAGCGTGTGGGTGGTGACGCCGGAATTATAGCCCCAGACCTCCTGGAGCAGGGTCTCGCGCGAGACCGGCATCTGGCCGGCCCGGTAGAGGAAGCGGAGGATGGCGGTTTCCTTCTCGGTGAGCCGGACCTTGCGGGCATTGGCCGCGGTCAGCATCTTCGAGCCCGGGCGGAAGGAGTAGGGGCCGACCGAGAACACCGCGTCCTCGCTCGCCTCGTGCTGGCGGAGCTGGGCGCGGATGCGGGCCAGCAGTACGGCGAAACGGAAGGGTTTTGCGACGTAGTCGTTGGCGCCGGATTCCAGCCCCAAAATCGTGTCGGAATCGGTGTCATGCCCGGTGAGCATGATGATCGGCGCCTTGAAGCCGCCCTTGCGCAAGGAACGAACCACCTCGCGGCCATCTGTGTCGGGCAGGCCGACATCCATCAGGACGAGATCGGGGGCATTGGCCTTCGCGGCGCTCGCGCCCTTGGCCCCGGTATCGACGGCGGAGGCCTCAAATTCTTCGTGCAGCGATAATTGCTCCACCAACGTATCGCGCAGATCGGTATCGTCATCCACGATGAGGATCTTGCGGGCATTGGCCATAGGGGGTCATCCTTTTGGAGTCCGGCTCGGCGCGCATGCATGCTGCACCCAGCCGCGAGGGAAAGTTAGGGGGGTCGCCGTTATTATTGTTGTTCGTGTTGAAGTAGTGGGCTGTTACCGATTCACAAGCCAGAAGCACTCTAACTCAAAATCTCAGGCCGTTTTGATGAATGTCCTGTAATGAATTCGACATCGCACGTTCACATGAAAAACAAAGCGAATTCAGCTAGTTACCCAAGGAATCGAAGCTCCGGACCGCTTCGAGCGATCCGCGTTAAACCTGCTGCCGGGAATCCGCGCCGGGGCTGGCTGACGGCCGGCGCGCTGACGATCCCGGTGGCGCTGGGGCGGGGCGGAATCCTGGCAAACAAGCGCGAGGGCGATGGCGGCACCCCGCGGGGCAGCTTCCGTCCCAGGCAATTGTGGTGGCGGGGCGACCGCCACAGCCGTCCGCGGACCTTTCTTCCGGCCCGGACCATCGGCAACACGGACGCTTGGTGCGAGGACGCCGGAGATCGCCACTACAATCAGGCGATCCGGCTCGGACCGGAGCAGGGCGGTGACCGTCTCAAGCGGACCGACCATCTCTATGACTTCATCATCGAAATCGACCACAACACCAGACCGCGCATCGCCGGCCGCGGCAGTGCGGTGTTTTTGCATCTGGCGCGCGACAATTTCGGGCCGACCGCAGGCTGCGTCTCGATGACCAAAGCGGCGATGCTGCAATTGCTGCGGCGACTGGGACCAAGAACAAGAATCATCATCGGGTGAGGGCACATGCTCGACAAGGATCAGATCGCCGCCGCATCGCAGGTCCTGGTCAAACATTGGCGCGACGGCACCAAGTTTGACGCGCTGGAGCCGCGGTTGCGACCGCAGAGCCGCGCCGATGGCTATGCCATCCAGGCCGTCCTCGAAAACCAACCGCTTGGAAAGCTGTTCGGTTGGAAGATCGCGGCGACAAGCGAGGCCGGACAGAAGCACATCAATGTCGCGGGCCCGCTGGCCGGCCGCATCATGAGCGACACCGTGATCGCCGACGGCGGCACCGCGTCGATGAAGGGCAACGAGATGCGCGTCGGCGAACCGGAGTTCGCCTTCGTCATGGGCCGCGATCTGCCGAAGCGCGCGACGCCGTACAATGTCGACGACGTGCTCGCCGCCGTCGACACCCTGCATCCCGCGATCGAGATTCCCGACTCGCGCTTTGGCGATTTCGCCAGCGCCGGCGAGGCACAGCTCATCGCCGACAATGCCTGCGCGCATCTGTTTGTGCTGGGCGCCGCCACGACTGCGAACTGGCGCGCCATGGATCTCGTCGAGGAGCGGCCGCAGATCACGCTTCGCGGCCAGCGCTATCTCGGCCACGGCAAGAACGTGCTCGGCGATCCCCGCGTTGCCCTGGCCTGGCTTGCCAACGAGCTGCGCGGGCTCGGCATCACCTTGAGGGCAGGGGAGGCGGTGACGACAGGCACGTGCCATCCGCCGCTGCCGATCCAGGCCGGCGACCATTTCGCGGTGGATTTTGGTGTGCTGGGGCAGGTGTCGGTGGGGTTTGCGTAACCACCGCACACACCGCCGTCGTCCCTGCGGACGCAGGGACCCATAACCCCAGGGAGAAGTTTGGCGAAGACTGGCAGTTACCTCACTTTCGCCGGTACGAAGACCACCCACCAATCAGAGATCACGCGGTATGGGTCTCTGCGCCCCGTGCGCAATTGCGCACTAGGCAGGGACGACAGCAACTACCGATGCCCGAAGATCGCACTCCCGACGCGCACATGGGTGGCGCCGAGCATGATCGCGGTGGCGAAGTCCGCGCTCATGCCCATCGAGAGATTCTTCAATCCATTGCGCTCCGCGATCTTGGCGGTCAGCGCGAAATGCGCCGCCGGCGGCTCGTCGACCGGCGGGATGCACATCAGGCCGGAGATCGTCAGCCCATAGCTGTCGCGGCAGCTCGCGATGAAGGCATCGGCCTCGCCGGGAGCGATGCCGGCCTTCTGCGGCTCCTCGCCGATGTTGATCTGGACGAACAGCTCCGGGTGCCTGTTCTGGGATTCGATTTCCTTGGCTAACGCCTGGCAAATGCTCGGGCGGTCGACCGAATGGATGGCATCGAACAGCGCCACCGCCTCCTTCGCCTTGTTGGACTGCAGCGGCCCGATCAGATGCAGCGCGATGCCGGAATAAGCGGACGTTAACGCCGGCCACTTGCCTTTGGCCTCCTGCACCCGATTTTCGCCGAATACGCGCTGTCCGGCGTCGATGACCGGGATAATTGCATCCGCGGCGAACGTCTTGGACACCGCGATCAGCGTCACGGAGGCACGATCGCGCCGCGCTTCCTTGCAGGCGCGGACAATTTCGGCTTCGACCGCAGCGAGCGCGTTTGGTGAATGGCCGGTTACCGGCGCGGTGTTGGTTTCGGTCATGACGTCGGTTCGGACTGGATTGTTGCGGAGCTAGTTCTAATTTTACCGAGTTCAAGAAAGAGTTTTTGAACCCTTCGCTTTACCTTGGCCGATGGGGTGGGCAGCGAAGATGGCAAACGTCAGTTTCAACCGCAAACGAGTGAAACTCAAGCAGGTTCTCGGAATCCGGGCACGGCTTGCGTTGCTCGCGGTGATTCTGGTGACGCCTTTGATGTTCGAGCGCATCCGTTCGCTCGAGGACACGCGCGCGCGGCAGATCGCGCAGGCCGCGACCGAATTCACCACCATTGCAAGACACAGCGCCGATGCGCAGCGCGAAGTGATCTCGTCGGTCGAAACCATCCTGAAATCTGAAGCCTTCATCCGCGCCTCCGCCGGCGGCATCAGCAAGAGCTGCGACGTGCTGCGCGCGAGCCTGCCGTCGAACCTTCCCTGGATCCGCACGCTGTTGATCGCCGGCCAGGACGGACGCATCCAGTGCGCCACCAACAACATGTATGTCGGCCTCGACCTCAGCGACCGGCCATACTTCCAGCAGGCGCAGGAAACCGGCCGCTTCGTGCTGAGCGACTTCATCCTGTCGCGGCCCGTGCCGTCGCCGACCGTCATGGCGGTTTATCCGGTGTCGGCCTTCAGCGGTGTGGCGGATGCCGTCGTGCTCGCCACCGTGAACCTCGACTGGATGTCGAAGGTCATGAGCAATCTCGGCGGCCGTGCCGGCATCACTGCCGTGCTGGTCGACAGCGCCGGCACCGTGCTCGCCGCGCCGGCTGACCAGCACAGCGCGATCGGCCGTCCGCTCGACAACATGCCGCTGATGTCGGCGATCGCCGACAGGGCGCTGCGTTCGGACCAGGACGAGGGCTCACTCTCTTTCCTCGCCGCTGACGGCTCCCGCCGCGCGGTGAGCTATATCCGCATCGCCGGCACCAATGCCCGCCTGATTGCCAGCATCGACGAGGACAAGGTGTCCGCGGCGGTCAGCCGCGACATCCGCACTGCCTATCTGCAGCTCGCGTTCGTCGTCCTGTTCGTGCTGCTCGGCGCGCTGATCGCCGCCGAGAAGCTCGTGATCAAGCCGATTGAGATGCTGGCCGACATGGCCAAACGCCTCGGCGAAGGCGATCTCTCGGCCCGCGCCGCGCGCAACCGGCTGCCGGCCGAGTTCGTGCCGCTGGCCCGCGCCTTCAACGCGATGGCCGCGCAGCTCAGCCAGCGCGAGCGCGAGCTGATCGCGAGCAACGACCGCCTGACCGTGATGGCCTCGATCGACATGCTGTCGGGGCTGGCCAATCGCCGCGGCTTCCAGAGCCGGCTCGACTTCGAATGGATGCGCGCGCAGCAGTATGACAGCGAGCTTGCGCTGCTGATGATTGACGTCGACCACTTCAAGCTGTTCAACGACACCTACGGCCATCTCGAAGGCGATTCCTGCCTGACCCGGCTCGGCGAATCCTTGTCCGGCATCGCCGCCGACACGATGGGCTTTGCGGCCCGCTATGGCGGCGAGGAGTTCTGCCTGCTGCTGCCGAACACCGATGTGAACCGCGCCGTCGAGATCGGCGAGCAGGTGCGCGCGGCCGTGCTGAAGCTGTGCCTGCCGCACATCACCTCCGCCCACATGATCGTCACCGTCTCGATCGGCGTTGCCGCAACGAAGCCGAACGAGACGCTGCGCCCCGGCGATCTCATCGAAGCTGCCGACGCCGCGCTCTACGCCGCAAAACACCGCGGCCGCAACAATGTCATGGAGCACGGCATCCAGGTAATCGAGAACAGCGCGGCCGCCATGATGCTGGCCGCGAGCGCCTAGCCCGCAGCCGCCGCGCGATCGAGCTCGACTTCTGTTACCACGCGATTGCGGCCGCCGCCCTTGGCGAGATAGAGCGCGCGGTCGCAGCGCTCGATCAGATCGGTGATCGTCTCGCCGGTCCGGTACTGCGCCACGCCGATCGACACGCTGATGCCGGGCAGGGTCTCCCCGGTCGAGCGGCGCGTGATCGTGCATTCGGCGATCGCGCGCCTGATGCGCTCGGCGATCTCGGCGCAAGTGGCGAGATCGGCATCCGGCAGCACGGCAATCAGCTCCTCGCCGCCATAGCGGGCCGACAGATCCTGCTCGCGAACTTTTTCGCGCAGCACTCTCGCAATCAGGCGCAGCACCTGGTCGCCGACGCCATGGCCGAAATTGTCGTTGAAGGTCTTGAAGTGGTCGATGTCGAGCATCAGCACGCCGAGCGGCTCGCCCCAATCCGCGGTCGTCTGTGCCTTGCGCAGGAATTCATCGAGCGCCCGCCGGTTTGCCAGCCCCGTCAGCGTATCGGTCCGGGCGCGCTCTTCGGACTTGGAGAGCGAGTCGCGGATCACGTCGAGCTCGCGGGTCTTTTCCGCAAAGCCGGCCTCGAGCCGGGTCGCCCTCGTGGCGGCCCGCGCCAGCTCATTCATGAGCTGGGCGACCAGCGCCTTCGGATCGACACCGGCCCTGCCCCGATCAGCGACCTCGCTGATCGCCTGCATCTGGGAACGATTGTCGGCCATGGCCGTCGCCAGAAACTCCTTCGCCGCCCCCATGAGGGCATGCAGCCGATCGGACGTCTCGGAGGCGACGGCGCCCGCCCGGGGCGCGACATAGGTCTCGAACAGATCCTGGTTGGTCCTGGCGTCGAAGGGACGGTTGTGGTCGATCAGGAGATCGATGGCATTGCGCAGGTCGTCATGGCTGCCTGCGAAATAGTGGAACCAGACGGCAAAATTGGTCGGCGTTGGCGGAATCCGCTGCTCGGCCATGCTCCGCACCGCCCGTCCGGCGATGGACGCGGCATAGTCGTAATCGAGATCGTCGAAGCCTGATTCCATCGCCTGGCGGGGTGCTGTCGGGGGCCAACCTCGCACCGACCCCTTAATCCGATCCCAATGGGCCGTCCGTACTTTAGCGGAGCAGCCTTGCGGGGGGCCGCCGCCAGCGGCAACCCATTGACCCCCTAAGGACTTCTATGGCCTAGTCCGCCGTCTTTAGACGGCCGAATCCACGAAAACCCAACGATTCCATGACCTCCGAACGCTACAACGCCCGCGACGCCGAACCGCGCTGGCAAGCCGCCTGGGACCAGCAGGCGATCTTCGTCTCCAAGAACGACGATTCGCGGCCGAAATACTACGTGCTGGAGATGTTCCCCTACCCGTCCGGGCGTATCCATATCGGCCATGTCCGCAACTACACGCTCGGCGACGTGCTGGCCCGCTTCATGCGCGCCAAGGGGTTCAACGTGCTGCACCCGATGGGCTGGGACGCCTTCGGCCTGCCGGCCGAGAACGCCGCCATCGAGCGCAAGGTCGCCCCGAAGGCCTGGACCTACGACAACATCGCCGCGATGAAGAAGCAGCTCCGCTCGATCGGGCTGTCGCTGGACTGGTCGCGCGAATTCGCGACCTGCGACCCCAGCTACTACAAGCATCAGCAGAAGATGTTTTTGGACATGCTCGCCGCCGGCCTCGCGGAGCGTGAGAAGCGCAAGCTCAACTGGGATCCGGTCGACATGACCGTGCTCGCCAACGAGCAGGTGATCGACGGCCGCGGCTGGCGCTCGGGTGCCGTTGTCGAACAACGGGAAATGAGCCAGTGGGTCTTCAAGATCACGAAGTACTCGCAGGATCTGCTGTCGGCGCTAGATGGGCTCGACCGCTGGCCCGACAAGGTGCGGCTGATGCAGCGCAACTGGATCGGGCGCTCCGAGGGCCTGCTGGTCCGCTTCGCGCTGGATCAGGCGACGACGCCCGCCGGCGAGAGCGAGCTGAAGATCTTTACGACGCGCCCGGACACCCTGTTCGGCGCCAAATTCATGGCGATCTCGTCGGATCATCCGCTGGCGCAGGCAGCCGCCGCGAAGAACCCGAAGCTTGCCCAGTTCATCGCCGACATCAAGAAGATCGGCACCGCGCAAGAGATCATCGACACCGCGGAAAAGCAGGGTTTTGACACCGGCATCCGCGCGGTGCACCCGTTCGATCCGAGCTGGAAGCTGCCGGTCTATGTCGCGAACTTCGTGCTGATGGAATACGGCACCGGCGCGATCTTCGGCTGCCCCGCGCACGACCAGCGCGACCTCGACTTCGTCAACAAGTACAATCTCGGCAACATTCCGGTAGTGTGCCCCGAGGGCCAGGACCCGAAGACGTTTGTCATCACCGATACCGCCTATGACGGTGACGGCCGCATGATCAATTCGCGCTTCCTCGACGGCATGACCATCGAGCAGGCCAAGGACGAGGTCGCAAAGCGGCTGGAAGGCGAACTGCGCGGCAATGCGCCGGTTGGCGAGCGTCAGGTCAATTTCCGCCTGCGCGACTGGGGTATTTCGCGGCAGCGCTATTGGGGCTGCCCGATTCCCGTCATCCATTGCCCAAAGTGCGACGTGGTGCCGGTGCCGGACGCCGACCTGCCGGTGACGCTGCCGGATGACGCGACCTTCGACAGACCGGGCAATGCGCTCGACCATCATCCGACCTGGAAGCACGTCACCTGCCCCAAATGCGGCGGCAAGGCCCAGCGCGAAACCGACACCATGGACACCTTCGTGGATTCGTCCTGGTATTTTGCGCGGTTCACCGATCCCTGGAATGAGAACGCACCGACGACGCCAGCTGTCGCCAACCGGATGCTGCCGGTCGACCAGTATATCGGCGGCGTCGAGCACGCGATCCTGCATCTGCTCTACAGCCGCTTCTTTACCCGCGCGATGAAGGCGACCGGGCACATTGCGCTGGACGAGCCGTTCGCCGGCATGTTCACGCAGGGCATGGTGGTGCACGAGACCTACCAGAAGGCCGACGGCACCTATGTGCAACCGGCCGAGGTGAAGATCGAGGTCGGCGGCAACGGCCGGCGCGCGACGCTGCTGAGGTCAGGCGAAGACATCCAGATCGGTCCGATCGAGAAGATGTCGAAGTCGAGGAAGAACACGGTCGACCCCGACGACATCATCGAGACCTACGGCGCCGATGTCGCCCGCTGGTTCATGCTGTCGGACTCCCCGCCCGACCGCGACGTGATCTGGAGCGACGAGCGCGTTCAGGGCGCCTCGCGCTTCGTGCAGCGGCTGTGGCGGCTGGTGAACGATGCAGTGGAGCTCGGCCAGGCCGCGCCGGCGGACCGTCCGGGCTCGTTCGGCCCGGATGCGACCACCTTGCGCAAGGCCGCCCATGGCGCGCTGGACAAGGTCACCACCGGCATCGAGCGGCTGCACTTCAATGTCTGCCTTGCCCATATCCGCGAATTCGCCAATGCGTTTTCGGAGGTGCTCCAGCGCCCCGGCCAGCCCACAGCTGACCTCGCCTGGGCGGTCCGGGAGGCCAGCCAGATCCTGGTTCAGCTGTTCTCCCCGATGATGCCGCATCTGGCCGAGGAGTGTTGGCAGGTTCTGGGCCACAGCGGGCTGGTTTCCGAGGCCGATTGGCCCCAAATCGAACGCGATTTGCTGGTTGAAGACGCCGTGACCCTGGTGGTCCAGGTCAATGGCAAGAAGCGGGGTGAGGTCACAGTTGCAACAGTGGCCCAGAATCCGGAAATCGAGGCTGCCGTTTTGGCCCTCGATGCGGTAAAACTGGCCCTGGACGGCAAGCCCGTCCGCAAGGTGATCATCGTCCCCAAGAGGATCGTGAATGTTGTCGGCTAGGATCCGGATCGCTGCCCGCTTGCTGGCGGTCGCCGCATTGGCGGCACTGACGGCTGGCTGCTTCCAGCCGATGTATGCCGAGCGCGGTGACGGCACCCCCGGCCTGCGCGAGAAGCTGATGGGGGTCGACCTTCCGCCGATCAACAAGGCCAATGCCTCCCGCGAGGCCCGTGTCGGCGTCGAGGTCCGCAACGCCCTGGCCTTCAAGCTCTACGGCACGGCCACCGGCATGCCGCCGACCCATCGCCTGGAGATTCGCTTCGCGAGCAGCAAAACGTCGCTGATCGTCGATCCCAATACCGGCCTGCCGAACAGTGAAAACTACGGCATCGACGCCCAGTACAATTTGATCGAGGTCGTCAGCGGCAAGTCGGTCATGACCGGCACGACGTTCGCGCGCGTGTCCTATGACATGCCCGGCTCCTACCAGCGCTTTGCCCGCAACCGGGCCCTTCGCGATGCCGAGGATCGTGCCGCCAACGAGATCGCCGAGAACATCAACACTCGCCTCGCCTCGTTCTTCATCGCCGGCACTTAAGTCATCCCCGTCATTCCGGAGCGCCCGCAGGGCGGATCCGGAATCCAGAGATTATTGATCGAGATTCTCAGGCGCGCAATTGCGCGCCGTAGTTCGCGCTTCGTGCGCCCTGGAATGACAGTTGGGCCCAATGGTCGCGCTGCGCGGAAAAGAGATCGACGCCTTCCTCGCCCGTCCTGACGGGGGCCGACCGATCATCCTGCTCTACGGTCCCGATGCCGGCCTCGTGCGCGAGCGCGCCGATGCGCTGATTGCCTCGGCCGTCGACGACCCCAACGATCCCTTCTCGCTCGTCAAGCTCGACGGCGACGAACTCTCCGCCGAGCCGTCGCGGCTCGTCGATGAAGCCATGACGGTGCCGTTGTTCGGCGGCCGCCGCGCCATCCGCGTCCGCGCCGGCTCGCGCAGCTTTGCCAGCGGTATCGATACGCTGGCGGAGATGGGCGTGAAGGATTGCCGCATCGTGATCGAAGCCGGCGAGCTGCGCCCGGAATCGCCACTGCGCAAAGCCTGCGAGCGCGCCAAGACGGCCGTGGCGATCGGCTGCTATCCCGACACCGAGCGCGACCTTGCCAAGCTGATGGACGACGAGCTCCGCATCGCCAATCTGCGCATCGCGCAGGATGCCCGCGCGGCGCTGATGTCATTCCTCGGCGGCGACCGCCAGGCCTCGCGCAATGAGCTGCGCAAGCTGACGCTCTATGCGCATGGCAAAGGCGAGATCACGCTGGATGACGTGATGTCCGTCGTTGCCGATGCATCCGAGCTGAAACTCGACCCCATCGTCGACGGTGCCTTCGCCGGCCGGCCCGACATCGTCGAGACCGAATTTGCAAAGGCCATGATCGCCGGCACCTATCCCGGCGTGATCATCTCCGCCGCGCAGCGCCAGGCCGCGTGGCTGCACAAATCTGCGCTCGCAATCGCCGACGGCCAGCCTGCCTCCGCCGTGCTTGAGGGCGGCTATCCGCGCCTGCATTTTTCGCGAAAGCCCGCGGTGGAAACGGCGCTGCGCAATTTCAGCGTGGCGCGGCTCGCTGCAATCATCGAGCAGCTCGCGACCGCCGCGCTCGACACCCGCAAGCAATCGACGCTCGCCGCCGCCATCGCCCAGGGGACGACACTGAGGGCTAGGTCTACAGCGCGCCCTTCGCCAGCCGCTTCATCACCTCGTCGAGCTGGTCGAGGTTGCGGTAGTTGATCTGGACGGAGCCGCCGGGGTCCCGGTGATTGAC
Source organism: Bradyrhizobium sp. P3_C3 (assembly GCF_056402655.1). Taxonomy (NCBI): domain Bacteria; kingdom Pseudomonadati; phylum Pseudomonadota; class Alphaproteobacteria; order Hyphomicrobiales; family Nitrobacteraceae; genus Bradyrhizobium; species Bradyrhizobium sp. P3_C3. The sequence continues at coordinate 73,446 of NZ_JBFUGY010000031.1, read as the reverse complement.
CGTGACCTTGAGGCCAAGCGCATCGCTGACGCGCTTTTCGAGATCGATCGTGTCGGGGTCTTTTTCCTTGCCCCCGGTGCTGCGCGCCTTCTGCGGCTTGCGCTCCGGCACACCCTCTTCATGCGCGAGGGCCTCGGCCTGGCGGACGTTGAGGCCTTCCGCGACGATGCGCCTGGCTGACGCGAGCGGATCGGGCACGCCGATCAGCGCGCGGGCGTGGCCGGCGGTCAGCTCGCCGCTCGTGATCAAGGCCTGCACTTCGGCCGGCAGTTTCGTCAGCCGCATCATGTTGGCGATGTGGCTGCGGCTCTTGCCGACGACCTTTGCGATGTCGTCCTGGCTGCGTTTGAACTCGTTGGCGAGCGCGTGATAGCCGAGCGCCTCTTCCATCGGGTTGAGGTCTTCGCGCTGCACGTTCTCGACGATCGCAAACTCCAGCGCATCGCTGTCGCTGATGTCGACCGGCACGATCGGCACTTCGTGCAGGCCGGCCATCTGCGACGCGCGCCAGCGCCGTTCGCCGGCGATGATCTCGAAGCGATCCTGCGCGCCCTTGACTGGACGCACGACGATCGGCTGGATCACGCCGTGCTGTCTGATCGAATCAGAGAGCTCCTTGAGCTCCGTTTCCGAAAAGGCGCGGCGCGGGTTGCGCGGATTGGGCTTGATGAATTCGATCGGCACCTTGCGCTGCGCGCGCGGACGATCGACATGCTGAGCCTCGCCGCCGACATCACCGATCAGACTCGCAAGACCCCGGCCCAGTCGCGAACGCGCTTCGTCGGCCATCGCCAGCTCCCTTGGATTCACGGTGCAACACTCCAGAACTGAATTTCGAATCGTAGGGTGGGCAAAGCGAAGCGTGCCCACCAGTTTGCGCGGAAGATGGTGGGCACGGCGAAGACGCCTTTGCCCACCCTACGGCATCGTCAATGCGTGGTGCGCAGCTCGCGCTCGCGCTGGATCACTTCGGTGGCGAGCCGCAGATAAGCTTCGCTACCGACGCATTTGAGATCGTAGACCAGGACCGGCTTGCCGTAGGACGGCGCTTCCGAGATGCGCACGTTGCGCGGGATCATGGTCTTGTAGACCTTCTCGCCCATGAACTGACGGACGTCGGCGACGACCTGGTTCGAGAGGTTGTTGCGCGAGTCGAACATGGTCAGCACGATGCCGTGGATCGACAGGTTCGGATTGAGCGTCGAGCGCACCTGCTCCACCGTCTGCAGCAATTGCGACAGACCTTCGAGCGCGAAGAACTCGCACTGCAGCGGCACCAGGATCGCATCGGAGGCTGCCATCGCGTTCACCGTGAGCAGGTTGAGCGAGGGCGGGCAGTCGATCAGCACATAGGTGTAATCGGCGTCCGGCGAGACGTTGTTGTTGAGCGCGCCGATGGCGTCGCGCAGCTTGAAGGCGCGGCCGGGCGTGGTGCCGAGCTCAAGCTCGAGGCCGGAGAGGTCCATGGTCGAGGGTGCGATGTGCAGCCGCGGCACCGCGGTCGAGACCACCGCCTCGCGCAGAGCGGCTTCGCCGATCAGCACGTCATAGGTCGAGCAGGAGCGGTTGCGGCGATCGATGCCGAGGCCGGTCGAGGCGTTGCCCTGCGGATCGAGATCGACGATCAGGACGCGCTCGCCGATCGCAGCGAGTGCCGTGCCAAGATTGATCGCCGTGGTTGTTTTTCCCACGCCGCCCTTCTGATTCGCCAGCGCCAGGATGCGCGGGTGGCCCTGCGGCACTTCGCCGGTCTGTTGCTGCTGCGGTTCGTCAATCACGCTCATCGCAAATTCCCCACTCGACCCCTGAACGCCTCAGCCGCGCTGCTCGACGGACGTCAGCTCGACGATCCAACCGTCGCCGGTACGGCTTTGGTGAAGCTGCGGCTGGATATTCCAATATTTAGCGGCTTCGGTCAATTCAGCCTCTACATCTTGACCCTTCAGAAACAGCGCTTTTGCACCTTGGCGCATCAGCGGCTCCGCAAAGCCGATGAGTTGATGTAGCGGAGCCAGCGCACGCGCGGTGACGCAATCCACGGGGCCGGTGATTCTATCCACATTATCCCCGATCTCCGCGAGATGTACGAGCCCCGGAGATGCGGTGACGCGAACTGCTTCGCGCAGAAAGGCCGCCTTCTTGGCGATTCGCTCGACGAGATGGACGCTGGCGCCAGGCGTCCCGGCCATGGCACAGGCGAGGACGATTCCGGGAAAGCCGCCGCCGCTGCCGAGGTCGGCCCAGCGTTTCGCGGAAGGGGCGAGATCGACGAGCTGGAGCGAGTCGGCGATGTGCCGGGTCCAGAGCTGCGGCAGGGTCGAGGGCGCGACCAGATTGGTCTTGGCCTGCCACTCGCGGAGCAGCGCAATGTAGCGGTCGAGTCGCTCCTCGGTTTCACGTGAAACGGGGGCGAGCCTGAGCGCTGCGAGCTTGTCCGCGGCGATGATGGAGTCCAGCGACCGATCGTTGGCGCTGGCCTTGTCGATCTTCGGTTTGATCGGCGTCGGCTCGGATCGACGGCTTGCGCCCTCACCTGCCGATGGTTTCGCTGATGACGATCTGCCGCCCGGCCCGCGCTGTTTCACGTGAAACGCCTATGCGATCGCCTTTGAGATCTTCCGTGCCTCGCGCCGGAGGTAGGCCGCGAGGATACCGAGCGCCGCCGGCGTCATTCCATCGATCCGGCCAGCCTGGCCGACGGTGAACGGCCGCGCCTTCTCAAGCTTGGCCCGCACTTCATTGGAAAGACCCGGGACCTGCTGGTAATCGACGTCCGACAGCACCATCCCCTCGTCTCGCCTGAAAGCTTCGACGTCGGCGCTCTGGCGCTCGAGATAGACGTCATACTTCGCGTCGATCTCCAGATGGGTGGCAATGACCGGGTCGATCGCCGACAGCTCCGGCCAGATGGCCCGGACCTGGCTCCAGCCGATGTCCGGATAGGCCATCAACTCGAACGCCGAACGGCGCTGGCCGTCCCGGTTCAGCGACAGGCCGTGCTTGATCGCCTCGTTCGGGGTGATCGTCAGGGACTTCGACAGCGCCCTGGCCGCATTCAGGGCGTCCATCTTGGCGCGGTGATGCTGCGTCCGGGCGCTCCCGACGCATCCGAGCGCAATCCCCTTCTCGGTGAGGCGCTGATCGGCATTGTCGGCGCGCAGGGTCAGCCGGTACTCGGCCCTGGAGGTGAACATCCGATAGGGTTCGCTGATCCCACGGGTGACGAGGTCGTCGATCATCACACCGAGATAGCCATCGGCACGGTCGAACACGGTTAGCGCGGCGCCGCTCGCGGCCAAAGCCGCGTTCAGGCCGGCCACGATGCCCTGCCCGGCAGCTTCCTCATATCCGGTGGTGCCGTTGATCTGACCCGCCAGGAAGAGGCCACGCAGACGCTTGGTCTGGAGGGTCGGATCGAGCTCGCGGGGATCGATGTGGTCGTATTCGATGGCGTAGCCCGGACGGACCATCTTCACCTGCTCCAGGCCAGGAATGCTGGCGAGGATCGCGAGCTGGACCTCCTCCGGCAGCGAGGTCGAGATGCCGTTGGGATAGACGGTGCTATCATCGAGCCCCTCGGGCTCCAGGAAGATCTGATGGCCGTCGCGGTCGCCGAAGCGGACGATCTTGTCCTCGATCGAGGGACAGTAGCGCGGTCCGGAGCTCTTGATCTGGCCGGAGTACATCGGCGAGCGATGGACGTTGGCGCGGATCACCTCATGGGTCGCGGGCGTAGTCCGGGTGATCCCGCACTGGATCTGGGGGGTCGTGATCCGCTCGGTCATCACCGAGAACGGCTCCGGCGGCTCGTCTCCGGGCTGCATCTCGACCGCTGACCAGTCGATCGTGGTGCCGTCCAGGCGGGGCGGAGTCCCGGTCTTAAGCCGTCCAAGGGTGAAGCCTGCCCGCTCAAAGGAGGCGGAAAGACCCATCGCGGGCGCCTCGCCGACCCGGCCGGCGGGCCAGTTCTTCTCGCCGAGATGGATCAGACCGCGGAGGAAGGTGCCGGTGGTGACGACGACAGCCCCTGCCCGAAGCTCGCGGCCGTCCGCCAGGCGTAGTCCGGTGACCCGGCCCTCGACCACGATCAGCTCGTCCGCCTCGCCCTCGATGACGGAAAGACCTTCGGTGTCCTGGATTGCGGCCTGCATGGCTGCGGCATAGAGCTTCCGGTCGGCCTGAGCCCGGGGGCCCCGGACAGCCGGTCCCTTGCGGCGATTGAGGACGCGGAACTGGATGCCGCCGGCATCGCCGACCCGGCCCATCAGACCATCCAGCGCGTCGACCTCGCGGACCAGATGGCCCTTGCCGAGACCGCCGATGGCGGGGTTGCAGGACATCGCGCCGACCGTGGAGAAACGGTGCGTCACCAGAGCGGTCGTCGCACCCATCCGGGCGGAAGCAGCCGCGGCTTCACAGCCGGCGTGGCCGCCGCCAATGACGATGACGTCGAAACTCTCTCGCTCTGTTCGCATGGGCCGACTTCTATCTCAGAGGTGGAGAAGCCGGAAGTAGAAACTGGGTGAGGCGGTTGTTTCACGTGAAACGGGGCGGCAGGAGGCGATGCGCATTTTCGCGAAAACAACCCCATGCACAGTAGAACCGGAACTGAGCGGACTGCTGTTTCACGTGAAACAGGATGGGTCTAACCGGGCGAGAACTCCTGGCGAGATCTCGCACGGCTCTGGACGGGGGAAGAGAGGGCACAAGCGATCGGCCTACTCCGTCATTGCGAGCGGAGCGAAGCAATCCAGAATCCCTCCGTGGAGGCCGTCTGGATTGCTTCGCCGCAAGGGCTCCTCGCAATGACGAGCTTGGGGGACGGCCACCGGCCACGACCTTCACTGCCCTTCAGGCGATCAGACCGTGCGCACGAAGACTGAGACCGAGGCGGGCCACTCGCCCCGCTGTTTCACGTGAAACAGGCCGGAGCCTGCAAGCACGCGCTCCGCGTGAAACGGACCGGAACCCATCCCGCTGCTGCTTCACGTGAAACGCTAGGAGCGGGACAGGCTTGTAGCCCGGATGGAGCGCAGCGAAATCCGGGAAAGGTGTTCCGGCTGCGGAGCCGTCCCGGATTGCTCTTCGCTTCATCCGGGCTACGAAACTGCAAGCACCTGTTCCATGTGAAACGGCCCGGAACCCATCCCATTGCCGCTTCACGTGAAACGCAAGGACTGGAACAAGCGCTAGTTCTACAATGAAGAACTAGTCCTACTTTCCGATGCAGAATTTCTGGAAGATGGCCCCGAGGACGTCCTCGACGTCGACCCGGCCCAACAGGCGACCCAAGGCATAGGCCGCTGCACGCAGCTCTTCGGCGGCAAGCTCTTCGCCGTCTTCTACAAGCTCCAGGCTCCGGCGCAAGCTGTCTGATGCCCGGCGCAACAGATCTCGCTGGCGGGCGCGGGTCACCAATGCGCCCTCGGTGGTCCCGAAAAACTCGGCGGCGAATTTCACGAGCGCGTCGATCAGGTCGGGAACGCCGTCCCCCCGGCTCGCCGAGATCCCGAACTCGCCGCGCGGCCCGACCTCCCCCGCCTCGCCCAGATCGATCTTGTTGCGGACGATCCAGACCGAGCCGCCCGATTGATCACGCCCGGAGCCGGACTTCACCAGCGATTGCATCGCGCCCGGATCGACAGCGCGCCCACCCTCCACCAGCCACAGCACGAGGTCGGCATCTTCGGCTCGGGCTCGCGCCCGGCGCACGCCTTCCTGCTCCACGGGATCGTCGGTCTGCCGGATGCCAGCCGTGTCGATCACCGTGACCGGGTAGCCGTCGAGATCAAGCTGCACCTCGATCACGTCGCGCGTGGTCCCGGCGTAGGGCGAGACGATCGCGACCTCGCGGCGCGCGAGCTGATTGATCAGCGTCGACTTGCCGACATTCGGCTCACCGGCGATCGCGACCACCAGGCCGTCGCGCAGGCGTTCAGAATGCCCCTGTGCCGCAAGGACTTCTGAGATTTCGTCATGCAGCGCTTTGATCGCCTTCACCGCCGGCGCCCTCAACTCGGCCGGCACATCGCCCTCGTCGGAAAAATCGATGCCGGCCTCGATCAGCGCCGAGGCCTCGATGATGCGCTCGCGCCAGTCGCGCGCGCGATCGCCGAGCAGGCCCTGCAACTGGCGCAGCGCCTGGCGGCGCTGACGATCGGTATCGGCATGGATGAGATCGTCGAGACCTTCGGCTTCGGTGAGATCGAGCTTGCCGTTCTCGAAGGCGCGCCGCGTGAATTCGCCGGGCTCGGCCGCGCGCGTATTCGGAATAAGCGAAATAGCGGAGAGGAGTGCCGCGAGCACCGCGCGGCCGCCGTGGACGTGAAATTCGGCGACGTCCTCGCCGGTCGCACTGGCCGGCCCCGGAAACCAGAGCACGACCGCGTCGTCGATCGGCTGGCCCGCGCCATCGCGGAGCAGCCGGCGGCTGGCCTGTCTCGGCGCCGGCTGCCTCCCCGCCAGCGTCGTGAGCGCGAGCCCCGCTTGCGATCCGGAGACCCGCACCACGGCGATCGCGCTCGGCGCACGGCCGGACGACAGCGCAAAGATGGTCTGGTCTCGCGGATGCATGGCCTATTTGTCCGGCTGGCGACGAAAAGGCAAACGGCCCGTTCTCGCGATGCCGACGCTCCTTTTGCTGCGCTCTGGCCCGCAGCAACGGCTCTATTGCGATGCAATATAAGACGCAGCATTTTGCTGCAGAGGCAGCCTCGTCCCAAACACCAAATGGTCAGCCAGCGTCAAACATTACATAAAGATATCAACAACTTACGGAGGATCCGGATTTTCCTTTCGTCCCATCGCCATGCTGCATTTCTTCCGCAGCAAAGCCGCACAAAAGAAAAAAGGGCGCCCGAAGGCGCCCTCTGATCTCATGCTGCACCGCACTCAGGTGTTCATCGAGTCGAAGAACTCGGAATTGCTCTTGGTCGAGCGCAGCTTGTCGAGCAGGAAGTCGATCCCATCCATGGTGCCCATCGGGTTCAGGATGCGGCGGAGCACGTACATTTTCTTGAGCACCTGCGGATCGGTGATGAGCTCCTCCTTGCGGGTGCCGGAGCGCGAGATGTCGATCGCCGGGAAGGTGCGCTTGTCCGAGACCTTGCGGTCCAGGATCAGTTCGGAGTTACCGGTGCCCTTGAACTCTTCGAAGATGACTTCGTCCATGCGGCTGCCAGTATCGACCAGCGCGGTTGCAATGATCGTCAGCGAGCCGCCCTCCTCGATATTGCGGGCGGCACCAAAGAAGCGCTTCGGGCGCTGGAGCGCGTTGGCGTCGACACCACCGGTCAAGACCTTGCCGGATGACGGCACCACGGTGTTGTAGGCGCGGCCCAGGCGCGTGATCGAATCGAGCAGGATGACGACGTCGCGGCCATGCTCGACCAGCCGTTTTGCTTTTTCGATCACCATCTCGGCGACCTGGACGTGACGAACCGCCGGCTCGTCGAAGGTCGACGAAACGACCTCGCCCTTCACCGAGCGCTGCATGTCCGTGACTTCTTCCGGACGTTCGTCGATCAGCAGCACGATCAGATAGCATTCGGGGTGATTGTGCGCGATCGAATGCGCGATGTTCTGCATCAGCACGGTTTTACCCGTGCGCGGCGGCGCGACGATCAGCGCGCGCTGGCCCTTTCCGATCGGCGCGACGATATCGATCACCCTTGCAGAAAGGTCTTTTCGCGTCGGGTCGTCGATTTCCATACGGAAACGCTGATTCGGAAACAGCGGCGTGAGGTTGTCGAAATTGACCTTGTGCTTGGCCTTTTCCGGGTCTTCGAAATTGAGCGTGTTGACCTTCAGCAGCGCAAAATAGCGTTCGCCCTCTTTCGGGCTGCGAATGTGGCCTTCGATGGTGTCGCCGGTGCGCAGACCGAAGCGGCGGATCTGCGAGGGCGAAACGTAGATGTCGTCCGGTCCCGGCAGATAATTGGCGTCCGGCGAGCGGAGGAATCCGAAGCCGTCGGAGAGCACCTCGACGACGCCCTCGCCAACGATGTCGGTTTCAGCAATCGCGAGCTGCTTGAGGATGGCGAACAGCAGCTCCTGCTTGCGCATGGTGCTGGCATTCTCGACCCCATTCTCTTCCGCGAACGAGACAAGCTCGGCCGGCGTCTTCGACTTGAGGTCCTGGAGTTTAATTTCCCGCATTGGGGTGGTCCTGTGGGGTAACCTTGGGAGGGGGTGCGAGGAGGCTCTGAAATGCGGACGCGAGAAGGTAAGGTCCGCAGGTCTGGCAAGGAGAGCGCCGGTGAGGCTTCAAACCTGATGCGGTGTCCGGCCTCTGGAAAGCTCAGACAAAACCACATCCGCCTGCGTTGGGTGGGATATCGCCAATATAGAAAATCGCTTTCCACTCCGCAAGCCGAAGCGCTGAGCGATTCATCGCAAGCCTTGCCTAGAACGGCTTCACGATCACCATGATGACGATCAAAATCATCAGAGCAGTCGGCACCTCATTGATAATTCGATAGAATTTCTGGCTACGCGGACGCCGGTCGGCGGCGAAATCCTTGCACCAGCGTGAAAAAAAGCCGTGGACCCCAGACATCGCCAGGACCAGTGCCAGTTTTACGTGCAGCCAGCCGAAAGAGAACCAGTGGCCGGACCAGGCGAGATAGAGCCCGGCAAGCCATGTGACGATCATGGCGGGGTTGATGATCGCCTTGAGCAGCCGGCGTTCCATCACTTTGAAGGTTTCCGACTGCTTCGATCCGATCTCGGCCTCGGAGTGATAAACGAACAGCCGCGGCAGGTAGAGCATGCCCGCCATCCAGGAGATGACGGCGATCACATGCAGCGCCTTGATCCAGAGATAGACGTCTTCGAACATTTTCTGCGCCCGGCTTTCTGTCCAGCGCAGGGAACGCTGGGGATAGTAAGAACTCGTTAAGGTCTCACCCTACACACTTATCCGTCCGTAGCGCCTTCCTCTAATCTAGAATCTTAGATTCTTAAGGTTTGAGTCTATGTGACCGTGAATAGGACTCACACAATTCCGTCCGCACGTTCACGTGCGCTTGTTCACATCCATCAACATATCCCTGATGCTTTCGGCGGCCTTCGATAAGTCGGCCAGCTTCAAAGGCTTGCGCGTTTCTGTCGGCAGCTTATCAAGGGGGTTGTCCGCGCAATCCCGTTTTCCTCGCAACGGGTCGCCGGACTTGTTCCGATGGGCAGTGGTGTGAAGAAAATTGGCACTTGTCCCGCCCCTGGTGTCGCGCAACCCTTTCCGAGGGGTTAAGGTCCACAGAAATCCACAAACCACACCGCCTCCATACAAAGGGCTTTTGTGCCGACCTCGAACAATTATTTCCATCTCCACCTGGTCTCCGACTCCACCGGAGAGACGCTGATCACCGTCGCGCGCGCCGTCGCGGCGCAGTACGCCAACGTCACCCCGGTCGAGCATGTCTATCCCCTGGTGCGCAGCCAGAAGCAGCTCGATCGCGTGCTCGACGAGATCGAGGAGGCGCCGGGGATCGTGCTGTTCACGCTGCTAGAGAAGGATCTGGTCTCCCGGCTCGAGGACAAGTGCAAGCAGATCAACGTTCCGAGCCTGTCGATCATCGGTCCGGTGATGCAGTTGTTCGAAGCCTATCTCGGTGCTGCGACCACGGGCCGCGTCGGCGCCCAGCACGTCCTCAATGCGGAATATTTCAAGCGCATCGACGCGCTGAACTACACGATGATCCACGACGACGGCCAGCATGTCGAAGGCCTCGATGATGCCGACGTGGTGCTCGTCGGCGTTTCACGCACCTCCAAGACACCGACGTCGATCTATCTGGCCAATCGCGGCATCCGCACCGCCAACGTGCCATTGGTTCCGGGCATTCCGGTGCCGGCACAATTGGAGACCCTGACGCGGCCGCTGGTGGTGAGCCTGCATGCGACGCCGGAACGCCTGATCCAGGTGCGCCAGAACCGCCTGCTCTCGATGGGTGCCGATACCAGCGGCGACACCTATACCGACAGGCAGGCGGTCGCCGACGAGGTCGCGTTCGCGCGCAAGCTGAGCGCCAAACACGACTGGCCGCTGCTCGACGTCACGCGGCGATCGATCGAGGAAACCGCCGCGGCGATCATGAAGCTCTACAGTGATCGCCAGCGCAACCGGCCCACGGGATAGTTTCGGCGATGTCTCTCTGGCGCGGCGAAACTCCGTTGATACTGGCCTCGCAGAGCAGCGCGCGAAAGATGCTGCTGGCCGGTGCCGGACTGGAGTTCAAGGCGATTACGGCCGATATCGACGAGCGCGGCATTCAGGCCGCCTCGAAACTTTCAGGCCCGCATGACATCGCCCTGCTGCTGGCGCGTGAGAAGGCCAAGGCAGTCTCGGCCGGTCATCCGGGGAGCTATGTGATCGGTGCCGACCAGACCCTGGCTCTCGGCGGGCGTCTCTTCAACAAGCCGGCAGGCCGCGCACAGGCGATGGCGCAACTGCTCGACCTCGCCGGCGAAAGCCACGCGCTGAATTCCGCGGTGGCCGTGGCGCGAGATGCCAAGATCGTTTTCGAGGATGTTTCGGTGGCCCGCATGACCATGCGGCCGATGACCGAGACGGAGCTTTCCGCCTATCTCGACGCCGCTGGCGACGCGGTGACGACCAGCGTCGGCGCCTATCAGCTCGAAGGTCTTGGCTGCCATCTGTTCGAGCGCATCGAGGGTGACCATTTCACCATTCTCGGCCTGCCGCTGCTGCCGTTGCTTGCGTTCCTGCGGCGCGAACGGCTAGTTGCGGTGTGAATGACAGAAACGGCTGCTTGCTGATGCGGATCCTTGGACTGACCGGCTCGATCGGGATGGGAAAATCCACCACCGCGAAATTGTTCGCGGAGGCCGGCGTTCCCGTCTATGACGCCGATGCCGCCGTCCATCAGCTCTACGAGGGCGAGGCCGCGCCCGCGATAGAGGCCGCCTTTCCCGGCACCACCGCGAACGGTAAGGTCGACCGTCCAAAATTGTCCGCGCGCGTCGTGCATGATCCGGCCGCGATCAAGCAGCTCGAGCAGATCGTTCATCCAATGCTCGGCGCTTCCCGGCAAAGATTCTTCACCGATGCGGAAGCAGCCAAGGCACCCGTCGTGGTCCTGGATATCCCGTTGCTGTTCGAAACCGGCGGCGAGAAGCGGGTCGACGCCGTCGTCGTGGTGTCGACCTCGCCGGAACTCCAGCGCAAGCGTGTGCTGGAGCGCGGGACGATGGACGAGGCCAAGCTCGATGCGATCATCGCCAAGCAGACGCCGGATGCCGAGAAGCGCAAGCGGGCCGATTTCGTAGTGGATACGTCACACGGACTTGAACCCGTGCGCGCCCAAATCACGCACATTCTGGCCGAGGTCGTTAAGATGCCGCAGCGGCGAGCCTGATTCGCTGCCTCACACGGCCTCCTAGATCATGCGCGAAATTGTTCTCGACACCGAAACCACCGGCCTCGATCCGCTCCGCGGCGATCGCCTGGTCGAAATCGGCTGCGTCGAGATTTTCAACCGCATGCCGACGGGCCAGACGTATCACGTCTATATCAATCCCGAACGGGACATGCCGGCGGAAGCCTTTGCGGTGCACGGGCTGTCGGCCGAGTTCCTGTCGACCAAGCCGCTGTTCCACGAGGTCGTCGATGCGTTTCTGGAGTTCATCGGCGATGCGCCGCTGGTGATCCACAACGCTTCGTTCGACATCGGCTTCATCAACGCCGAGCTCGACAAGGTCAAACGTATCGCGATCCCGCGCGAGCGGCTGGTCGATACGCTGCTGTTGGCGCGGCGCAAGCATCCGGGCGTGTCGAACCGGCTCGACGATCTCTGCTCGCGCTATTCGATCGACAATTCACACCGCACCAAGCACGGCGCGCTGCTCGACGCCGAGTTGCTCGCCGAAGTCTATGTCGATCTGGTCGGGGCGCGGCAATCGCAATTGCTCCTCGCTTCGGAAGGCGAGGACATTCGCAGTAATGCGGCTGGCGATGCGCCGCGGCGGCAGCGGACCGTGCCGCTCGCGCCGCGGATTTCCGATGCCGAGCGCGAGGCTCATCGGGCCTTCATCGCAACGCTCGGCGACAAGGCGATCTGGAACGAGTTCCTGCCCGCTCCAGCCGCCTCTCCGGCTGGTCAGGCCTGACCGCTCGTCTGCTGAGCGGCCATTTGCCGCTCCATGTTCTGACGATAGAGACCGACGAAGTCGACCGGATCCAGCATCAGGGGCGGGAACCCGCCGTCGCGCACTGCGGTCGCGATGATCTCGCGGGCGAACGGGAACAGCAGACGCGGGCACTCGATCATGACCAGCGGATGCAAATTCTCCTTCGGCACGTTGGTGATGCGGAACACACCGGCATAGGCGAGCTCGAACGAGAACATGATCTTACCGGCGGTCTCGGCCTTGCCCTCGACCGACAGCGTCACCTCGAACTCGGTTTCGCTGAGATTGATGGCGCTGACATTGATCTGGATGTTGATCTGGGGCGGCTGGCCCTGCTGCTGGAGCGAGGTCGGCGCGTTCGGATTCTCGAACGAAAGGTCCTTGATATACTGCGCCAGAACGTTGAGCTGGGCAGCCTGGGCCGCCTCGGGAGGGGTGCCGTTGCCGTTGGTCATGAGAGTCTCTCCTTACCCGATTTGGGCTGAATTTCGCGGCGGTTGGCTAACATAGGGCCGCCTCACTCCACAAGGACGAACGGCCCCGGATCGGGTATCCGCGCCGCCCCCGCAATTGTGACGTTCACCCGGCCCTCCTGACGAAATCGCGCGTTAAACGATTGAAGATGCGCGATTTCCGGGCAGGATCGGGTTTCCCCTTAAGCATAAAACGCGCTACACTCGGCGCTGTGCCAAAAGGCGCCATTGGCCGGGCAAGATTTCGTGCCTACATCCCGAGGACCAGACGCGCGGACCTAAAATGGTGATGTAGACTTGCCGTTCCCGTATGGAACGGTCTACTGGCCGGATTGATTTTCCCGGCGACGACCCGAGACGGCCCCTTTCAGCGAAGACCAGAAAGCGAATACGACGTGGACATCTACACCATCATCTTCCTGGCGCTGGCGGTCTTCATCTTTCTGAGGCTGCGCAGCGTGCTGGGACAGCGGACGGGTAACGAGCGGCCGCCGTTCGACCGCACCGCCGCCCGCAATGCGCTGGGGGGTGCCCAGGACAAGAACGTCGTGACCATGCCGGGCAAGGTGATCGACCAGGCCCCGCTGGCGCCGACCGCCGAGCCGGCCCCGCCCTCCGATCGCTGGAAGGGCCTGACCGAGCCGGGCACCGCGCTCGCCCAGGGTCTCGACGCCATCGTCGACAAGGATTCCACCTTCGATCCGCGCCATTTCATCTCGGGCGCCCGCGGCGCTTATGAGATGATCGTGCTGGCCTTTGCCAATGGCGACCGCCGCGCATTGCGCGACCTGCTGTCGTCGGAGGTCTATGACAGCTTCGACGCCGCTATCAAGGAACGCGAGAAGTATGAGCAGAAGACCGARACGCGTTTCGTCTCGATCGACAAGGCCGAGCTCGTCGGCGCCGAGCTGCGCGACCGCACGGCTCAGCTCACCATACGATTCGTCTCGCAGATGATCTCGGCCACCCGCGACAAGAGTGGCAATATCGTCGACGGTAGTGCGGACACGGTCGCCGACATCACCGACATCTGGACCTTCGCCCGCGATATCACCTCTCGCGATCCAAACTGGAAGCTGGTTGGCACMGGAAGCGCGAATTAAGAATTTCCTGAAGAACAGCGCGACGGCGCTTTGCGCAGGTGCCGTCGTGCTGTCGTCGTTTTCGCTCGGCGCCGAGGCGGCGCGGCGTCACTATCGCAGCCATCACCATCATCTCCCGGCACTTGCCGCCGCCCCGCCGCGCGCCTTGCCCTATCCGCAGCTCCCTTTGCCGTTCGAAATCCCCGGTGCGCAATATCTGCCGCTGACCTGGACGGACGTGAAAGGCTGGAGCGACGACGACCATCTGGCCGCCTACAAGACGTTCCGCGCGAGCTGCCGGACGATCAACGCGCAGACCGGTGCGGCCGAACCGAAGGCGCTTGGCGGCTCACTGAGCGAGCCCTGCCGGGCCGCCAAGTCGCTCGAGCTCACCGACGACGGCAAAGCCAAGATCTTCTTTGAGGAGAATTTCGCGCCGCTGCGGATCTCGCGCCTCGGCGAGCCCGACGGTTTCGTCACCGGCTATTACGAACCGGTGCTGGAGGGATCGCGGACGCAGACCGACGCCTTCAACGTGCCGGTCTATCGTCGCCCATCGAACCTGTTCGTGCGCGGCTACAAGCAGGACTCGGTCAGCTTGCCCAACAAGGGCCCGGTCTATCGCAAGATCGGCCGCCGCAAGCTGGTGCCCTATTACGATCGCGGCGAGATCGAGGACGGCAAGATCGCCGGTCGCGGGCTGGAGATCGCCTGGCTGAAGGACCCGACCGATCTGCTGTTCGCCCAGATCCAGGGCTCGGCGCGGATCAAGTTCGACGACGGCGGCACGGTCCGGCTGAATTACGACGCCTATAACGGCTATCCCTACACGGCTGTCGGTCGTGTCCTGATCGAGCGCGGCATCATTCCGAAGGAGGAGATGTCGATGCAGAAGATCAGGGAGTGGATGGCGCAGAACCCCGATGGCGCCAAGGATCTGCGCCGCCAGAACCGTTCCTACATCTTCTTCCGCGAGGTCAATCTGTCCGACAAGGAAGAAGCAGTGGGGGCGCAGGGCATTCCGCTGACCGCCGGCCGCTCGATCGCGGTCGACAAGGCGCTGCACGTCTACGGCACGCCGTTCTTCATCGAGGGCGAGCTGCCGATCGATTCCGAACGCTCCAAGACGCCGTTCCACCGGCTGATGATCGCGCAGGACACCGGCTCGGCCATCATCGGCCCCGCGCGCGCCGATCTCTATTTCGGCGCCGGCGCGGATGCCGGCCGCGTCTCGGGACGGCTGCGCCATCCCATGCACTTCGTCATGTTGGTACCGAAGGGCCTCGATCCCGCAGTACGCGCCGCGAAATTGCCGGTGCCGGACCCGCGTCCCTCGGAGAAGATCGCAAAGCTGTTTCCGCAGACCGATCCTGCCAGGGATTCGACCAAGGATCAGACCAAGCCGGCGGCGGCTCCGGCCGCGGCCGTGGCACAAGGTAAAGGTGAGACAGTCGCCGTTGCCAATCCGGTCCCGTTGCCGGTGCCGCGTCCCGTGATAGAGCCCGTTCAGGAGCCGCGGCGGCCAGTCAAGAATCGTCCCCATCGGCAGCAATGAAGCGATCGTCCCGTCCGCCCGTGCTGGAGCCTCGTCCCTCGCCGCGCCGCCGTGCGCTGAGCGAGGAGGAGCGCGCGCTGTGGGATGCGGTCGCAAAACAGGTCAAGCCGCTGAGAAAGCATCGCGCGGCGAAGGCGCATGCCTCGCCGCGCGCTGAGCCTTCACCGGCAGCGCCGGCCACGCGATCTGCGCCATCGCCACGGCCGATCGCTGCTGCGCCGGCTGTGCGCGTGGCAAAGCCGGCCATGCCGCCGCTGGCACCGCTTGGCAAGCGCGAGCGCACAAAATTGTCGCGCGGCCGCAGCGAGATCGAGGCGCGGCTCGATCTGCACGGCATGACCCAGATACGCGCCCACCGGGCCCTGACCGGCTTCCTGCACCGCGCCCATCACGACGGCCTGACCTTCGTGCTCGTCATCACCGGCAAGGGACGGAGCGGCGGCGAAAGCGGCGTGCTCCGCCGCCAGGTGCCGGAATGGCTGAGCTTGCCGGAATTCCGCGCCTTCGTCGTCGGCTTCGAGGAGGCGCATATCGGCCACGGCGGCGAGGGCGCGCTCTATGTGCGGATACGCCGGGCGAGGTATTAGAACGGCCGGACGATTCCGACGCGCGGGATCAGCGTGAGGATCAGGCCGAAGATGTTTGTCTTCCGATCCTCCGACGCGATCAGCGGTGCATTGTATTTGGCCGGCAGCATCTTCACCGCGTGCAGGATCAGGAACAGGCAGACCGCCCAGTTCGAGATCCAGCGCGAATAGTCGAACACCATCGCGAACATCACGAGATAGGCGAGGCTGATGCCGATCAGCGCCGCGATGACGAGGCGCCGGTGCAGGTCATCCGCGAGCGCGCCGATCAGGCCGGCGAAATAGCGCCAGAGTGGCGTGTGCAGCCAGATCAGCAGGGCAAACACCGGCACGCCGAGGATGTTGTGCGGCAGGCGGCCCCAGGTATCCGAAACCTCCTTCGCCAGCGGCTGGTACCAGATGTAGGCGAATTGCAGCAGGTCGGTCCGCGCCGGATCGGCCATCCGGGTCTTCAGGTAGGCAACGAAATCCGCTTCGGGGATCGGCATCGTTCCCAGGAATTGCGCCGCGAAGAACAGCGCGCTCACGCAAAGCAGCACGACCAAACCAAACGCGACATTCGCTCTGGTGACACCATGCGTGAGATAGTGCCTGATCACGACGATGGTGATGATCGTCGGCACATACATCAGCAGATGAATGTGGTGGATCAGCACGAGGACGATCGCGAACAGCGCAGCCGTTGCGACGAACAGCAGCGAGCCGGCCGGCATCAGCAGCAGGATCAGCGCCAGTGCGCAGCCATAGATGTCGAAATGGCCGAGCGTGTGCATGAAGTTCTTGAGAAAGAACGGCGAGCCCGCGATGAAGACGAACAGCGGCAGCGTCCTCGCGGTGAAGCCGAACGTTTTCTGGAATAGCCTCACGTACAGCCCAAGCGTCACCAGCCACGTCGCCCCGGCGAGCGCAAACACCAGCCACACCGGCACCTTGTCCGTGAACAAGGCGACGATGGCGCCGATCAGCGCCCGCTTGATGAAGCCGAAATGATAGTCGACGAGGAGGTGGATGTAGGGGACGTAAGGCGGCAGCTGGATCTTGTGGACGAACACGCCGACGATGACCGCCGCGTTTATCGCGAGCAGGAGACGCCAGGGATTTTGCAGGATGCGTGCGGTCACGCCGCACCTGAAATGGTGCGAGCAACCCCCGCTGTCGTCCCGGGCAAGCCACCGGGTCCGCGCAAAGCGCGGACCGATGACAGGCTCCGCGCGACCCGGGCCCCATAACCACAGGATGTCGTTTGAGCCAAGGCTGGAGCCGCTATCTTTTCCAACAAGAACCGCCGGGGAGTATGGGTCCCCGCTTTCGCGGGGACGACGGCGGGATAGATAGCTGACCGCAGCGGAATTACAAAATAAACCGGCTCAAATCCGCGTTCTTGGCGAGGTCGCCGACGTGCTTCTGCACGAAATCCGCATCGACCTTGACGGTCTCGCCGCTGCGGTCGGGGGCGGTGAAGGAGATTTCGTCCAGCACCCGTTCCATCACGGTCTGGAGCCGCCGCGCGCCGATGTTCTCGACGGTGGAATTGACGGCGACCGCGACGTCGGCGAGCGCGTCGACGGCGTCGGCGGTGATGTCGAGCGTCACGCCCTCGGTCTGCAGCAACGCGACATATTGCTTGATCAGCGAGGCCTCGGGCTCGGTCAGGATGCGCCGCATGTCGTCGCGGGTCAGTGCCTGCAGTTCGACGCGGATCGGCAGGCGGCCCTGCAATTCGGGCAACAGGTCGGACGGCTTCGCGACGTGGAAGGCGCCGGACGCGATGAACAGGATGTGATCGGTCTTCACCGCGCCGTGCTTGGTCGAGACCGTGGTGCCTTCGATCAGCGGCAACAGGTCACGCTGCACGCCCTCGCGCGAGACGTCGCCGCCGACCCGGCCGTCGCGTGCGCAGATCTTGTCGATCTCGTCCAGGAACACGATGCCGTTGTTCTCGACCGCGCTGATCGCCTCCAGCGTGAGCTGGTCGGTATCCAGCAGCTTGTCGGATTCCTCATTGACGAGGATCTCGTGCGAGTTCTCCACCGTCAGTCGCCGCGTCTTGCTGCGCCCGCCCAGCTTGCCGAAGATGTCGCCGAGCGACACCGCGCCCATCTGCGCGCCAGGCATGCCCGGGATCTCGAACATCGGCATGCCGCCGCCCGAGGACTGCGTCTCGATCTCGATTTCCTTGTCGTTGAGCTCGCCGGCGCGCAGCTTCTTGCGGAACGATTCGCGCGTTGCCTGGCTGGAATTGGCGCCGACCAGCGCGTCGAGCACGCGCTCCTCGGCGGCGAGCTGCGCGCGTGCCTGCACGTCCTTGCGCTTGCGCTCACGCACCTGGGCGATCGCGACCTCGACGAGATCGCGCACGATCTGCTCGACGTCGCGGCCGACATAGCCGACCTCGGTGAATTTCGTCGCTTCCACCTTCAGGAACGGCGCGTTCGCGAGCTTGGCGAGCCGTCGCGCGATCTCCGTCTTGCCGACGCCGGTGGGGCCGATCATCAAGATGTTCTTCGGGAGTACCTCTTCGCGCAAGGAGCCGGTGAGCTGCTGCCGGCGCCAGCGGTTGCGCAGCGCGATCGAGACGGCGCGCTTGGCATCGGCCTGGCCGACGATGAAACGGTCGAGTTCGGAGACGATTTCGCGGGGAGAGAAGTCTGTCATGGGACCTTAGCTAGGATCAGATGCGGGTCGGGACAAGCCGCATTTTACGTCAGATGATGGGCGGGCCCGATTGCCACTGTTTCACGGCGTCGATCGGATGGATCAGCATCAGGATATTGAGCGTCAGATTGTCGCGAATGTGAAGCGCGAGCATGATCTCGAAGGCGAGCCCGAGCAGGACGGTCACCGAGACTGGCAGCACGCGCGCGGCGAGGAACCCCATCATCATGGCCAGATTGTCAGAAATCGAATTGACGATGCTGTCGCCGAAATAATCCAGCGAGATCGTGCCGGCGCGGTAGCGTTCGATGATGAATGGCGAGTTCTCGACAATCTCCCAGGCGCCTTCGATCAGCATGGCGATGATCAGCCGCGCCGGCCAGGACAGTTGCAGGAACGGCAGGCGCGCGAACAGCAGCCAGGTCAAGCCGTAGAACAGGAAGCCATGCAGGATGTGAGAGAAGGTGTACCAGTCCGTGATGTGCTGCGAATTTTCGGAGCTGTTCACCACGCCATGCCAGAGCTTTACATAGCCGCAGGTGCAAATCGGCACCCGCCCCAGCGCGAACAGGATCGAGGCCTGCAGCGCCAGCAGCAGCAGTGCGATGCCGACCCAGGCCAATGGCGGTACGGCGACCTTGCTCTCGTGCGTGCTCGTCAGCGTCACGGCTCGCGCACCATCAGCAGCGCCGTCCCGTCCGGCGTCTCGACCATGCGGTCGCGGACGAAGCCGGCCTTCTCATAGGCGCGCACGGCGCGTGCGTTGCGCGGATCGGGATCGGTGACGACGCGCGGCAGGCCCTGCCGCAACTGCCCGTCGACGAACTGGCGGATGAACGCGGAGCCGTGGCCGCGCGCGATCATGTCGCTTTCGCCGATGAACTGGTCGATCCCACGGGTGCCCTCCGGTTGCGGCCCAAAGCCGGTATTCCAGGCTGTCAGGCGATAGCATTGAAGATAGCCGAACGGGTGGGTGCCGGCCAACACGATGAACTGGTCCATCGCCGGCTCATCGAGATCGCCGCTCACGAGCGCAAACTGCTCGTCCGGATCGCCCCACCATTCCCGCACATGCGCCTCACCCAGCCACCGCCGGATCAGCGGCAAATCGGCCGGGCTCATCGGGCGGAAGGTGTAGGCGGGCGCCATGTCCTGTTCGGTCTGGCCTAGCCGGTCGCCAGGCTTTCGATGGTCAGATTGCGGTTGGTGTAGACGCAGATGTCGGCGGCGATATCGAGGGAGCGGCGGACGATGGTCTCGGCATCCTTGTCGGTGTCGATCAAGGCCCGCGCAGCGGCCAGGGCGTAATTGCCGCCGGAGCCGATCGCCATGACCCCGGCCTCGGGCTCCAGCACGTCGCCGGTGCCCGTCAGGACCAGGGAGACGTCCTTGTCGGCCACGATCATCATAGCCTCCAGGCGGCGCAGATAGCGGTCTGTCCGCCAGTCCTTGGCGAGCTCCACCGCAGCCCGGGTCAGCTGCCCCGGATACTGCTCGAGCTTGGATTCGAGCCGCTCGAAGAGCGTGAAGGCGTCGGCCGTGGCGCCGGCAAAGCCGCCGATGACGTCGCCCTTGCCGAGTTTTCGCACCTTTTTGGCGTTGGACTTGATCACGGTCTGGCCGATCGAGACCTGGCCGTCGCCGCCGATCACCACCTTGCCGCCCTTGCGGACCGTCAAAATCGTGGTGCCGTGCCAGCCCGGCGCGCTGTTCTGGGAATCCTGCATCAAATACCTCGTTGTCGGACCTGATTTAGGCGGTCGGGACCGACCGTACAACGGGCCGCTCCGGGCCCATTTCGCTCACCATAGGCAGAAGTAGAGGCCCGGCCAGCCGTTCCCGCAGTAGCGAAGGCGTCATTTGACTGTTAAAAGACCGCCGTTTTCGGTCCAAAACCAGAATGGAAACCGCTTTTCAATGCGCACCGCGACGATCAAGCGCAAGACCAAGGAAACCGACATCGAGGTCACCGTGAACCTCGATGGCACCGGCGTGTCCAATATCGCGACCGGCATCGGCTTTTTCGACCATATGCTCGATCTCCTCGCCCGCCATTCCCGCATCGACCTCACGGTCAAGGCGGTTGGCGATTTGCACATTGATCATCACCATACCACCGAGGACACCGGCATCGCGCTGGGCCAGGCGGTCAAGCAGGCGCTCGGCAACATGGCGGGCATCACCCGCTATGCCGGCGTGCACATGCCCATGGACGAGACGCTGTCGCGCGTGGTCATCGACATCTCGGGCCGTCCGTTCCTGGTGTTCAAGGCCGACTTCCCCCGCGACAAGATCGGCGAGTTCGATACCGAGCTGGTGCGCGAGTGGTTCCAGGCCTTCGCCATGAACGCCGGCGTGACTCTCCACGTCGAGACCCTATATGGCGATAACAGCCACCATATCGCCGAGTCCTGCTTCAAGGGCCTGGCGCGGGCGCTGCGCACTGCCGTCGCGATCGATCCGAAGGCCGTGGGCGAAATCCCGTCCACCAAGGGTTCGCTCGGCGGCTGACGTCTTTCGGCCCGCGGCACGCGCCGCTTGCGGTATCACTGAATTCCTAGGAACGGGGCATCACCATGCCTGTCTACACAGTTCATGCTCCCTCCCCTGCCGGAGCCGATCTGCGCGCGACCGACAAGTTCGTCTTCGTGCGCGACGGTTTTCATTTCTGGGCGATGGTTTTGGGTCCGTTCTGGCTGCTCTGGAACAGGCTCTGGCTGGCGCTGATCGGCTGGGTGATTTTCCTGGCTGCATTCGATGCAGGGCTGCATAGCCTCGGCGTCGGCCGCAGCTCGATCTTCCTGGCCAATATGATCGTTGCGGTGCTGATGGGTTTCGAGGCCTCGAGCCTGCGCCGCTGGACGCTGTCGCGCGGCAAGTGGCGCCAGCTCGACGTCGTCATCTCCGACGACGAGGACACCGCCGAGCGGCGTTTCTTCGAGCGCTGGAGCCAGAAGCAGCGCGGCATCGTCAACGATCAATGGGCCGTCGATCGCGGCGGCCCGCCGCCAACCCGCAATGTGCCGGGTCAGCAATTCTCGAATCCGCCACCGCTGCCGTCGGGCGGCATCATTGGATTGTTTCCAGAACCGGGAGGGTCAAGATGAGCGTCGCGATCATCGATTACGGTTCAGGCAATCTGCATTCCGCCGCCAAGGCATTCGAGCGCGCCGCGCGCAGCCTGGAGATTCCGCAAAAGGTCTTCGTCACCAGCGATCCGGATCAGGCCTACGGCGCCGACCGTCTGGTGCTGCCGGGTGTCGGCGCCTTCGCCGATTGCCGGCGCGGGCTCGATGCCGTCAACGGCATGGTCGAGGCGATCACCGAAGCGGTGCGCGTCAAGGCGCGGCCCTTCTTTGGTATTTGCGTCGGCATGCAGCTGATGGCGAGCCGCGGAAAGGAACACGTCATCACCGAGGGCCTGAACTGGGTCGGCGGCGACGTCGAGAAGATCATGCCGCGCGACGAGAGCCTGAAGATCCCGCACATGGGTTGGAACACGCTCGACCTGCTGCAGGAGCATCCGGTGCTGGATAGGCTGCCGCTTGGCCCCAAGGGCCAGCACGCCTATTTCGTGCACTCCTACCACCTCAACGCCGCCAACGAGGCGGACGTGCTCGCGCGCGCCGATTACGGTGGACCCGTCACCGCGATCGTCGCGAAGGACACCGCCATCGGCACCCAATTCCACCCCGAGAAGAGCCAGCGTTTCGGCTTGGCCCTTATCTCGAACTTTTTGCGATGGAAACCGTGATTCTCTTTCCCGCTGTTGACCTCAAGAACGGTCAGTGCGTGCGCCTCGAGCAAGGCGACATGGCGCGCGCGACCGTGTTCAACCTCAATCCCGCAGCGCAGGCGCAGAGCTTTGTCGAACAGGGCTTCGAGTATCTCCACGTCGTCGATCTCGACGGCGCCTTCGCCGGCAAGCCGGTGAACGCGCAGGCGGTCGAGGCGATGCTCAAGACGATCAAGATCCCGGTGCAGCTCGGCGGCGGCATTCGCGATCTTGCGACCGTCGAAGCCTGGCTCGACAAGGGCATCACCCGCGTCATCATCGGCACCGCCGCGGTGCGCGACCCTGAACTGGTGAAGGCGGCTGCAAGGAAATTCCCCGGCCGCGTCGCGGTCGGGCTCGATGCCCGCGACGGCAAGGTCGCCGTCGAAGGCTGGGCCGAGACCTCGCAGGTGACGGTGCTGGAAATCGCACAGCGTTTCGAGGATGCCGGCGTCGCCGCCATCATCTTCACCGACATCGCGCGCGACGGCTTGCTTAAAGGCTTGAATCTCGAGGCGACCATCGCGCTGGCGGATGCGATCTCGATTCCCGTGATCGCCTCCGGCGGCCTCGCCTCGATCGAGGACGTCAAGGCGATGCTGACGCCGCGCGCCAGGAAGCTCGCAGGCGCGATCGCCGGCCGCGCGCTTTACGACGGCCGGCTCGATCCCGCCGCCGCCCTCACCCTGATCCGCAACGCGCGCACCGCCTAGGAGCTGACACATGTTCAAGGTGCGCGTGATCCCCTGCCTCGACGTCAAGGACGGCCGGGTCGTCAAGGGCGTCAACTTCGTCGACCTGCGCGATGCTGGCGATCCCGTCGAAGCCGCGATCGCCTATGACGCTGCCGGTGCCGACGAGCTCACCTTCCTCGACATCACCGCGACCCACGAGAACCGCGGCATCATGCTGGACGTGGTCCGGCGTACGGCGGAGGCCTGCTTCATGCCTGTGACCGTCGGTGGCGGCGTGCGCAAGGTTGACGACATCAAGACGCTCCTGCGCGCCGGCGCCGACAAGGTCTCGATCAACAGCGCCGCGGTGTCGCGGCGCGAGTTCGTCAAGGAAGCTGCCGAGAAATTCGGCGAACAGTGCGTGGTGGTTGCGATCGACGCCAAGCGGGTCAAGCGTCCGGGCGGCGATCGCTGGGAGATCTTCACCCATGGCGGGCGCAACTCGACCGGCATTGATGCCATCGAATATGCCCAGGAAGTGGTCTCGCTCGGCGCTGGTGAAATCCTGCTCACCTCCATGGACCGCGACGGCACCCGGCAGGGCTTCGACATCCCGCTGACCCGGGCGATCGCCGATAGCGTTCCCGTTCCCGTGATCGCCTCGGGGGGCGTCGGCAATCTCGATCATCTCGTCGACGGGATCCGCGACGGCCACGCCACGGCTGTGCTGGCCGCCTCGATCTTCCATTTCGGGGAATTCACCATTCGCGAAGCCAAGGAGCACATGGCCCGGCGCGGACTGGCCATGCGCCTCGATGCCTGACGACTCCCGTTCATAAAAATGCTACATAGGCCTGCGGGGAATGGCCTCCGTGGCCTTGTGTGTTTTCGAGTAATTCCGATGTCGCGTTTCACGATCCACGATCTGGCCGACACCATCGACGCCCGTGCGGCGGCCGGCGGCGAGGCGTCCTATACCCGCAAGCTCCTGGACAAGGGCGCCGAGCATTGCGCCAAGAAGTTCGGCGAGGAGGCAGTCGAAACCGTAATCGCAGCAGTCGAAAACGATCGCGCGCATCTGATCGCTGAAAGTGCCGACCTGCTCTATCACTTCCTTGTGCTGCTCAAGGCCCGCGGCGTAAAGCTGGAGGAGGTCGAGGCCGCGCTGGACAAGCGGACGAATATGTCCGGATTGGAAGAAAAGGCGTCCCGCAAGGGTTAGTAGATCCCAACGGAAAGGTCGCGTCATGGATATCCGCGCACCCGAGCAGCAGTATAATCCGTACCGCGTCTATACGCGCGAGCAGTGGTCGCGACTGCGCGACGACACGCCGATGACGCTGGAGCCCGGTGAGTTCGACCGGCTGCGCTCACTGCACGATCGCCTGGACTTGCAGGAGGTCGAGGACATCTACCTGCCGCTGTCGCGCCTCCTGTCGATCTATGTCGATGCGATGCAGCGGCTGTATTACGCGGAGCGCCAGTTCCTCAACATCCGCGACCGCAAGATGCCCTACATCATCGGCGTCGCCGGTTCGGTCGCGGTCGGAAAATCGACCACGGCCCGCGTGCTTCAGGCGCTGCTGGCGCGCTGGTCGCCGCGTCCGAAGGTCGAACTGATCACCACCGACGGATTTCTGTATCCCAATGCCGTGCTGGAGCGGCAGGGCATCATGCAGAAGAAGGGTTTTCCGGAGAGCTACGACCTGCCGCTGCTGCTCAGCTTCCTCTCCGACATCAAGGCCGGCCGCCGCCACGTGCGCGCGCCGGTCTATTCGCATCTGACCTACGACATCGTGCCGAACCAGTGGGCCGAGATCGACCAGCCCGACATCCTGATCGTCGAGGGCGTCAACGTGCTGCAGACCGGCAAGCTGCCGCGCGACGGTAAGGCGGTGCCCGTGGTCTCCGACTTCTTCGACTTCTCGGTCTATATCGACGCCGACGAGGCGGCGCTGCGGCAATGGTACATCAAGCGCTTCCTGGCGCTGCGTGACACCGCGTTCACCAATCCAAAATCCTACTTCAATCGCTACGCGCTGTTGTCGGACGAGGAAGCCACCGCCACCGCGATCGCGATCTGGGAACGCACCAACCTCGCCAATCTCGAGGACAACATCCTTCCGACCCGCCCCCGCGCGACGCTGATCCTGAAGAAGGGCGCCGACCACACCGTGGCAAGCGTGGCGCTGCGACGGCTGTAGGCCGCGGTGCCGTAGGGTGGGCAAAGGCGCGAAGCGACGTGCCCACCGTCTATCTCCATTGTGAACGAGAATGGTGGACACGCGGAGCCTGTCATCGGGCGCGCATTCGCGCGACCCGTTGGCTTTGCCCTCCCTATGGCATTGGTGATTGGCGCACGCCTGCAGCCACATCGTCATTGCGAGCGCAGCGAAGCAATCCAGAATCTTTCCGCGGAGGGATTCTGGATTGCTTCGTCGCAGGGGCTCCTCGCAAAGACGGAGGAGAGACCTTCCTACACCGCCAGATGCCGCGCCGCCGCCAGCCCGGCCAGCGCCTCGTCCAGCTTGTCGCGATCGAGCGGCTTGATCAAAAACCCGTTCATGCCCGCCTCGAAACAGGCATAGCGATCCTCCACCAGCGTATTGGCGGTGAGCGCGAGGATCGGCGTGTGGTGGCCGCCTTTGGCAGCCTCATGCGTGCGGATGCGTTTCGTCGCCTCGATACCGTCGAGCTGCGGCATCTGGATGTCCATCAACACGAGATCGTAGGGCGTGCCGGCGGATGACGCGGCGAGCCAGGATTCCAGCGCCGCCTCGCCATGAACGGCGATGACGACGCGGTGGCCGAGCTTGGTCAGCAGCGAGCGCATCAGCAGCGCGTTGATCTCGTTGTCCTCGGCGACGAGGATCGACAGGCCCTTTGCCGTTACGACGCCGGCGGGGGAGGCGGTCGGCGGCTCCGGCGCCAGTTCGGGCGAGGCGACCTCCGGCGTCAGCGCGAGACGCGCCGCGAGCGAAGCCGCGCGCAGCGGCTTGATCAGGAAGCCGGTGAAGGAAGCTGAAAATGTCTCGTGACGCGAGCTCGACGTCAGCAGCACCAGCCGCTGCGTCGCATGCTTGCGCGCGACCTCGCCGAGATGGTCGGCGATGGCGGCGCCGATCGCACGATCGACCAGCACCGCATGCCATGAGCGCTCCGGCAGCAGCGCCTCTGCGACGGCTCCATCCGAGACGAGGCAGATCTGTCCGCCCCAGCGCTCCAGCCGCCGCGCGATCAGCGAGGCCTCGATGCCGTCGGCGATCAGGAGGATCGACTTGCCGGTGAGATCAGGGCTCGGGAACGCCGTCTGTCCCGCGCCAGATTGCGATGGCGGAAGCGGGATCGCGACCTCGAAGGTCGACCCCTTGCCCGGCTCGCTCTCCAGGGTGATGCGGCCGCCCATGCGCTTGACGATGCGTTCGCTGATGGCAAGGCCGAGCCCGGTGCCGCCATAGGTGCGGGCGACGCGCTCGTCGGCCTGCTCGAACTCGCGGAAGATGCGTGTCCGCGCTTCGGATGCGATGCCGATGCCCGTGTCGCGCACCAGAAAACTGATCTCGTTCGGCCAGATGCCGGGTTCGACGATCAGCGCGGCGCCGCCGGTCGCGGTGAACTTGATGGCGTTGCCGGCGAGGTTGAGCAGCACCTGGCGCAACCGCGCGGCATCGCCGACGACCTCGAGCGGCAGGCGCTCGTCGACATAGGCGGCGATCTCGAGCGTCTTTGCCTGCGCGCGCGGCGCGAGCAGCTCGGTGATCTCCTCGATCATGGTCGAGAGCGCGAACGGGCGCTGGTCGAGATCGAGCTTGCCGGCCTCGATCTTGGAATAGTCGAGCAGCTCCTCGATCAGCGCCATCAGCGCCTCGCCGGAGGTTTTCACCGCCCTGGCATAGGTCGTCTGCTCCGGCGTCAGCGTGGTGTCGAGCAACAGGCCGCCCATGCCGATGATGCCGTTGAGCGGCGTGCGGATCTCATGCGAGGCCATCGCCAGGAAGCGCGACTTGGCGCGGTTGGCGGCATCGGCCTGGTCGCGTGCGTCCGACAGCGCGCGCTCGGTCTCGGTGCGGTCGGTGACGTCGCGTCCGACGCTCTGCAATTCGGCGGGCTGGCCGGCATCGAGACGGACATAGCCCTCGCGCCAGGCGATCCAGCGCGCGCCGTGCGGGGTGGTGATCCTCTGGTCGTGAATGCGCGTGCCGTTGCTTTCGCGGGCGCTGTCGCCCTGCTCGAGGATGTCGAAATCGAAACGCGTGCCGACCAGCACGCTGCGTGCCTGTGCTGCGAGCGCGCAATAGGCGTCGTTGGCGAAGGTGATGCGGCCCTGGTGGTCGCGCAGCACGATCAGGTCACCCTGCTGTTCGAACAGGCTGCGCGCGCGCTCTTCCGCTTCCTTCAGTTCCCAATTGCGATCGATCAGCGTCTCGTTGTGGGCGGCCAGCTTACGCATCCGCTTGTTGACGAAGCGCAGCCGCATGCTGAGCGTGGCGAGGCCGAGGCAGGCGAGCGCGAACAGGAAGCTCGCGCCGACCGCAAACGTATTGGGATCGTAGCCGGAGTTCTCGGAGCGGCTGCCGGAGACGAAGCCATAGGCGCCGCCGAACGTCGCCGAGAAAATCATGAAGGAGCGGATCGCGAACGCGATGCGGGGATGCTGTCGCCTGAAGCGGCGCATGCGCACCTTGATCCGGAACGTCCGATCCATCGCCATCGACCCCGACTCTTGCTTCGAAACCCCGCGCCGCCAATTGCGACGATGTCTCGCCGACCTTGCGAACAGCTTGAGGCTTTGGTTCGGCCTCCAAACAGGGTTGACGAGGTGTTAACGCTTCAGAGCGAGGCGGCCTGGAGCGGAAGCGGGCGGTGGCCGCCATTGGCGCCGACGATCAGCGCCGCGGCCTCGCGCTGCGAAAAGGTCTTCGAGCGCACATAGATGCGGTAATCGGCTGGCCCGTCGGTGGACAGGTAAATCACCGGACCGCCGTCGACCGGCTCCGCGGCAATCGTGACGAGGCGCGTCGCCGGATTGGCCTGACAGGAGTCCGGTTCGGAGCCGAGACCGTCGTCCACGACCGCGAAGTCCGCCGCGTCCGGATCGTCGGTGATCTGAACCCGCACCGTGGCCCGCGACAGATCGTCGGTGAAGGCGATATGGACGCCGGCCGTCCAGAACAGGGATGTCAGCTCGACTGAAGTCTCGCCCAGCGCGATGCAGGGATGCGAGACCGATCCGATCTCGCCGCGGGCGAACACCGCGGCAGCCAGCAGGGGAACAACCGAGGCCAGGATCTTGAAACGCAACATGACACTCTACTCGCCCGGCCCGGTGTGGACTCGTACTGGGAACGCTTGGGCCTTATGGTTTGCAGAGCGTAAAGGAAACTCGTTACCGCCGGGTTGATGCGCGGAATGATCAGGCCATCTGCCGCACATCCTCCGCGAGTGCGCGGTAGGACAGCGCCTCGGCGAGATGCAGCCGACCGATCTTGTCGGCGCCGTCGAGATCGGCGAGCGTGCGCGCCACCCGCAGGACGCGGTGATAGCCGCGCGCCGACAGCCGCATGGTCTCGGCGGCGTCGCGCAGTAATTTGGCGCCTTGCGCATCCGGCTTGGCGACGTCTTCCAACACCGAGGCCGGCGCCTCGGCATTGGTGCGAACATGCGGCAGGCCCGCATCCGCGTAACGCGCGAGCTGGATGTCGCGCGCGGCTGCGACGCGCGCGGCGACTTCCGCCGAGCCTTCCGCCGCCGGCGGCAGGATCAGATCCGCTGCGGTCACCGCGGGAACCTCGATGCGCAAATCGATGCGGTCCATCAGCGGGCCGGAGATGCGCGCCTGGTAGTCGCCGGTGCAGCGGTCGATGCGGCCGCGCTTGCAGGCATAGCCGGGCTCGAACGCATGGCCGCAGCGGCACGGATTCATCGCCGCGACCAGCATGAAGCGCGCAGGATAAGTCACGCGATGATTGGCACGGGAGACGGAGACCTCGCCGTTCTCCAGCGGTTGGCGCAGCGAATCCAACACCCGCGGATCGAATTCGGGCAACTCGTCGAGGAACAGCACGCCCTGATGCGCAAGCGAGATCTCGCCGGGTTTTGCGCGGACGCCGCCGCCGGTGAGCGCGGCCATGCTGGCGGAGTGATGCGGCGAGCGGAACGGCCGCCGCGCGGTCAGCGCGCCGCCCTCGATCTCGCCGGCGACGGAGGCGATCATGGAGACTTCGAGCAATTCGCCCGGTGACAGCGGCGGCAGGATCGAGGGCAGGCGCGCCGCCAGCATCGACTTGCCGGCGCCGGGCGCGCCGATCATGAGCAGGTGATGTCCGCCGGCGGCCGCGATCTCCAGCGCGCGCTTGGCGCTCTCCTGGCCCTTGATGTCGCGCAGGTCGAGCGGGGAGGCGGCGACCTCGTGCACGCGCGGCGTGGGCCGCGACAGCACCTGCGTGCCCTTGAAATGGTTGGCGATCTGGATCAGCGATTGTGCCGCGATGATCTGGATGTCCGGGCTCGCCCACGCCGCTTCCGAGCCGCAGGCCGCCGGACAGATCAAGCCTTCCTCGCGCACATTGGCGCCGATCGCGGCGGGAAGCACGCCGGCCACCGGCGCGATCGAGCCGTCGAGACCGAGCTCGCCGAGAACGGTAAAACCGGTCAGCGCATCCGGCGGGATCGCGCCGATCGCAGCCATCAGCCCGAGCGCGATCGGCAGGTCGTAATGGCTGCCCTCCTTGGGCAGGTCGGCCGGCGCGAGATTGACGATGATCCGCCGCGCCGGCAGCGCCAGCCCCGAGGCAATCAGCGCCGAACGAACGCGCTCCCGTGCCTCCGACACCGCCTTGTCGGGAAGGCCGACGATGGCGAACGCAGGGAGGCCGGGCGCGACCTGCACCTGCACGTCGACCGCGCGGGCCTCGATCCCCTCAAAGGCGACGGTAGAAACCCGCTGAACCATGCCCGAACCAGCCTGCCCTCTCGCACAATTAGGGGTAGCAGAGCCCGATCTTTCTTGCAAGAACAATACGAGAACAATCTTGGGGGCCCGGAAAACCCTAACCGGTCGTAAACGTCACGCAGACACTACGCCTCGAATGCGAGCGGCTCTCATCAGCACATCCCAACGAATGTTCGCTACTCCTAGAGCTGCGGGATGGGCCGTGATCTAACGGGTGAACAATTCAAATGCTTGCAAATCGCCGCAGAAGCGAACGACGGGTATGCACTCGGCTTGCCAAGATTCACTTTGGCGCGGGCTCGCTGCCGAGGGATTGCACGATCACGGATATCTCGGATGGGGGCGTGAAAGTGGTGGCGGAGTTTCTGGAAGTGCCGCCGCAATTCACCATCATCTTCGCGCCCGATTATTCCCGCCAATGCCGTCTGCGCTGGCGCATCGGCTGCGAATTCGGCGCCGAGTTCACCGATTGAGCCGGACGGGCCAGGTTCCTTAACTGGACTTTAGGGTTAATCGGTAAGCATCGCTGATCAGTCGCCGAGTGATCAGAGTATGCCCAAGCGTTCGTCCCTTGCCTCTTCGCCGGCGAGATTCCTGCTTTCCGCGCTCGTGATGCTTGCCCTCGGCGGCTGCCAGACCACGAGTCTGGAGGACATCACCGGCGCGCTCGGCGGCAAGTCGGAAACGGCTGGCAGGGCCGATCCGAAGCCGGACATGGACGCGCTTCGCGAGCGCTATCGCGCCAAGCCTTCCGATCCCAACGTCGCGCTCGAATATGGCATGGCGCTGCGCGAGACCGGCCAGCGCGCCCAGGCCGTTGCGGTGATGGAGCAGGCCGTGCTCGCCCATCCCAGCAACAAGGCGTTGCTCGCCGGCTACGGCCGCGCGCTCGCCGACAGCGGCAATTTCCAGCAGGCCTTCGATGTGCTCAGCCGCGCGCATACGCCTGAGGATCCCGACTGGCGCATCCTGTCGGCGCAAGGCGCGGCGCTCGATCAGCTCGGCCGGAACGAAGAGGCGCAGCAATATTATTCGGCAGCGCTGAAGATCGTGCCCGAGGAGCCGCAGGTTCTGTCCAATCTCGGCCTGTCCTACATGCTCCAGAACAATCTGCCGCGGGCCGAGGAAACGCTGCGCCGCGCCTATGAGCGCAATCGCGCCGATTCCCGCGTGCGCGCCAATCTGGCGCTCGTCGTGGGACTGCAGGGAAAGCAGGCCGAGGCCGAGACCATCGTGAAGGCCGACCTGCCGCCGGATCAGGCCGCGGCAAAGGTCACGGCGCTGCGGCAGTTGCTGGCGAAGAAGCAGCAGCGGGCGGACAAATAGCCCGCCCTCGTCTGATTCTTTTTTTGACGCGTTTTCCTGGCGCGACCCGGTATCCACTTCGCTCGAAAACGCTTTCGCCCTTACGACACCTTGCGATGCGGGGCTGACCCGCGACCCGCCCTGCCCTTGAGCCTCTTCAGGAGGGGCCCGAGCAGCGAGCGCTTCGGCTTCTTCACCTCGCCACGCCCGGCGAGGCGGTTCGCCATGTTCTGGAACAGAAGGGTGGTGCGGTGGTTCTTGGAGACCTCCGCGATCATCTGGCCGTTATTGGCCGCGGTCGAGAACAATTTCGAGTCGAACGGGATCGCCGCGATCGGCTGGCTCTCCATGGTCTTGGCGAACGCCTTGACGTCGATCTCCGCGCGCTTGTGCATGCCGACCTGGTTGATGCAGTACAGCGGCGGCCGGTCGTTCGGCCGCGCCGCCTTGAGCACGCTCAGCATGTTCCTGGTGTTGCGCAAATTGGCCAGATCGGGCTCGGCCACGATCACGATGTCGTCGGCATTGACGAGCGCACGGCGCGTCCAGCCCGACCATTGGTGGGGAACGTCGAGCACGATGCAGGGCGTGGTCATGCGCAGCGTGTCGAAGATCGCATCAAAAGCTTCGGCGCCGAAATCGTAGACGCGGTCGAGCGTTGCGGGCGCAGCGAGGAGACTGAGGCGCTCGGTGCATTTGGCGAGCAGACGCTCCATCAGCGCCGTGTCCGGCCGGTCCTGCGAGAGCACCGCGTTGGCGATGCCCTGCGCCGGGTCCTGGTTGTAGTCGAGGCCACCGGTGCCGAAGGCGAGGTCAAGATCGATCACGACGGAATCGAGCGCGAGGTCGCGCGCGATGGTCCAGGCCACGTTGTGCGCGACCGTGGACGCACCGACGCCGCCCTTGGCGCCAACCACCGCGATGACGCGGCCGGTGATGATGGCTTCCGACGCCGAGAACAGGCTGCAGATCGAACGGACGACGTCGAGGGTTTCGACCGGTCCCACCACGTAGTCGTTGACGCCGCGGCGGACCAGCTCGCGATAGGGCGCGGTGTCGTTGGGGTTGCCGATCACGACCACGCGGGTGCCGGGATCACAGACGCCGGCGAGATCGTCGAGGCCCTCGAGGATATCGCGTGTGCCGTCGGATTCGATCACGATGACGTTCGGCGTCGGCATCGTGTCATAGACTTCGATGGCCGCGGCAAGGCCGCCGCCTTTGGCGGTGAGATGCGCCTTGGCGAGACGGCGATCCTGCCCGGCCGCGGTGATCGCGGCGAGCGTCTGCTCGGTCTCGCAAAAGGCCTGTACCGAGATGCGAGGAACCGGCGCAATGTGGTCCTCGGGGTGCCGCGGGTCGTCCGCTTCTTCGTCGTCGTGAAAACTTGTCATTTGCCGGTGTCGCTGAGTTTGGCCTTTTCGGCCTCGGGATACATGGTCGTGGTCGCCATGCCCTTGCGGTAGCGCTCGAAGGCGATCTCGCGCCGTGCGGTGTAGGCAGGCGTCTCCGCCCTCGGCTGCTCGAGGTCGGCGGGGTTGTCGATCATGGCCGCGAGGTTGCGCTGGCTGGCGCAGCCCAGATTGAAGTACGGCCGGTTCTCGTTGTAGCCGGGGTCGAGGATGTTCGGACCGACGTCTTCCGGCCACAGCCCGCAGGGGCCGGCGACCGCGGCGATCTTCGAATAGCTCAGGCGGATGGTCGGCAGCAGTCCGGGATCCTCGGGGCGATAGGGATGCTGGACGATGGCGCGCGACGGCACGCCGCCGGATGCGAGCACCGACCGGATTTCGTGATAGGTCGCCGCCGCGGCGCGCGAATTCGCAGCGTCGCTCGGCACGTCGACGACGACGGAACCGGTGCCTTCGCGCACCCAGTCCCTCGCAATGCCCGCGACGTCCGCGTGCTGCGCGGTGGAGAGGCCGCCGCGCGCCTTGCCGACGAAGATCACGATCGACTTCTTGGCTTCCTGCACCGCGATCGGGTGGCGCTGGCGATAGTCGGTCGGCACCGTCTGGGTGACGATGTCACCGGTGGTGTTGCAGGCGCCGAGCATGACGGAAAGCCCCGTCAGCGCCAGCGCGATCCGCAGGTTGCGACGTCGATCGGCAATCGTCTTCGTCATCGCTTTGTCCCCTCTTGCCCCGTTTCTTGTCCCGGTCCCCAAACCGTCTGTCTCAGTCGATGATGAAGCCGAAATCGCCGCGGATGCCTTCGATCGGATCAACGCTGCGCGCGATGCCATAGAGCCGGTTCATGCGGCCGAGCAGCGCCGTCTGCGCGTCCGAGGCCGGCGCAAAGCCGTCGTCGGGCCGCGACAATTCCTTTTGGGCGACCGCGCGCACCACATAGGGCGTCACGATCACCATCAGCTCGGTCTCGTTGTTGACGAAGTCCTGGCTGCGGAACAGCGCGCCGATGATCGGCACCTGGTCGACGCCGGGCAGGCCGTTGATCGCCTGCTTGGTCTTCTGCTGGATCAGGCCGGCCATCGCCATCGAGCCCCCGGAGGGAATTTCCAGCGTGGTCTCGGCGCGGCGGGTCTGGACCGAGGGGATGGTGATCGAGTTGCTCGAGGTCGAGGACACCGCCTGCGTCAGCGTGATCGCGTTCGTGTTCGACAGCTCCGAGACCTCGGTCATCACGCGCAGGCTGATACGGCCTTCGCTGAGCACGAGCGGCGTGAAGTTCAGCGAGATGCCGAACTTCTTGTAGGTGACCTGGGTGGTACAGACGTGGGTGACCGGATCGCAGGAATAGCCTGCAGGGATCGGGAATTCGCCGCCGGCGATGAAGGTGGCGGATTCGCCCGAGATCGCGGTCAGGCTCGGTTCGGCCAGCGTGCGCATGACGCCGGCGCTTTCCATCGCGCGCATCGTGGCGCTGACGGTGGCGACGCCCTTGGCGAGGCCGGCCACGCCGAGCCCGTTGCTGCCGACGATCGGTCCGCCGCTGACCGAGAACGGGTTGGAATTGTTGAAGTTCACGACCGCCGTCCCGGCATTCAGGCTGGCGCTGAGGTCGACGCCCAGCTGCTTGACGATGTCGCGGCGGACTTCGCCGACGACGACCTTGAGCATCACCTGGTCGCGGCCGCGCACGACGATGTTGTTGACGACCTTGTCCGCGCCGCCAACGAGTTTTGCGGCGACGTCGCCGGCCTGCTGGGCCTCGATCGGGCTCGACACCGAGCCGGTCAGCATCACGCTGTCGCCGACGCCTTCGATCTGCACGCCCGGCAGAGATTGGCGCAGCGCCGTGCGCATGCCGTTGAGATCGCGCTTCACCGCGATGTCGTAGGCGGCAACCTGCTGGCCGTCGGCGGTGAAGAACACGACGTTGGTCTGGCCGACCTGGCCGCCGATGATATAGGCGCGCTGCGACGAGCGGATCACTGCATTGGCGATCTTGGGATCGGCCACCAGCACGTCCTTGACCTCGCGCGGCAGGTCGATGACGACGGACTTGCCGACGCCGAGCGACAGCGAGCGCGTGCGCGCAGGCGCGATGGTCGAAACCGGCGACACGCCGAGATCCGGCGCCTGCATCGGCGCCTGGTCGCCGACCGGCGCATCCGCCGCGTTGACGACGTCGGGGGCTGCGATCAGCCCCAGCATCAGCACCGCCCCCGTCCAGAACGAGCGCGCGCGCTTCCCCCGAATGCGCAGGCCCGTCCGATCATCCCCGTAGTTCATGGTGTCCCCATCATCACTTCTGTGACGTCAGTTGCCGTGCCTGCACCCCGTAGCGGATCACGTTCACGCCGCCGGGCCGCTTGGCCGTCAGGTCTTCGATCGAAATCTCCGACGCGTTGGCATCGGCGATGCTTCGCAACGCGAGCGTCAGCGTGCCGCCCTGGCGCGAGGCCGACAGCGTCGCGACCTGGTCCGGCTTGAGCTCGAGCGTGACGGTCTTGCCGAGCACGGCGTTCTGGCCGTCTTTTTCTTTCGGCGCCTGGTCGATCGCGAGCACACGGATGTTGCTCAGGATGACCTCCGACAGGATCAGGTCGTTGCCGCCGGTCGCGCCGTTGGCGCCATCGGGGTTCTTCAGGCGCCGCGTCAGGACGATGTCGACGCGGTCGTTCGGCAGGATGAAGCCGCCGGCGCCGGTCTCGGCTGAAATTTCGGTGGAGACGGCCCGCATGCCGGAGGGCAGGATCGCGGCCATGAAGCCCGAGCCCTCGGCCCTCACCAGCTTCTGCTCGCGGATCGGTTCGCCCTGCATCAATGGCACGCGCGCGATCGAGCCTGCGATCTGGGTCTGGGCGTCGGGCCTGCTGTCGCGGCGGATGAAGGCGCTGCTCGCGGTCGCCGCCGGCCAGGACTGCCATTGCAGATCCTCGGGCTTCACGGCCTGGCCGAGCTGGATGTCGTTCTTCGCGATCAGCACCTCGACCGTCGGCAGCTTTTCGGCGACGGGAAGGGCGGGCGCGGGCTTGTTGTCAAAGCCGCTCGCCAGATACGCAGCGACGCCGCCGGCGCCCAGCGCGATGACGAGAACGACAATGCGTGCGGTGTTCATACGCTTCTACTCTTACGCGGGGCACTCGAACCGCACGTGGCGGGTTCCCCTGCGTCGATGAGTAGGGAGTAAAGGTATAAGGGGTGTTGCGAGGCCGAGTGTGATGGCCCGTGACGATGCGCGTTCTGGGCAGATGGTGAACGTCGCGTTATCCGGTCGGCCAGTGGCCCCGTAGATTCACGCAGGGCGGGACGTTCGTTCGAACGATGCGCGCGGCGTCATGGTGAATGGGTGGTTTAGTCATGGGCGCTTCGCGCAGCGTGCGCGGTGGTCGCTCCTCAGGGTGAGGAGCGTACTTCCTCGTGTTTCAATTGATGTCCGTAGCCCGGATGGAGCGAAGCGCAATCCGGGCTCGTGCAGCGCGTTGTGAGATCCCGGATTTCGCTGCGCTCCATCCGGGCTACGAGTGAGCGCTCTACTTCGCCCGCTTCTGCTCGATCGTGTCCCAGACCTTCGCCGCGACGTCCGGGCCGCCGAGCCGCGCGATGGCGCGGATGCCCGTCGGCGATGTCACGTTGATCTCGGTGAGGTTGCCGTTGATGACGTCGATGCCGACGAACAGCAGGCCGCGCTCGCGCAGCGCCGGGCCGACGGTGGCGCAGATCTCGCGCTCGCGTGGCGTGAGCTCGGTCTCCTGCGCGGCGCCGCCACGCACCATGTTGGAGCGGAGGTCGTCGGCGGCCGGCACGCGGTTCACCGCGCCGGCGAACTCGCCGTTGACGAGGATGATGCGCTTGTCGCCGTGCTTCACCTCGGGGATGAACTGCTGGATCACCCACGGCTCCTTGAAGGTCACCGAGAACATGTCAAACAGCGAGCCGAAATTCATGTCCTGCGGCATCACGCGGAACACCGCTGCGCCGCCATGGCCGTGCAGCGGCTTCATGACGACGGCGCCGTGCTTATCCCGGAACGCGTTGATCTCGTCGAGGTCGCGCGAGATCAGCGTCGGCGGCATCAGCTGCGGAAAGTTCATCACGAACAGTTTTTCCGGCGCGTTGCGCACCGAGGCGGGGTCGTTGACGACCAGCGTCTTCGGATGGATGCGCTCCAGGAAATGCGTCGAGGTGATGTAGGCGAGATCGAACGGCGGATCCTGGCGCAGCAGCACGACGTCGAAGCCGTTGAGCGCCTCGCGCCTGGGCTCGCCCAGCGTGAAGTGATTGCCGGGCTCGTCGCGCACGGTCAGGAGCTGGATGGGCGCGACGATCTCCTCGCCGACCATCGAGAGCTTGTCGGGCGTGTAATAGGACAGGCCATGGCCGCGCTTCTGCGCCTCCAGGAGCAGTGCAAAGGTGGAATCGCCCTTGACGTTGATACGGGCGATGGGGTCCATCTGGACGGCGACGTTCAGTTTCATGGTCTGCCTTTCAGGTCGAGGCGTCGAATGCCGCCAACACATGGCGCGGAAGTGAGCGCGGCGCAATCAGCATGGCGTCGAATCGCAGTTCGAATTCGGCATGCTCGGGATGCGCCACGAGCCAGCCTTGCGCGGCGTCGATGATGCGCTGCTGTTGGCGCGGGGTCACGGCGAAGGCGGCGTCATCCAGCGTCGCGCGGGCCTTGACCTCGACGAAGGCGATCAGGTTGCGGCGGCGCGCCACGATGTCGATCTCGCCATGTGGGGTGCGGTAGCGCCTGGCGAGGATGCGGTAGCCCTTGGCCATGAGATAGGCGGCGGCGCGGCTCTCCGCGGAGATGCCGGTGCGGAACGCGGCGACGCGCTCGGGCGAGGCGACCTTCGGTTCCGCGCCCTCAGTTTTCGCCATCGCCGTCCCTCAGGTCCTTTGCGAGCTCGAGCGCGCGGGCATAGACCTCGCGGCGTGGCCGGCCCGAGAGCGCGACCGCATGCGCGACGGCATCCTTGACGCTGTGCGCGGCGAGCTGCTCGCGCAGCAGTCCGTCGAGCGCATCCGAGGTCAGCAGCTCCGCGTCCGCCGCAGGCGGCGCGATCACCAGCACGAATTCGCCGCGCGTCTCCAGCGTGTCCGCCCCGCGTGCCAGCTCCTGCAGCGGCGCGCGCGAAATCTCCTCGTGCAGTTTCGTCAATTCGCGGCAGATCGCGGCTTCGCGCGTCCCCATGATCTCGGCAAGCTCGGCGAGAGTGTCCTGGACGCGGTTGCCGGAGTCGAACATCACCAGCGTCGCATCGATGCGGGCGAGCTCCGCAAGGCGCGACTTTCGCGCGGCGGATTTCGCCGGCAGAAAGCCCTCGAAGAAGAAGCGGTCGGTCGGCAATGCGGCGACCGACAGCGCGGCCAGCACCGAGGACGGGCCGGGCAGCGCGTAGACCGCATGGCCGGCTGCGCAGACCTCGCGCACCAGCTTGAAACCGGGGTCGGAGATCAGCGGCGTGCCGGCATCCGACACCAGCGCGATCGAGCCGCCCTGCCCCAGCGCCTCCAGGATCCTCGGACGCGCCGCTTCCGCGTTGTGCTCGTGATATTGCTTGAGCTGCGCCGTGATCGCGTAGCGCTCGGTCAGGCGCCGCGTGATGCGGGTGTCCTCGCAGGCGATGACGTCGACGCCGGCGAGCGTCTGAAGCGCGCGCAGTGTGATGTCGCCGAGATTGCCTATGGGGGTCGCGACCAGATGGAGGCCCGGCGCCGCCTTCGGCGCCGTCAGCCGATGGGCGTCGATGGAGAAACCGCGCGAGGCGGGATCCGTCGCTTCAGGTGTATTTATCGGGCTCGGCTTTACGCGCATAATGAATCGAACTTAGGCATGATCCCGGGGGCTGGGAACCGGTCCTCGGAAAAAGATCGCGCCAGGTCAGGGGTGAGGAAGGACTGGAATGTGACCCATCCGGCATCACATTGCAGAGGGAATGAAGCGTCGGCGCCACATTCGCGGCGGAAACGCCGCCTTGATGCGGGTGACGGATGGTGGACAGCTAGCCAGGGCTTGAGGTGTGGCCGCGTTAAGTGGTCATTATCCTTTTGTTTTAGTTAACTATTTGCCGACAATATGCCTGAATCCGCGGCTTGTGTCGTGGAAAGAATGTTGTGACCGGCCGGCCGACGGTCGGTCAGAAGAGAAGTTGTGATGCTGGGCCCGCGCGATCCTAAATCTCCCGTTCAGGGCTCCCGATTATCGGGGGCGACCCGGCGGAGCGCACTCGGCCTGTTGCTCGGCGCCCCCTTGCTGTCGGCCTGCGCCGGCGTGCAGCAGAGTCTCAGCCAGTTTTCCAACCCGTTCAGCAGCTCCTCCCCGGCCCCGGCTCAGCCGGCCGGCCCGCCGCAACAGGCCACCACCGCCGGCAGCGGCGGCGTGAAGGTTGCCGTGATCCTGCCGCTCTCGGCCGCCGGCAATGCCGGCCTCGCCGCGCAGTCGATGCGCAACGCCGCCGAGATGGCACTGGCCGAGTTCCAGAATCCCAACATCCAGCTCCTGATCAAGGACGACAACGGCAGTCCGCAAGGCGCGCAGGCGGGCGCGCAGCAGGCGGTCGACGAAGGCGCCGAGATCATCCTGGGCCCGCTGTTCGCGCAGTCGGTGCCGGCGGTGGCGCAGGTCGCGCGTACGCGCGGCATCTCGGTGATCGCGTTCTCGACCGATTCCAGCATTGCCGGCCGCGGCGTCTTTCTGCTGAGCTTCCTGCCGGAGTCCGACGTCAACCGCATCGTCGAATATTCCGCGAGCATCGGAAAGCGCTCGGTCGCCGTGCTGGTGCCCGACAACGCCTATGGAAATGTCGTCGAGGCCGCGGTGAAGGCGGCGGTGCCGCGGCGCGGCGGCCGCATTGTCGCCTTCGAGAAATACGGCGCCGATCGCGCGACGCCGGCACGCACCGTGGCGCAGCAGCTCGGCAGCGCGGATGCGCTGTTCATCGCCGATGACGGCGATGCCGTCGTCGCGGTGGCCGATGCGATGACGGCCGCGGGCGCGAATTTGCGCAACATCCAGCTGCTCGGCACCGGCCTGTGGGACAGTCCGCGTGTCTATGCCAATTCGAACTTGCAAGGCGGTCTCTACGCCGCGCCGGACCCGGCCGGCTTCCGCGCCTTCTCCGGCCGCTACCGCACCAAATACGGCGCCGAGCCGATCCGCACCGCGACGCTCGCCTATGACGCGGTCGCCCTCGTCGCCGCGCTCGCGCGCACGCAAGGCCCGACGCGCTTCTCGCCGGACGTGCTCACCAACCCTTCCGGCTTCGCCGGCATCGACGGCCTGTTCCGCTTCCGCGCCGATGGGACCAACGAGCGCGGCCTCGCCGTGATGAAGGTGACGACGGGTGGCGGTGTGGCGGTCGCGGGCTCGCCGAAGAGTTTTGGGGCTTGATGGCTTCGTAGCCCGGATGGAGCGCAGCGCAATCCGGGTTCTATCCGAGTGGCGAAAGCGTCCCGGATTACGCTGCGCTCCATCCGGGCTACGGCAGCTCGCTACGCGGCGAGATCCGCGACCACGGCGTCCAGCACCGGGAAGCCGCTGCTGGTCACGCGCAGGCGCCCCGTCGCATCGACGATGATCGCACCTTCTTCGCGCAACAGCGCGATGCGCTTGGGATCGAGCGGTCGGCCCGACAGCGCGCTGTAGCGCTCGGGGTCGATGCCCTCGGCGAGGCGGAGCCCCATCAGCAAAAATTCGTCGGCGCGCTCCTCGCTGTTGAGGAGATCGTCGGTGACGTTGCCGTGGCCGTTGGTCTCGACCCGCATCAACCAGGCCTCGGGACGCTTCTCGGTGGCGGTGGCGTGCCTGATCCCGTCGATATCGAGGCGGCCGTGTGCGCCGGGGCCGATGCCGGCATATTCATCGCCGCGCCAGTACACCAGATTGTGCCGGCACTCGGCGCCGCGCCGCGCGTGATTTGAAATCTCGTAGGCGGGCAGGCCGAGCTTGTCGCAGGTCTCCTGCGTCACGTCGTAGAGCGCGCGCGCGACCGCTTCGTCCGGCGTCTTCAATTTGCCGGCCTGGTGCAGGCCGAAGAACGGCGTGCCTTCCTCGATCGTCAATTGATAGAGCGACAGATGCTCGGCCGCTTCATCGATCGCGAGGCGCAGCTCGTCGGCCCACATCGCCGGCGTCTGGTCGGGGCGGGCGTAGATCAGGTCGAACGAATAACGGTCGAACGAGCGGCGCGCGATCGCGACGGCATCGAGCGCCTCGCGGGCGCTGTGCATGCGGCCCAGCGCTTTCAGCGAGGCATCGTCGAGAGCCTGCACGCCGAGCGAGACGCGGTTGACGCCGGCGGCGCGATAGCCGGCAAAGCGCGTGGCTTCGACGCTGGTCGGGTTTGCTTCCAGCGTCACTTCGACATCGCTGGCGACGTGCCAATGCTTGCCGATGGCATCGAGCACCGCGCCGACGGTTGCGGGCTGCATCAGCGACGGCGTGCCGCCGCCGAGGAAGATCGAGGTGACTTCACGCCCGGGCGCACGCTGTGCGGTCGTTTCGATTTCACGCGCGAAAGCTGAAGCGAAGCGCGTCTCGTCGATCGCGGCGTGGCGGACGTGGCTGTTGAAGTCGCAATAGGGGCACTTCGACAGGCAGAACGGCCAGTGCACATAGACGCCGAAAGCTTGCTTAGCGCGGCTCAAGGCAGATCTCCGCCAGTTTCACGAAGGCGCGGGCGCGATGCGACAGGCCGAGGCCGAGCGGCGGCAGGCCGTGCTTCTCGATGCTGGTCATCTCGCCGAACGTGCGATCGTGGCCATTAGGCAGGAACATCGGATCATAACCGAAGCCGGCCGTGCCGCGCGGCGGCCAGACCAAGCTGCCGTCGACGCGCGCCTCGACCTCTTCGAGATGATCGTCGGGCCAGGCGACGCAGAGCGCGGAAACGAAATGAGCGGTGCGCTTGTCGGGCGTGGCGGCGCCGCGCTCCTGCAACAGGCGCTCGATCTGCGCCATCGCGGCAGCGAAATCTTTTGACGGTCCGGCCCAGCGCGCGCTGTAGATGCCGGGCGCGCCATCGAGCGCGTCGACCACGATGCCGGAATCGTCGGCGAAGGAGGGAAGCTTGGTCGCCTGCGCCGCCGCGATCGCCTTGATCGCGGCATTGCTGCGGAAATCGTTGCCGGTCTCGTCGGGCTCGGGCAGGCCGAGCTCACCGGCCGACACCGCCTCGATGCCGCAAGGCGCGAGCAACTCCTTCATCTCGGCGAGCTTGCCGGGATTGTGGGTCGCGATGACGAGCTTTCCGGTGATTCGGCGGTGCATGGGCCTATTGACTACGCGACAGCCAGTTTCTGCAAGTCCACGAGCCGCGCGATACCCTTCTGGGCCAGCGCCATCAGCGCGAGGAATTCGTCTTGTGTGAACGGTTCGCGTTCCGCGGTGCCCTGCACCTCGATGATGCGGCCATCGCCGGTCAGGACGAAATTGGCGTCGGTCTGGGCCTCCGAATCCTCGGCATAGTCGAGGTCGAGCACGGGCGTGCCGTTGTAGATGCCGCAGGAGATCGCGGCGACGTTGTCGCGCAGCACCTTGGCCTTGATCATGTTGCGCGCCTTCATCCAGTTGATGCAATCGGCGAGCGCGACCCAGGCGCCGGTGATCGAGGCCGTGCGCGTGCCGCCGTCGGCCTGGAGCACGTCGCAATCGACCGTGATCTGGCGCTCACCGAGCGCTTCGAGATCGACGATGGTACGAAGCGAGCGGCCTATCAGGCGCTGAATCTCGACGGTACGGCCGCTTTGCTTGCCCGCGGAGGCCTCGCGGCGGGTGCGTTCGGAGGTCGCGCGCGGCAGCATGCCGTATTCGGCGGTGACCCAGCCGCGGCCCTGGCCCTTCAGCCACGGCGGCAGGCGGTCTTCCAGCGTGGCGGTGACCAGCACATGGGTGTCGCCGAATTTCACCAGGCAGGAGCCTTCCGCATATTTGACCACGCCGCGCTCCAGCGTCACGGGGCGCAATTCGTCGGGCGCACGGCGGCTTGGCCGCATGGGAAATCCTCCAAAACTCTCGGAAAAGGGCTATTCGCGGTGCTTGTAGGTGGGGTGAGGGTGGGCGGCAAGGCTTTTTCACCCCGGGTTTTCCACCCCGCAAACGCCACGCTTGTCAGAACCCTCCGGGATGGACAAATTATAAGCGTCTGAGAGGAGTTACCGTCCGTGGCCCATCACGATCCGATCCATCTGATCGCGCCGCGCGCAGGCCTCGCCCAGCTCAACGAGCGCTCCCGCGACATCTTTCGTCAAATTGTCGAAAGCTATCTCGCGACCGGCGAGCCGGTCGGCTCGCGCAATATTTCGCGGCTGATCGCGATGCCGCTGTCCCCGGCCTCGGTCCGCAACGTCATGGCCGACCTGGAACAGCTCGGCCTGATCTATGCGCCCCACACCTCCGCCGGCCGTTTGCCGACGGAACTGGGCTTACGCTTCTTCGTCGACGCCCTGATGCAGGTCGGCGACCTCAATGACGCCGAGCGGCAGTCGATCCAGAGCCAGTTGACGTCGGTGGGTCACGCCCAATCGGTCGAGGCGGCGCTGTCGGAGGCGCTGACGCGGCTGTCCGGTCTCACCCGCGCCGCAGCGGTCGTGCTGACCCCGAAATCCAATGCGCGGCTGAAACACATCGAATTCGTCCGGCTGGAACCCGAAAAAGCCCTGGTGATCCTGGTCGGCGAGGACGGTCAGGTCGAAAACCGCGTGTTGTCGCTGCCGCCCGGAGTTCCCTCCTCGGCGCTCACCGAAGCCGGTAATTTCCTCAATGCGCGGATTCGCGGCCGCACGCTGGCCGAGGCGCGGCTCGAGCTCGAAACCGCGCTCGGCGAAGCCCGTGCCGAGCTCGATCAACTGACGCAGAAGGTGATTTCGGCCGGCATTGCGAGCTGGTCCGGCGGCGAGAACGAGGACCGCCAGCTGATCGTTCGCGGCCACGCCAACCTGCTCGAGGATCTGCACGCGCTGGAGGATCTGGAGCGCGTTCGCCTGCTGTTCGACGATCTCGAGACCAAGCGCGGCGTGATCGACCTTCTGGGACGCGCCGAGACCGCCGAGGGCGTGCGGATCTTTATCGGTTCGGAGAACAAACTGTTTTCCTTGTCAGGCTCCTCCACCATCATCTCGCCCTATCGGGATGCCGCCGGCCACATCGTCGGTGTTTTGGGCGTGATCGGGCCGACGCGGCTGAATTATGCCCGCGTAATCCCGACCGTGGACTACGCCGCGCGCATCGTCAGCCGCCTCTTGGGGGGCTGACCGGCGTTTCCTCCGATCACGGGCGCTTGATTTTCGTGAGCTTAGGCACGATATCCGGGCCAACAATCCCTTGAGACGAGTTCGAGAAGAGAGCCGATGACCGATCGAGACCGGCAGCCCGACGACACGACCCCACCGACCGATGAGCCCGTGGTGTCAAAACCCTACATCATGCCCGACGATCCGGAGCCCGGCTCGGTCGAGCTGTTGCAGAAGGAAGCCGCCGAGGCGCGCGACCGCATGCTGCGGACGCTGGCCGAGATGGAAAATCTGCGCAAGCGCACCACCAAGGAGGTCGCCGATGCCCGCCTCTACGGCATCACCGGCTTCGCCCGCGACGTGCTCGACATCGCCGACAATCTCCAGCGTGCGCTCGATGCCGTTCCGGCCGAGGCCCGTGCCGCGGCCGATCCCGGCCTGACCTCGCTAATCGAGGGCGTCGAGCTCACCGAGCGCTCGCTGCTCAACGCGCTGGAAAAGCACGGCGTCAAGAAGTTCGATCCGCAGGGCCAGAAGTTCGACCCGAACTTCCAGCAG
This sequence comes from Bradyrhizobium sp. P3_C3, assembly GCF_056402655.1. Lineage (NCBI taxonomy): Bacteria > Pseudomonadati > Pseudomonadota > Alphaproteobacteria > Hyphomicrobiales > Nitrobacteraceae > Bradyrhizobium > Bradyrhizobium sp. P3_C3. The sequence goes on along the minus strand of NZ_JBFUGY010000031.1, from coordinate 29,036 downwards.
GCGATGTACGAGGTGCCGGATGCGTCGGTGCCTGCGGGCACCGTCGTGCAGGTCATGCAGGCCGGCTACACCATCGGCGAGCGCGTGCTGCGCCCGGCGCTGGTCGGTGTCGCCAAGGGCGGCACGAAGGCTGCGCCGGCTGCGAACAGCAACGAAGTTAACTGAGCGGCGTGATCCTCATCCTGAGGAGCGCGCTCGCGCGCGTCTCGAAGGATGAAGGCCCGGCCCTCGCAGCTCGGCCTGCATGGTTCGAGACGGCGCTGACGCGCCTCCTCACCATGAGGGTCTGGCCGATGTGCGTGCCTTACGCGCTCACCGCGATATCCGCGGACTGAATCCGCTTCACGCCGGCCTTGGCCATGTCGGCCCAGGCTTTTGCGAGCGAACCCTGCGTGTCGATGCCGCGGCAGGCGTCTTCCACCACATAGACCTCGAAGCCCGCCTTGCGCGCATCGAGCGCGGTCCAGGCGACGCAGAAGTCGGTCGCGAGGCCGGCGACGAAGACGCGCTTGATCTTGCGGCCCTTCAGGTAACCGGCGAGGCCTGTCGAGGTCTTGCCGTCGGCTTCCAGGAAGGCCGAATAGCTGTCGACGTCCTTGTGAAAACCCTTGCGGATGATGAGCTCGGCATGCGGGATCGCGAGGTCCTTCGACAGCGCGGCGCCATCGGTACCCTGCACGCAATGGTCGGGCCACAGCACCTGCTTGCCGTAGGGAAGATCGACGGTCTCAAACGGCTTCTTGCCGGAGTGCACTGACGCAAATGAGATGTGGCCTGGCGTGTGCCAGTCCTGGGTCATCACCACGTTCGCAAAGGCTTTCGCCATCTTGTTGATGACGGGAACGACCTGCTCGCCTTCCTTCACGGCGAGGCTGCCGCCGGGCAGGAAGCAGTTTTGCACGTCGATCACGAGCAGCGCGGAGGCATCGTCCGGCTTGATCGATGCGGCCGCAAGGAGCGCGGTTGGAGCAAGGGCTACGAGAGCGCTTGTCCCAAGCGCCGCGAGGATTTGTCGTCGATCAAGCATCGTTCGCCTCCCTCCAGGATGATCCAATGGAAGGAAGCCTAGTTCCGTTCGTATACGAACAGAAGCCCGAAAATGCAGCCGGTTCTGTCCAGCGCTTGGGCTAACCCTTGGACTAACCCTTGAGACTAACCCTTGGGCTGGATGCCGTCGCGCACGGCGCGGAAGCGGGTGAAGGCGGCCGACCACTGGTCGCGCGGGGCGCTGGCGATGATGCGCAGCGAGGCGCCGCCGCTTGAGAAGCGGATCCACTGCACCACGGTCACGGGCGTCTTGTCCTTGCCGCTGACGCCGTCGATCCGGGTCTCGAAACCCTGCTGGCCGTTGATGCGGATCGGCTCCGACATGGTGACGCGGGATTCGCGCACGCCGGGGATCTGGAGCGCGGCCTCCTGGGCAAAGCGGGCGCGATCGTCGGCCTGCTGCGGGGTGGCGCCGATCAGGCCGAGGATCATGAACGGCTTGGATTCATAGCCCGAGCTCTCATTGCCGTCGGCCAGGATGATGCTGGAGCCCGGCGCCAGGGTGCGGATGTCCTTGAAATCGGCGAGATCGGTGATCTTGAACGGCATCAGCCCGATCTGCTCTTCGGCCGAGACCTGCTTGCGGGTGACGGCGCTCGCAAACATCTGCCGCACCGCCTCGTCGGTGTAGATCTTGGTTGCGTTCTCCGGGATCTGCACCGCGACATAGCCGGAGAAACCGGCGCCCGGGACGATCATCGAGTAGCGCTTCACCGGCGTCTCGCCGGCCTTGCCGCTTTCCATGGTGAAATAGGCAAGACCCGCGGGGGTCTCGAGCTTGTCCTGCTTGACGCCGGCGGTGCCGGCGGGATTGGAATTGAAGGCGCTCACGACCTCGCCATAGGCCGCCGGCGGCAGCTCGGTGATCAGCACCTTGACGTTGCCGTCCTCGCTCTCGAAGCCCGGAAACGTCTTGGCCGTGCTCAGGCCGACCAGCGGCACCATGCCGAGGCGCAAGCCGGGCGGGAAAACGGCATCGGCCGCCAGGGCCGGAAGCGCTGTGGCGACGAGGACGGCGAGCGCGGCGAGGGGGCGAATGAGCTTCATGGGCACTCTGATTGGTTCACATTGAGGCCGTTCGATGGTCGGCCATTGGGCCGCTTTGTCGCGCAAAGCCGCCTTGATGGCGGCGGTCCGGCCGCCCGCCTTTTAACGGGTTTGGCCCGCCGGTAACAGGGCGGGGCAGATCACGGTGGCGGGGGCCGGCTGACGCCTGAACCTGTTAATAATTCATCACCCGCAAGGGCGGTTGAGCCCGGATATGATCTTCCAAAACCCAATGTTTTCATGGCCGAAACTTGCGTTCGGTCCTTGCGGGCCCCTCCCCCCCTCCTATATGAGCGTCAACCATCGCAATATCGCGGATGTTTGATCTTAGGGGGTTTGGAGCGGGTGCCTCTTGGGCCCAGCCAACCTGCCGCAAAAACAAGGATATCAGGACCATGGGAAAGGTCATTGGGATCGACCTCGGCACCACGAATTCGTGCGTCGCCGTGATGGATGGCAAGAACGCCAAAGTCATCGAGAATTCCGAAGGCATGCGCACGACGCCTTCGATCGTCGCCGTGACGGACGACGGTGAGCGCCTCGTCGGCCAGCCTGCCAAGCGCCAGGCCGTTACCAATCCCGAGCGTACGTTCTTCGCAGTGAAGCGCCTCATCGGCCGCCGCTACGACGACCCGATGGTCGAGAAGGACAAGAAGCTCGTTCCGTACAAGATCGTGAAGGCTTCCAACGGCGACGCCTGGGTCGAGGCCGACGGCCAGACCTACTCGCCCTCGCAGGTGTCTGCGTTCATCCTGCAGAAGATGAAGGAGACCGCGGAAGCCCATCTCGGCCAGAAGGTCGACCAGGCCGTCATCACCGTTCCCGCTTACTTCAACGACGCCCAGCGCCAGGCGACCAAGGACGCCGGCAAGATCGCGGGCCTTGAAGTGCTGCGCATCATCAACGAGCCGACCGCGGCCGCGCTCGCCTATGGTCTGGACAAGACCAAGACCGGCACGATCGCCGTGTACGATCTCGGCGGCGGCACGTTCGATATCTCCATTCTCGAAATCGGCGACGGCGTGTTCGAGGTGAAGTCGACCAACGGCGACACCTTCCTCGGCGGCGAAGACTTCGACATGCGCCTCGTGGGTTATCTGGCCGACGAGTTCCAGAAGGAGCAGGGCATCAACCTGCGCAACGACAAGCTCGCGTTGCAGCGCCTGAAGGAAGCCGCTGAAAAGGCCAAGATCGAGCTGTCGTCGACGACGCAGACCGAGATCAACCTGCCCTTCATCACCGCGGACCAGACCGGCCCCAAGCATCTGACGATGAAGCTCACCCGCGCCAAGTTCGAGGCGCTGGTCGACGACCTCGTCCAGAAGACGGTCGAGCCCTGCCGCAAGGCGCTGAAGGACGCCGGCGTCACCGCCGGTGAGATCGGCGAAGTCGTTCTGGTCGGCGGCATGTCGCGCATGCCGAAGGTCCAGGAAGTCGTGAAGCAGCTGTTCGGCAAGGAGCCGCACAAGGGCGTCAACCCGGACGAAGTCGTGGCGATCGGTGCCGCGATCCAGGCCGGCGTGCTCCAGGGCGACGTCAAGGACGTGCTGCTGCTCGACGTGACCCCGCTGTCGCTGGGCATCGAGACGCTGGGCGGCGTGTTCACCCGCATCATCGACCGCAACACCACGATCCCGACCAAGAAGAGCCAGGTGTTCTCGACCGCCGAGGACAACCAGAACGCGGTCACCATCCGCGTCTTCCAGGGCGAGCGTGAAATGGCGGCCGACAACAAGATGCTCGGCCAGTTCGACCTGATGGGCATTCCGCCGGCCCCGCGCGGCATGCCGCAGATCGAGGTGACCTTCGACATCGACGCCAACGGCATCGTCAACGTCTCGGCCAAGGACAAGGCCACGGCCAAGGAGCAGCAGATCCGCATCCAGGCCTCCGGCGGCCTGTCGGAAGCCGACATCGAGAAGATGGTCAAGGACGCCGAGGCCAATGCCGAGGCGGACAAGAAGCGCCGCGAGGCCGTCACCGCCAAGAACGAGGCGGATGGCCTGGTGCACTCCACCGAGAAGGCTCTGGCCGAGCACGGTTCGAAGGTCGCCGAGCCCGAGCGCCGCGCCATCGAGGATGCCGTCAGCGACCTCAAGGAAGCGCTGAAGGGCGACGATGCCGAGGCGATCAAGGCCAAGACCCAGACGCTGGCCCAGGCTTCGATGAAGCTCGGCGAGGCCATGTACAAGCAGCAGGCCGAGGCCGACGCCAAGAAGGATGCGGCCAAGGACGACGTCGTCGACGCGGAATTCACCGAAGTCGACGACGACAAGAACAACAAGAAGTCCGCCTGATCCCCAAGAGGGTGATGATGCGGACGGCTTGGACCCCACACGCGCTACCGGCCTCCCCCCTCACGGGGGAGGCCGTCGTGTCGGGCTCGTCGGGGCGTGTCCCCGTTACGATCGATCAATTCCCAGCCGTTATGATGAACGTCGCCGTGCCGCCCTCTGCCGCGAAGCAAAGGGCTGCCTATATCGTCTCCTGGCGACGTTGTTCCGCTCCGACTTGAATCGCGATTGGATAGACCGAGTTCAACATGTCCACGTCCACCAAGCGCTGCTATTACGAAACGCTCGAAGTCGAACGCACTGCCGACGATTCCGTCCTGAAATCGTCCTTCCGCAAGCTTGCGATGAAATTCCACCCGGACCGCAATCCCGGGGACGACACCAGCGAAGTCAAGTTCAAGGAAATCAACGAGGCCTACGAGGTCCTCAAGGACAAGGACAAGCGCGCGGCCTATGACCGCTTCGGCCATGCGGCCTTCGAGCAGGGCGGCGGCGGCGCCGGTTTCGGTGCGGGCTTCGCCTCCTCCTTCTCCGACATCTTCGAAGACCTGTTCGGCATGGCCGGGCAGCGCGGCCGCGGCGGCCGCGAGCGTGGCGCCGACCTGCGCTACAACATGGAAATCACGCTCGAGGAAGCCTTTGGCGGCAAAACCGCGCAGATCGAGATTCCGGTCTCGGTCACCTGCGAGGCCTGCTCGGGCATCGGCGCCAAGGCCGGCACCAAGCCGAAGACCTGCTCGAGCTGCGGCGGCGCCGGTCGCGTGCGGCAGTCGCAGGGCTTCTTCACGCTGGAGCGCACCTGTCCGAGCTGCCAGGGCCGCGGCCAGATGATCGAGGACGCCTGCCCGTCCTGCTCCGGCCAGGGCCGGGTCACCCGCGAGCGAACGTTGTCGGTCAACATTCCCCCGGGGGTCGAGGACGGCACCCGGATCAGGCTCGCGGGCGAAGGCGAGGCCGGGGTTCGCGGCGGCCCGCCCGGCGACCTCTACATCTTCCTGTCGCTGGCCCAGCACCAGCTCTTCCAGCGCGACGGCGCCGATTTGCACTGCCGGGTGCCGATCTCGATGGTAACGGCCGCCCTCGGCGGCGAATTCGAGGTGCCGACCATCGACAGCGGCAAAACCAATGTGAAGGTGCCGGCCGGAACCCAGTCGGGCCGCCGATTCCGCATTGCATCAAAAGGCATGCCGGTGCTGCGCTCGCGCCAGATGGGCGACATGTACGTCCAGGTTGCCGTCGAGACCCCGCAGAATCTCACCAAGAAGCAGCAGGAATTGCTGGCGGAATTCGAAAAGCTCTCCTCCGGCAATACCCAGCCGGAATCGGTCGGCTTCTTCGCCAAGGTCAAGGATCTATTCAGTAATCGGGCAACCTGACTCGTCTTGACCGTATCGCCTTCGGCCTATACCTGTTTATGACCATTTTCTGACACGCCGCGGTCCCGCGGTCCCGTCCGGTCCCGACATGCCATTGCCATCGTCCGCGCGTGCGTTGAAGAAGCCCCGTCTCGACGACGAGGTGCGCTTTCTAAGGTCGTGGATCGAAAAGCCGCTGCACATGGGTGCAGTGATGCCTTCGGGCAAGCTGCTCGCCCGGACCATGGCGCATTACGTCGACGTCAATTCAGACGCACCCGTGGTCGAGCTCGGGCCCGGCACCGGCGCCATCACCTCGGCCCTGGTCGAGCGCGGCGTCGACCAGAAGCGCCTCGTCCTCGTCGAATACAATCCCGGCTTTTGCGCCTTGCTGCGTGACCGCTATCCGCAAGCCAAGGTGGTGCAGGGCGATGCCTATCGCCTGCGCGACACGCTCTGGAACGTGCTCAGCGCGCCGGCCTCCGCCGTCGTCTCCGGCCTGCCGCTCGTGACAAAACCGATGCTGACGCGGCTCCGGCTGGTCCGCGACGCCTTCGCGGCGCTGACCCCGGGCGCGCCCTTCGTGCAGTTCACCTATGCGGTGGTGCCGCCGATCCCGAAATCGCTGCCCGGCGTGTCCACAGAGGCCTCGGAACGGATCTGGATGAACCTTCCGCCGGCCCGCGTCTGGGTGTATCGCAAGGACTAATTCCGTCGGCATTCCCCTTTGCGCGGCGGACTCGTTTCGCCGAACGCATGGAAGTGGATGTCCGCACCCAAAATCCTGGTCATTCCCGGCTCGCTGCGCACCGGCTCGCACAATGCGAAGCTGGCGGCGGTCGCCGCCTATGAATTCGCCCAGGCCGGCGTCGACGTCACCCGCATCTCACTCGCCGATTTTCCGCTGCCGATCTATGACGGCGATCTCCAGGCCAAGTCCGGCGTGCCCAAGCACGCGATCAATCTCAAGCGCATGATCGGCGCGCATCATGGCGTGCTGATCGTTTCGCCCGAATACAACGCCTCGGTGCCGCCGCTGCTCAAGAACGCGATCGACTGGGTCAGCCGCGTACATGAGCTGCACGAGACGCGCGGCGACGTGTTTCGCAACCGCGCCTTCGCGCTCGCCGGCGCCTCGCAGAGCCGGCTCGGTGCGGCCCGTGCGCTCCAGGCCCTGCGGCTGATCCTGACCTCCTGCCACGCCAACGTGATTGCCAGCCAGCTCACGCTCGCCTTTGCCGACCAGGCCTATGACGATATGGACAGGCTGAAGAACGAGGGCGACATCGCCGCGTTGAAGGAGCTGGTGCGGCAATTGATCGACATTTCCCAACGCATGATGTGAGGTGACATGACGCCAGCCGAGATCGCCCCGAAGAACCGCCTGATCGTAGCGCTCGACCTGCCCAGCGTTGACGCCGCGGAGGCGATGATCGCAAGGCTCGGCGACAGCGTCACCTTCTACAAGATCGGCTATCAGCTCGCTTATGCCGGCGGCCTGCCGCTGATCGGCAAGCTCGCCGACAAGGGCAAGAAGGTGTTCGCCGACCTCAAGATGCACGACATCGGCAACACCGTCACGCGTGGTGTGGAGAGCGTGGCCAAGCTGGGTGCTACCTTCGTCACCGTGCACGCCTATCCGCAGACCATGAAGGGCGCGGTCGAAGGCCGCGGTAGCGCGAGCCTGAAGATTCTCGCCGTCACGGTGCTGACGTCCTACAACGACGACGATCTGCATGCGGCCGGCTATCGGCTCAGCGTCTCCGAGCTGGTCGAAGCGCGCGCGCAGCAGGCGCAGGTGCTCGGCGTCGACGGGCTGGTGTCATCGCCCGAGGAGGTCGGCGCCTTGCGCAAGATCGTCGGCCACCAGATGAGCCTCGTCACCCCCGGCATCCGGCCGGCGGGTTCTGCGAGCGGCGACCAGAAACGCATCATGACGCCCGGCCGCGCAATTGCCGCGGGCGCCGATTATCTCGTCGTCGGACGGCCGGTGGTGGAAGCCGCCGACCCCAAGGCGATCGCTGAAGCCATCCAGGCCGAGATCGCGCAGGCGCTCGGCGCATGATTCGGAAAAACCGCGCAGCGGTTTTCCGGTCGGATCATGCTTAGATAGAGACCGACAAACAGGGAGAAGAACAATGGCAAAGGGCTACTGGATCGGGCGCGTGGATGTGAGCAGCGACGAGGGCTACAAGCCCTATGCCGTCGCCAACGGTCCGATCTTCAAGAAATGGGGTGGCCGCTTCGTCGTTCGCGCCGGCAAGTTCACCACCGTCGAAGGCGCCAGCCGCTCGCGCAACGTCGTGATTGAATTTCCCGACTACGAGACCGCGATCGCCTGCTACAACTCGCCGGAATACCAAGCCAACATCAAGGTGCGCCAGCCGCACTCCATCGCCGACCTCATCATCATCGAGGGCTATGACGGCCCGCAGCCCTGAAGACGGATCGTCGCGAGAGCCTATCCTGGATTGACGCGAGCATCATCCGGCTCTCGCGGACAGCACGCGCGTGCGATCATCGCACGCGATCGGGAGAGCGTCGCGGACATCTCCGCTCGCACTTACGTCGACATCATCTTGCATCACCTTGACGGACTCATTCGCTTGAACGCGTGAGTGCCGCTCGCGCCTGAGACGAAGGCCGTGGCCGTCATTGGGTCCACCAGCTTGCCGTATTCTTTTGTCCCCAAATGGGGATTGCTGGATCGCTCTCGTTTCATCCAAGGTTGCTTGATCGGAGCCCACATCGATCGGTGATGGGCATCAAGCCAACCCGAAATCTGCGACGTCCGTGACGGGCCGCAAGGCGACCCGCATCGCGCATTTCCATGCAAAGGGAGTGAAGATCATGGCACTGATCATCGGAACAGCAGGCGACGATGTGTTGCCTGGCACGAATTTAGACGATCAGATCTTTGGCCTTCAAGGCAACGACACCATTACTGGCCTGGACGGCAATGATGACGTAAGCGGCGGCGCGGGCAATGATTCCATCGATGGCGGTGCCGGCAACGACATCCTTGATGGAAATGCCGGTATCGATACGATCACCGGTGGCGCCGGCGACGACACGATCAACGGCGGCGCGGGCGACGACACGCTGAACGGAAATGCCGGCGCCGACATCATCCACGGCGACCAAGGCAACGACACCATCGATGGCGGAACCGGCGCTGATCAGCTCTTTGGTGACGCCGGCGACGACGGCATCCACGGCGGCGACGGCAATGATGACATTCATGGCGGTGCGGGTGCCGACACCCTGTGGGGCGACGCCGGCGACGATACGTTGAGCGGCGACGCCGGCAATGACGTCTTGAATGGCGGCGACGGTAACGACCTACTCAACGGTGGATTCGGAGATGACACTCTGAATGGCGATGCCGGCAACGACACGCTGAACGGCGGACTTGGCAATGACCTGCTGAACGGCGGTACCGGTGACGACATCCTGAACGGCGGTTTGGGCGCCGATACGCTCGACGGTGGCGATGGCAACGACACCATGCACGGCGACGCGGGCGACGACATCATGGACGGCGGCGCCGGTAACGATACGATGTTCGGCGATGCCGGAGACGACGAGATGGCCGGCGGCGCGGGCAACGATGCCATGAGCGGCGGCGCCGGTAATGACGAAATGAGCGGCGGAACCGGCAACGACACGCTCGACGGCGACGCCGGAGATGACACGCTCGATGGCGGCGATGGCACCGATGTCCTGAACGGCGGGGCTGGGGCTGACATCCTGTCGGGCGGTGCCGGCAATGACACCCTGAACGGCGGTAACGGCGATGACGAGTTGTCCGGCGGCAATGGCGCCGACGTCCTCAACGGTGGACTCGGCGATGATGTGCTGACGGGCGGTGCTGGTACCGATACGCACAATTTCGGCGACAACACAGCTACGAACTTCGGCAACGATGAAGTCACCGATCTCAGCTTTGCCGATGGCGATGCCGTTGTTGTCGACGCTCCGCCAGGCTTTGACCCGGCTACAGTGGTAGTGGACGACGACGGCACCAACACCGTGCTGGATTTCGGCTTCGGCGCCATCCAGCTCGATGGCATCACGGGCGGCGCGACACCGTTCGAGTCGATCGCCGAAATCAACACTGCCGCCGGTTATACGGCCGTTGACGTTGTCTAGTCCCGACTAGTAGCGGGGCGGCTGTCAGGCCGCCCCGCCCTCATTTCAGTCAGTGATAGTGCCGGCAAGTTATGTATTCGCGTAACCGTGGTGTGATCCCAGCATCTGGTCAGAGATTGCTGGTGGCCTTGATTCCGGGACGATTCGCATTGGTGTGGATCGTCTGTTTCAGCGTGTCCGTAAACCTGCTGCTGCTGGTCGTACCTTTCTTTTCCATCGAAGTGTTCGACCGCGTGCTCAGTAGCGGAAGCGTCGAGACGCTTGTCGGCCTCACCGTCATCGCCGTCGGCGCTCTCGCCTTCAGCGCCGCCTTCGACACGTTTCGTAACCGCCTGTTGAGCCGGTTCGCGGTCGGGTTCGAGCACTGCCTCGCTCCGATCATCCTTGAAGGCAGCATCACCGGCGCGGCGCCGGGCGACGGCCGGCAGCACGATCTGGTCAAGCTTCGCGAGTTGAGAACTTTCCTGTCGAGCGGAACGGTCACATCGCTGATCGATGCTCCATTCCTCCCGGTGTTCATTCTCATCCTGTTCTTCCTGCACCCCTGGTATGGCGTCATAGCCCTGATCGGGGTGGGGGTCCTGCTGGCGATGGGTGTTGCAAGCCACTGGATCGCGCGCGGCGAAATTGCGCAGGCTTCGCAGGCCGCGTTGAAGACGCAGGCGTTGCTCGATGGAATCGTCCGGCACTCCAGCGTGGTGCGGGCGATGGGCTGGACCCGGGGCGCCATCCGCGCGTTCATGAGCCTCAATGACGAAGCCCTGGCTCCGGTGGTGCGGGCCAGCGAACGCATCTACACGATCAGCGCCGCCGCGCGAATGGTCAGGACTATCCTGCAGATTGCCGCGATCGGCTGCGGTGCCTGGCTCGTGCTCCAGAACGAGGTGCTGTCCGGCAGTCTGATCGCGAGCTCGATCCTGATAGCGCGCACGTTGCAGCCCATGGAAGGGTTGGTCTCGGCCTGGCGCGCGTTGGCATCTGCGCAGGACGCCTGGACGCAGGTCTGCAATGCCGCGATGCCGGTTCTTGCGCGTCCGCGGAAGACGTTGCTTCCGCCGCCAGCCGGCATGCTCAAGGTCGAGCGGGTGACATTCCGGATTGGCGGGACGCAGCGTCCCATTCTCGCGGGCATATCCTTTCAATGCCGGCCGTCCGAGCTTGTCGTCGTGATCGGGCCGACCGGCGCCGGAAAATCCACATTGCTGCGCTTGATGGCAGGCCTCGATCGGCCGACCAGCGGTACGATCCGGTTGGACCACGCAGCACTCCATACCTGGGATCCCGACCAGCTTGGGCAATTCGTCGGCTATCTCCCCCAGGACGTGCAGCTCCTGGAAGGAACGGTGGCCGAAGCCATTGCCGGGTTTGATGAATACGCACGGGACGAGGCCATCGTCGCCGCGGCCATGCTCGCGCAGGCGCATGAGATGATCCTGTCCCTTCCGGCCGGCTACCAGACCGAGATCGGCCGCGACGGCTGCAGGCTCTCCGGTGGCCAGCGTCAGCGCATTGGTCTTGCACGCGCCTTCTTCGGCGATCGCAAATTGATCCTGCTGGATGAGCCCAATGCCAATCTCGACCCGGACGGCGAAGAAGCGTTGTGCTCCGCCATTCAATCGGCCAAAGCGCGCGGCGCGGCGTCGGTGATCGTCACCCACCGGCCGCGGCTGTTGACCATCGCCGATGCCGTGCTGCTGTTGAGGGACGGCAACCAGGTCGCCTTCGGACCGCCATATGATGTTCTTCGCGCCCAGCGGCCGGCACCGGTACCGGGTTCGCCAGGGCTCCCGCGCAATGTCGAACCTCAGAGGTTGCCAGGCAGGAGGGTCATTCCATGACGCAGACCGGTCATGCCCCCGCGATGTCCGCGCCTGTTGCCGGTCCGTCGAAGACCTGGCCGACGGAGCAACCGCGATCCGACATGCGACGGATCATCGCATGGGGCTGTGTATTGCTCGTCCTGCAATTTTGCGGCTTCGGCTTGTGGGCAACCACGGTTCCGCTCCGCGGCGCTGTCGTGGCACCAGGATTCATCAAGGTCCATTCGAAGCGCAAGGCTGTGCAACATCTGGAAGGCGGAATCATCAAATCGATCTATGTCCGGGAGAACGATCACGTCGAAGCCGGTCAACTCATTGCACGGCTCGACACCGCGCAGATCGAAGGGAGCCTTGGTTCCCTCGAAACCAAGTTCTTTGCTGATCTGGCGATGGAGGCCCGTCTGGCGGCGGAGCAGGACGCCGCGAAGTCAATCCGGTTTCCGGACGAATTGCGCGAAAGTGCGACGCGTCTCTCCGCACGTATCGCCATTCAAACCCAGGAGGCCGAATTTGCCGCGCGACTGGCCGCGATTGAGAACGAGCGCAAGGTGATCGATCAGCAGATGCTGCAAAACGCGGACACCATCCGCGGCCTGCAGAGCAACACCCAAGGGCTTGAACAGCAACTCAAGCTGTTGCGGGAAGAGATCGCCGACACGAGTTATCTCCTCGCAAAGGGCCTCGCCCGGAAACCACGCTTGCTGGCCTTGCAACGCGCCGAAGCCGAGGCCACCGGACAGGTCGATCGCAATGCCGCGTCAATCTCGGAGATGCAGGGCAAGATCGCGGAGTTGCAGGACAGACGCAGGCAACTGGGGTTCAACCAAAATCAGGATATCGCCAAGCAGCGGCATGCGACGAGCGAGGAGATCGGCGACCTCAGACATCGAATTGCCGCGTTGCGTGCCCAGCTTGTCCGGTCTGAATTGCGTGCCCCGGAAAGTGGAAGGATCGTCGGCCTCAACAGCAGGGACCTCAATGCCGTGCTTGGACCTCGGGAAACCCTTTTGGAAATCGTTCCAATGCAAGATCGGCTTGTCATCGAGGCGACATTGAAGCCTGCCGATCGGGAAGAGGTCTATGTCGGACAGATGGCGCGTGTGCGAGTTCACGCGCTGAACATTCGCCGCCGGCCGATGCTCGAGGGAAGGGTCGTCGGCGTTGCGGCAGACGCACTGACCGACACCCATTCCGGCGACAGCTCCTATTTGGCCGAGGTTGAGCTCGACCCCAACGCGCCGACGGCCTCCTACATCTCCACATTGATGCCTGGAATGCCTGTCGAGATATTTGTCGAGACGGGGGAACGAACCTTTGCGGAATATCTTTTGCAGCCGATGACGTTACGGATCAACCGTGCGTTCAGGGAGAATTAAGCGCTGGTAAGGGGTGGGCCGGCCTATGAGGGAGGCGACCGTGCATGAGTGCAGTAAGGCACTACCTTCCGCACAGGATGATTTTCGTTCCGATTGCGTCGAGCGCGCCTCGAAGCAAGGCAATGACGGATGCGGTCCGTCTGGGTCTTGTCCGGAGCCACGCCCGCAACAGGCCGCAATGGAATATTTCGCGAAGGCCATGGCGGAATTGCTCGGCTGCCGGAGCTGCTACGTAGCCATGCTATCCGCCTCCGGGCTGGAAGAAGCCAGGATCGGAGATGCTCCTGCCGATCCGTCATGCGCGGCGATGGTTGAGCGATTTGCGCGCAAGGGTACGGCCGAGGACGTCGCCTCGCTCGAGCCGATCAATTCCCGGACCTCCTTCGTCCGCAAGTTGATCGGCGCGGAACCCCCGGTAAAGAGTCATTCGGTCATTGGCAGGTTTGCTTCCGATGAGCGAACCACGGTCGTATTCGTGGCCGGATGGCGACCGGCCGCGCTTGCGGCATCGGAGATTCCCGGTTTGGCGCATACCGTGCGCCCGTTATGGAAGGCTGCTCATTCACTTGCCCGGCAAGCGCCGGGGCAGGTCGATGCGCAACTCTGGCTCGAAGAGCTGACCTTTCCCGCCATCGTCGTGGACCAGGGCCTGCACATTTACGCAGTCAATCGTGGTGGACGCGTGCTGCTTGCCAAGCGCGAGTTGCTCAGGATGGAAGGAGGCAGGCTTGCTGGCTCATGCGCTTCCGTGACCGAGAGCTTGCGGGGGGCAATCGGGAAAGTGCTCATCGAGAGCGGGACTCATGGATGGTTCAACACCACGGTACCGCTCTCGACGGATCGTCAGCAGTTCGCCTTCGCCAAGATCGGCGCTGTTCCAACGCATGACAAGCTGGGACAGGCCCTCATCGTTGTGCCGCAATTCGATGACGTGCAGGGCGCGCACTGCATCGCATCTGCCTTCGGCTTGAACTGGGCCGAGGAAAGAATCGTCGCCCGGATTCTTCAATTCCAGTGCCCTCGCGATATTGGAGCCGAGCTTGGGCTGACCGAGGCAACGGTGCGAACCTACACCAAGAGGATCATGCTCAAACTGGGGATCAACCGACAGTCGGAGTTCTTTCTTCTGTATCATCTCACCCAATCGCCTTTTGGCGCTGGCAGGCGCGAGAACTGGGTGAGCCGGCCGGCCTCCGACGGTCGATTGGACGAAGAGGGTCCGATGAGATTGCGGACGGCTGGCAAGCATTCGCCTGACTGAGTACGGGGTTCTCCGCGATGTCGAGCCGCATGAGCTGCGCTGGTTTTCTCTACCGGGCGTTCGCTGCCTTGGCATTGGCCGGGGCCGGCTTCCCTGCACATGCCCAGAGCATTCAATTGGCGCTTCCGATTGCCTGCGAGCCTGGCCGCACCTGCTACATCCAGAATTACACGGATCTCGATCCGTCGCGGTCGGCGCGAGACTACAAATGCGGCACGCTTACTTATGACGACCACAACGGCACTGACTTTCGTCTGCCCTCACTGGCAGTGCAAAAGGCCGGCGTGGACGTGCGCGCAGCGGCGGGCGGCCGCGTTCTTCGTACACGCAATGACGCGCCGGACGGCGCTTTCACAAAATCGGGACGCGAAGCGGTGCGCGAGGCCGAATGTGGCAATGGCGTCGTCATCGAACATCCGGAGCAGTGGGAAACCCAGTACTGCCACCTCGCCGCCGGCAGTGTGTTGGTCAAGCCTGGAGACAAGGTCGACCTCGGACAGCCGATCGGCCGTGTCGGGCTCTCCGGCCTCACGGAGTATCCTCACCTGCATTTCACCGTGAGGCGCAATGGCGCGGTCGTCGATCCCTTTGCGTACGGCGTTCGTCCCGAGTCTTGCGAGGGCGGTCAATCGCTCTGGCTTGCTGCCCTCCGCCCGAAACTCGAGTACCAGGAACGAGCCATCCTCAATGCGGGCTTTACGACGGGGCCGGTCACGATGGAACTCATCGAGGACGGTAGTGCCGAGAGCCAAATGCCGTCCGCCGGTTCGATGGCGATCGTCGCGTTCGTGCGGGCTATCGGGCTGAAGGCGGGCGATGCGCAATGGCTGCTCATCAAGGATCCCCGCGAGAACGTCATCGCGGAAAATCGGTCTGCACCACTTCAGGCCAACAAGGCGCAATTCATGCTCTTTGCGGGGAAGAAGCGGCCTCCCGGGGGGTGGGAACGCGGCTCCTACAAGGCGACCTATGTTGTCGAGCGCGATGGTCAGATCGTGCTCAGGAAAGACCTGGAGCTCGTGCTCTAGCGTTGCACCTGTGCGCGGGGAGACCCGCGCCACGGGCCTTTTGAAGGCCTGATCGGTTGCCGGAACGGCCCGCTCCCGCTATAGGGCGTGGAGAGGGTGAACCATGTCCGATATGCGTTTGATTGTTGCTGGGGCAGGCGGCCGGATGGGCCGTGCGCTGGCACGAGCGATTGCCGACACCGAAGGCGCGGTGCTGGCGGGAGCCCTGGAGGCGCCCGGCTCGGAGCTGCTCGGCAAGGATGCCGGCGTACTCGCGGGCCTGCCGGCCAACGGCGTCAAACTCTCGGCCGACCTCTGGGCGATGTCGAAAGATGCCGACGGCATCCTGGATTTCACCGTGCCGGCCGCGACCATCGCCAATGTCGCGATCGCCGCCGAGCGCGGCATCGTGCACGTCATCGGCACCACCGGACTGTCGGCCTCCGATAACGCCGTAATCAAGAGCGTCACCAACCGTGCGGTCGTGGTGCAGTCGGGCAATATGAGCCTGGGCGTCAATCTGCTCGCCGCGGTGGTCAAGCGCGTCGCCAAGGCACTCGACGAGAGCTTCGACATCGAGGTCGTGGAAACCCACCACCGCATGAAGATCGATGCGCCCTCGGGCACTGCGCTGATGCTGGGCCAGGCCGCTGCCGCCGGCCGCGGCATCTCGCTCGATGAGCATTCGGATCGCGGGCGCGACGGCATCACCGGCGCGCGCAAGCCGGGCGACATCGGCTTTGCCTCCTTGCGCGGCGGCACCGTCGCCGGCGAGCACAGCGTGACCTTCCTCGGTCCGTTCGAACGCCTGACGCTGTCGCATCTCGCCGAAGACCGCATGCTGTTCGCACACGGCGCGCTCAAGGCGGCGCTGTGGGCGCATGGCAAGAAGCCGGGGCACTACTCCATGGCCGACGTGCTCGGTCTCGCAGACATCTGAGCGAGCCGGAGCATGAACCGGACCCGAAGGGCCGCGTCAGCGCAAGATGTGAAGCGGCTTTCCGCCAAGATCATTCCTCAACAATAACCTGAATGGAAAGCAGTCAATGAGCGAACGTCTCCTCGTGCTCGTGCGCCACGGTCAGAGCGAGTGGAATCTGAAGAACCTGTTCACGGGCTGGAAGGATCCTGATCTCACCGAGCTCGGCGTGAAGGAAGCCACGGAAGCCGGCCGCAAGCTGAAGGCACAGGGCCTCGTGTTCGACGTCGCCTACACTTCGGTCTTGACGCGCGCGCAGCACACGCTCGATCTCATTCTCGGCGAGCTCGACCAGAAGGGCCTGCCGACCTCCAAAGACCTCGCGCTGAACGAGCGCGACTATGGCGATCTCTCCGGCCTCAACAAGGACGACGCCCGCAAGAAATGGGGCGAGGACCAGGTGCTGATCTGGCGCCGCTCCTACGATGTGCCGCCGCCCGGCGGCGAGAGCCTGAAGGATACGCTGGCGCGCGCGCTGCCCTATTACGTGCAGGAGATCCTGCCCGGCGTGCTCAACGGCAAGCGCACGCTGGTCGCCGCCCACGGCAACTCGCTGCGCGCGCTGATCATGGTGCTGGAAAAGCTCTCGCCCGAAGGCATTTTGAAGCGCGAACTCGCGACCGGTGTGCCGATCATCTACCGGCTCAATGCGGATTCGACGGTGGCCTCGAAGCTGGATCTGGCGGGCTGAGCTTCGCCACAAGCGCGGAGTCGTAGGGTGGGCAAAGCGTAGCGTGCCCACCATGTGTCAGCGATCGCGGAAGAATGGTGGGCACGGCGCTATGCGCCTTTGCCCACCCTACGGCAGCTCGCCTACTGCATCCCCAGCTGCCCGGCCTCCCAGCCCAGCATCGCCTGCTTGCGGGTGATGCCCCAGTGATAGCCGGTGAGCGTGCCGCTCTTGCCGAGCGCGCGGTGGCAGGGCACGACGAACGAGACCGGGTTCTTTCCGACCGCAGCGCCGACGGCGCGTGAGGCCTTCGGGCTGTTGATGTTGCAGGCGATGTCGGAATAGGACACCGCGCGACCCATCGGGATCTTCAGCAGCGTCTCCCACACCCGCACCTCGAAATCGGTGCCGATCATCACCACGCGCAACGGCTGGTCCGGCCGCCACAGCTTGGTGTCGAAGATGCGCTGTGCGAGCGGCGCGGTGCCTTCGTGATCCTCGACGTAAGTTGCGTTGCGCCATCGCCGCGTCATGTCGGCGAGCGCGACCTTCTCCTCACCGGGATCGGCGAACGCAAGGCCTGACAGGCCGCGGTCGGTGGCGATCACGATCGCCGTGCCAAAGGGCGAGGGATGGAAGCCGTAGCGCAGCGTCAGGCCCGCGCCGCCGTTCTTCCATTCGCCGGGCGACATCGCTTCATGGGTGACGAAGAGATCGTGCAGCCGGCCCGGTCCTGAAAGACCCGAGTCGAGCGCGGCATCGAGAATGCTCGCGGAGTCCCGCAACAGTCCCTTGGCGTGATCGAGCGTCAGCGCCTGCATGAACGCCTTCGGCGTGATCGAGGCCCAGCGGCGGAACAGATGGTGCAGCTCATCCGGCGTGACGCCCGCCGCATCCGCCATCGCTTCGATGGCCGGCTGGGTGCGCCAGTTCTCCGAGATGAATGCGATCGCCCGGCGCACGGAGTCGTAATCGCGCAACGCGGCGTTCTGGGAGCCCGGCTTGGCCAGGCGCTGGTCATTTATGGCGAGTGTCATCATGACTGGAAATGTAGGCGTGGCGCCGGGCCGAAACCACCCGATTTCCGATCCGGACTCAGGAGACCGGGTTGTAGGTCGGGCCGCGCTTGGCGGCGTTCAGGGCCTCAACCAAGCCTTTGTAAAAACTTGCTTTTTCGTCCGGGCCGAGGAAGCGGGCGATCTGGATCTGGTGGCCGCGCGAGATCAGATAGAGATGCTCGATGCCAAAATCCTCGTCGACCTCCATGTCGAGGCGGACCCAGAGCGGATTGAACGTCCATTCGGCGACCTGACCGCGATGACTGACGCGCCGCACCCGCAGCTCGGACGCCGTGACCGAAATCTCCTCGCGCGCCCGCGCGGTGCGGAAATTGGCCTTGAAGGCCCACCAGATCACCAGCACGTCGAGGCCGAAGAAGCCGAACACCGGCCACGCACCCATCATCAGGAAGGCGAGGCCGGTGGCAAAGCTCACCGCGCTCAGGAACAGCATCACGGCGAGGAAGCCGGTGCGGTTCAGCGAGCGGTGCGGCGTCAGGAGCGCGGAGAAGATCTGAGGGTCCGTCTCGCTTTCAGATCGCCCGCGCTCAATTTCGTTGCCTGTGCTCATCGTCCCTCAGTATATCCGGATCATGGCGAAAATCACCCGCAAGCCGGCCCCGCGCAAAGCGTCCGTGCCGAAGAAAAAGGCAAAGGCGATAGTTGCGAAGCCGAGGGCTCTCGCCAGGAAATCGCTCAAGGCCGCAAGACCCAATTCTACCAAATCTACCAAACCTTGGACGCCGGCCGAGATCCACGAGGTCTTCAGCCGTTTCCGCAAGGCCAATCCGGAGCCGAAAGGCGAGCTCGAGCACGTCAATCCGTTCACGCTGCTGGTCGCGGTGGTGCTGTCGGCGCAGGCCACCGATGCCGGGGTCAACAAGGCGACGCGCGCATTGTTCGAGATCGCCGACACGCCGCAGAAGATGCTCGACCTCGGCGAAGAACGCTTGCGCGAATACATCAAGACCATCGGCCTTTATCGCACCAAGGCCAGGAACGTGATTGCACTGTCGGCAAAGGTGCTCAGCGAATTCGGCGGCGAGGTGCCGCGCACGCGCGCCGGGATCGAGTCGCTGCCCGGCGCCGGGCGCAAGACCGCAAATGTCGTGCTCAACATGGCCTTCGGCGAGCACACCAWGGCGGTGGACACGCATGTGTTTCGCGTCGGCAACCGCACCGGGATGGCGCCCGGCAAGACGCCGCTCGAAGTCGAGCTTGGTCTCGAAAAGGTGATCCCGGCCGAGTTCATGTTGCACGCCCATCATTGGCTGATTCTGCATGGCCGCTATACTTGCCTCGCCCGCAAGCCGCGCTGCGAGGTTTGCCTGATCAACGATCTCTGCCGATGGCCGGAGAAGACGGTCTGAGGTGGCGCCGTCGTTTCGGGGGGCGATGTGAAGCAAGCCGGTTTTGGGGACATGTCGTGAGTCAGCAAGAACAAATCTCATCGCCATCGCCATCGCCACCGCCGGCTGCGGCACCGGCTCCGCCGCCGAAGCCGACGCAGCGGCCGGCGAGCTCGCTCTGGGGCCGGCTCGCGATCCCCCTGTTCGCCGTGATCGTCGCGCTCGCCTTCGTGGCACTGGCGACGCTGCGCTTCGACGAATGGGTCGGCAACGCCGTGGTCCAGACCACCAACGACGCCTATGTGCGCTCCGATCTGACGCGGCTTGCAAGCCGCGTCTCCGGCGAAGTGCTGACCGTCGGGGTCTCCGACTTCCAGCGCGTCAAGGCCGGCGATCTCCTGATCCAGATCGATCCCGCCGACTACCAGGCCCAGGTCGCGCAGTCCGAGGCCGCTGTCGCCGCCGCGCAGGCCGTGCTCGACAATCTGAGCAACCAGGTCGAACTGCAATATGCGACCATCGCGCAGGCGCAGGCCGCGCAGCTGTCCGCGGAAGCGTTGGAAGTCGAGGCCCGGCAGGAGCAGGATCGCCAGAAATCGCTGACGCAGACGGAGGCCGGCACGCGGCAGCGGCTCGAACAGGCCGTCGCGGGCTACGCGAAGGCGCAGGCCGACGTGCGTGCCAGTCGCGCCGTCATCGCCGCGCAGCAGCATCAACTCGAAGTTCTGCAGGGCACCAAGAAGCAGCGTGCCGCCGACGTCGCGGCGGCCAAGGCGACGCTGGCGAGCGCGAAGCTGAAGCTCGGCTATACCAGGATCACCGCGCCGTTCGACGGCGTCGTCGGCGAGCGCCAGGTGCAGCCCGGCGACTACGTCAACATCGGCACCAACCTCATCAACGTGGTGCCGCTGCCGAAGGTCTATGTGATCGCGAATTACAAGGAGACCCAGCTCACGCATGTCGCGCCGGGCCAGCCGGTCGAGATCACCGTCGATGGCTTCCCGCGCGAGAAGCTGCGCGGCAAGGTCGAGCGCATTGCGCCCGCGACCGGCGCGCAGGTGGCCCTGCTGCCGCCGGACAATGCGACCGGCAATTTCACCAAGGTCGTGCAGCGCATTCCCGTGCGCATCCAGTTCGACGACAACCAGCCGCTGCTGGCGCGGCTGGTGCCGGGCATGTCGGTCGTCACCAGCATCGACACGAAGGCCGCGAATGGCGGAAAATGACGATGCCGGTCGCGGGCCTCTCTCGCGCGGCGGCATCGCGCCACAGCCCTTGTTTGCCGTGGCGGCGGTGCTGCTCGGCTCGTTCCTCGCCAATTTCGACAGCCGGCTGACCACGGTCGGCCTGCCGGACCTGCGCGGTGCGTTCTCGCTCTCGTTCGACGAGGGCGCCTGGCTTTCGACCGCCGGCATCGGCTCGCAGATCCTGATTGCGCCGGCGGTGGCGTGGCTCGCGACGGTGTTCGGCCTGCGCCGCGTGCTCGGCATCCCGAGCCTCGTCTACGCCGCGGTGTCGCTGATCATTCCCTTCGTGCACGATTATCCGACGCTGCTCGCGCTCAGCGTCGTTCATGGCCTGCTGCTCGGCACCTTCGTGCCTGCGACGCTCATGATCGTGTTACGAAACCTGCCGATCCGATGGTGGGTGCCGGCGATCTCGCTCTATTCGATCCGGGTCGGCTTTGCGCTGGATACGTCGAGCTCCCTGGTCGGCTTCTATGTCGACCATCTCGGCTGGCAATGGATGTACTGGCAGAGCGTCGTGATCGCGCCCTTGATGGGCCTGATGGTTTATCTGGGCACGCCGAGCGAGCCGGTGAACCGCACGCTGCTGCGCGAGGCCGATTGGGGCGGCATGCTGCTGCTCGGCGCCGCGGTCTCGATGATCTATGCCGGCCTCGACCAGGGCAATCGCCTGGACTGGCTCGGCTCGGGGACGGTGATGGCGCTGCTCGTCAGCGGTGTGGTGCTGTTCGCAGGCTTCCTCGTCAACGAGTCGCTGGTGCGACAGCCCTGGGCGCATGTGAACGTGCTGTTCTCGCGCAATGTCGGGTTGGGGCTGATCTTGATCCTGCTCTACACGCTGACCAGCCTCTCCAACTCGTCGCTGGTGCCGAATTTCCTCGGCAATGTCGTTCTGCTCCGGCCGGAGCAGAGCGGGATGCTGCTGCTCACCTATGGCGCGCTGCCGATGTTCGTGCTGGTGCCGATCTCGATCTGGCTGCTGCGGCATTTCGATACGCGGCTCGTCGTGGTGCTGGGTTTTGCCTGCTTTGCCGCGGCCAATCTCTGGGGCACGCAGCTCAGCCATGTCTGGGCGCGCGAGGATTTTGTCGGCATCGTGCTGCTCCAGGCGATCGGGCAGTCGCTGCTCCTGCTGCCGATCATCATCACGCTGCTGTCGAACGCCGATCCGAGCCGCGCCACCTCCTTTGCCGCCTACATCCAGATCATGCGGCTCGGCGGCGCGGAGATCGGCATCGCGCTGATGGGAACGTGGCTGCGCGTGCGCGAGCAGGTCCATTCCTTCTATCTCGGGCAGGACCTTGTGGTCGGCAATGCCGACGTGGTGGGTAGGCTCAAGCAGCTCGCCGATTACTTCGCGGCCCATGGCACCGGCATGGCGCAGGCGCGCGCGGTCGGCACGCTCGCAGGCCTGGTGCAGCGCGAGGCCAATGTGCTCGCCTATATCGACGGCTTCTGGCTGTGCTTCTGGCTCGCGATGGTCGCGCTCGGCGTCGTCGCGCTGATCACCCGGGCGCCACCGGGCCCGTTCACGCCGGCGCCGTTCGGTTTCGCCAAGATGCTGCTGCGCAAATGCGGGGTGCAAGTGAACTGAGAAGTGAACTGAGAGGCCTCACCGCATCTGCCGTGCCGGCTCGATCAGCTCGGGCCGCGGTCCCGACAGGCGCTTGTGCATGTGGACCATGAACGCCATGCCGAAGATCGGCGTCGCCAGATTCACGATCGGGATCGAGACGAAGGCCGCGATGAAGAGGCCGGCGGTGAAGATGGTCGCCGCGTTGTCGCGCCGCATCGCCCTGGCTTCCTCCGGCGAGCGGAAGCGCATCGCGGCGAGCTCGAAATATTCGCGCCCCAGCAGCCAGGCGGCGGCGACGAAGAAGATCAGGAATCCGGCACCAGCGAACAGGACCAGCGGCAACGCCACCAGATAGACCACGATCGTCAGCAGCGCGGTCCTGACGCCCTCGTAGATCGCCTGGCTGAACGGCAGCGCGGCGCCCGGCCGCTCGGCGGGATAGTGCTCGCGCTCGACGATGTCGGCGACGTCGTCGACGAACAGGCTCGCCACCAGCGAGGTGATCGCAGGCATCAGGAACACGCCGCCGAACACGACGCCGAGGCCCGCCGTGATCGAGACGATCCAGGCGAGGACCTCGAGCGAGGAATGCCAGCTCGGCCCGAGCAGGCCTTCCAGCCAGACCTCGCCATAGGTCGCAAACCAGCTCAGGAGCCGCTGCAAGCCGATCGCCAGCACGATGATCAGGACCAGTGCAAGCCCGATCGATCGCCACAGGATCGAGCGCATCGGCGGCGAGATCAATTGCGACAGCGCCTTTACGGCGGCATCCAGCATCGGAGTACCTCTCAGCAAAACCACCCGCGAGAGGTAGACATGCGCGGAAGGTTCGACAAGAGGTCGAGCTTTCCGGGACAGATTGCCGCGCCTGGAGCTTGGGTTCTGAGTGAATCAGAACGGAAGCTCAAGGCGCTTGTTTTGACGCGTTTTCTTCGCGCGAGCCGGCAGCCACTTCGCTTGAAGACGCTCTAGCTCACCCTGATGACGAGGGCATAGTTCTGCGGCGCGACGGCGATGGAATGAGCGATGACCGATATCACCGCTTCGCCGGCCGGCAGATTCGCGAAGATGACCTGCTCGACATTGTTCCGGCGGTCGAAGTCCTTCGAGCCGGCCGGCATG
Source organism: Bradyrhizobium sp. P3_C3 (assembly GCF_056402655.1). Lineage (NCBI taxonomy): Bacteria > Pseudomonadati > Pseudomonadota > Alphaproteobacteria > Hyphomicrobiales > Nitrobacteraceae > Bradyrhizobium > Bradyrhizobium sp. P3_C3. The sequence continues at coordinate 5,676 of NZ_JBFUGY010000031.1, read as the reverse complement.
TTGCCATGGCGTTCCTGCTTGTTGGCCACCACGACGAGATCGAGGTCGCTTTGCAGGCCTTCGCCGGGCGGATCGGTCCAGACCAGCGTGACCTTCAGGCGGTTGCTTCCCGCCGGTATCGTGACCGTGCGGTCTTCGCGGTCGCCGGCGTCCAGCTTCTTCTTCTCGTCGAAGAACTGCAGCTCTTCGTTCGCGGCATGGGGGCCGACCACGGCCTGAACGTCGACCCGGCCGAAGCCCTGGCTGTTGTTCGCGACGGACCCCGCCTCCGACGGATGGTATTGTCCAGCGAGACCGCGCGCTCCGTTGATGATGAGCGCCTTGAGCAGTGCGGCGCTCGGCGACTTCAGTCCCTGGCTTTTCCTCAGGAACGCCCGGACCACCGCGACGGACCCGGCCACCAGCGGCGTCGCCATGCTGGTGCCGCCCTCGAACATGTAGAGCGGGTCTTGCGAGAGCTTCCATCCCTTCGATTTCGTGGCGCGGGATCGGGTTGACAGAATGAAGGATCCCGGCGCCACGACGTCGGGCTTGATGCGTTCGTCGTTGGTGGGTCCGCGGCTGCTGAACGCCACCATCCCTTCGGGATTGTTGGCCACGCGGTCGGAGCTGATCGGCGTGGCCGGAAAATCGTCTGGCCACGCCCTGCCGTAGGTCATGGCCTCGTTGGGACGATTGTTCTCGCAGGCGCCGATGGTGAGGCAGTTCTTGGCCGTCCCCGGCGGCGTCACGGAGTTGGGGTCGACCTGGCCATTGCCATCCTTGTCGCTGCCCTCATTTCCGGCGGCGAAGCAGATCAGCATGTCGCGGTGCGCGTAGACGAACGTGTCGAGCTCGTTGGCCTGGGAGTCGTACACGCCGAAATTTCCGACGCTGCCCCAGGAGTTGGAATGGATTCGCGCCTTGTCCGTCTTGTAGGGCGGACCGAACAGCGCATCGAGGCTGTCGGGCAGGCCGCCGAGGTTGCCGCCGCTGTCGAGCACGGATTGCAGAACCAGCTTGGCGCCGGGAGCCGTGCCGCGGATCGGGCCGTCGCTTTTCGATACGCCGTCGCCGAGGGCGGAACCCGCGACATGGGTGCCGTGACCATCAGGATCGTCTTTGCGCCCAGGCCGGCCGAGCGCGTAGAGCTTCTTGACGCGCCCCTTGAAAGCCGGGTGCGTGTTCGTGGTCGATCCCTTGTCGAAACCGGTATCGGCGATCGCGATGATCTCGCCGGCGCCTTCGCCGCCATTGCTGGGCGTCGCCGCGGGAACGCGAAGAATGCCCCGCGCGATGTTGTTGAGCAGCTTGCGGGGAAAGACCTTCTCGACGCTGCGCACCTCGTCGAGCGCCGCGACGTCGGCAAGACGGCGCATCTTCAGCGTCACACGCACCTTGGCCGTGCCCGGAACGACGTCGTCAAGCTGCACATGCGCCGCTTCCGCGATCTTCTTTGCAGCGGCCTTCACGCCGACATTGCGGTGGAGCATGACGTCGACGGTCACGCTGGTGCGGTCGAGCGCGGCCGGCCTTGCCGCAAGCGCGCGCGCCGCAGCGACGCCTCCGGGTTGGGTGTCGAGGTTGCGCAGTGCCGGCGCGATCTTCACGATGCCCGGGTAGAGGTCTGCCCACGTCACGAACGGCAGTTTCCGCACCTTGTCGAGCCCGGCCGCTGGAAAGTGACAGATGACGGCGCTGCCCGGGACGGCTTCCAGGATCTCGGCGCCGGCCTTGGCGAGCTGCCCTCTGCGCTCGGCGTTGAGCGGCTGGTTGGTCTGCACGATGATGTAGTCGGATTCCTTCGCATTCGCATGATCCAGCGACAGCGCGGCGCGTTCCGCGTGCGGAGCCGAAGGATCGATCGTGATGCCGTTGATCGTGATCTGCGCCATGGCCGTTCCACTTTCCCTGATTGATCGCCCGTCCTTTGTCGTCTGCGCTGGCCGGATCGCTCGCTACGGCTCCGCCGCGATGCTGGCCCAGCAGGTGATGGCGCTACAGACCGTGCTCCAGCGGCCGAACCCCTTGTAGATCTGGGCGGCGATCTGCTCCTGCTGCTGCAGGGTGCCTTCGGCCTTGATCTGCGGATCGGAGACGTTGCGGATCGCGAGCCAGCGCGGTGCCTTCTCGCCCATCTCCTGCGCGACTAGGCCAAGGATGGCATCGCCCATCTCGGAGACGTCGCCGAGCCCCTGGAGATGGAAGTGGTCGTCCGAGGTGTCGAAGCCGAAGAAGTCGGTGGTGACCACGGAGGAGGACAGGCCGCTCGGCTTCACGACGAAGATCTTCGGCGCCCTTGTATTGTCCTTCGGCAATTGCCCGGCATTGGCCTTGAACAGCGTCTTGGCCTGCGCGAACTTCTTCGTCACCGCGGATCGGCTGGAAAAATGCTCCTGCGCGAACGGCTGCTTCTTGAACTTCGACAGGCAGTCGAAGCGAACGATCGGGCTGACGACGACGTCGCCGACCTCGAATTCCTTGCCGATGCCGCCGGCCGTGCCCGTGGTGATCACGAGCGTCGGCTGCACCTCGGTGATGATCTGGCGCCAGACGTCGATGTTCGGCAGCTGCGGGCCGTCCTGCGACATGTGCGAATCGGATTTGAAGATCACGGTCTTCTTCTTGCCGATCGTGGTGGTCCAGTAGGTGCCGAGCCGTTTCAGCTCCTTCGCCGGACAGCCGTTGCGCATCTTCTTGGAGATGGCCGAGTAATTGTGCGTATAGGGTACGTAATCGTTGCGGGAGTCCTTGCCCGGCGTCAGCACGCGGCTGAGGGCGTGGCCCTCGTCGACGGTCCAGGTCACGACCAGCACGTCGGCGCGCGGCAGCGGTCCCTTGCCGTTGCCCTTCGGCTTCGGCCCGGTTTGCGGCGCCAGCCCTTTCGGCCAGGCAATGTCGGTGAAGCGCGACAGCCCGGTCGAGGTCGAGAAGGCCATGAACTCGCGGCCCTCGCTCGATTCGGAATCGAAATCGATGATCTCGCGCCGAAAGTCCTCGGTCGTGACCTTCGCGGAATTCTTCACCGCGCCCTTGGCCACGCGTTTCACCACGAAGGTGTCGGGCGGGGGCGGCGTCGTGATCGGATCGAAACCGAGATTTCTCTCAACCCATTTGCGGTCAGCGCGCATCGCATTGTCTCCGCCAAATTGATTTTCAGACGTCTGATTTCGACAAACGTCTTCCGTTGGTCGGCCAGACAAGCCAACGGTTGCAATTTTAAATCGAAATCCTTGTCGACGAATGGTCGTGAATATTGACCGATTCCGTGCCGATCTGAGCCAGTCGGATGTTGCCCCTGCCAAACAAGAGGTTTTCTGAAAAAATATCGCTCAAATGCCTGAACCAATTTGGGTTTGAGATTACACCTATAGTTGAGGTGCGACAATCTGCCTTCCAATCACAAACGGAGGAAGTCATGGCAAGCTCGACCACGCGCGTGACGCTGGCGAACAGCGCACGGAAATTGCCAAAGGGGGCCAAGCTCGTCGGCGCCGCCGACCCCAAGCAGGAAATCGAGATCAGCGTCCGGCTGCGCGCGAAGCGTGCCGACGATGAGCAGGTGATGGCGCTCGGCGCGCAACCGCCGCGCGAGCGGCAGTATCTCTCGCGTGCCGAGTTCGGCGCAGCGATGGGTGCTGATACCGCCGACGTCGCCAAGATCGACGATTTCGCGCATCACCACGATCTCAACGTCAAGAGCGTGCATCTGGCGTCGCGCACCGTGAAGCTGACCGGGACGGTGAAGGCAATGAGCGCAGCCTTCGGCGTCAAGCTCAACAAGGTCAGATACGAGGGCGCGACCCATCGCATGCGTAAAGGCAGCGTGCAGATCCCGGCCGAGCTCGCAGGTATCGTGGTCGGCGTGCACGGCCTCGACAACCGGCCGGTGGCGCAACCCCACTTCCGCCGCAAGCTGCCTCAGAAGGGTGCAGCCGCACGCGCCGCGCAGGGCGGCAGCTTCTCGGTCGATCAGATCGCCCAGCTCTACAATTTCCCCGGCGGCGAGACTGGCGCCGGCCAGTGCATCGCCATCATCGAGCTCAACGACATCGACCAGAAGGGCCATCCCACGGGCGCCGGCTACAAAACGTCAGACCTGCGCACCTTCTTCAAGAAGGCGGGCATCGCGATGCCGAAGATCGCGCCCGCGAGCGTCGACGGCGGCGCCAACAAGCCCGGCCATTCCGACGCCGACGGCGAGGTCGTGCTCGACATCGAGGTGGCCGGTGCGATCGCGCCCGGCGCCAGGATCGTGGTCTATTTCGCGCCCAACACCACCAACGGCTTCATCGATGCGGTCAAGGCCGCCGTCCATGACACCGCGCGAAAACCTTCGGTGATCTCGATCAGCTGGGGCGGGCCGGAAGACCAGGAAGGCTCGCAGCAATTCGTCGACGGCCTGAACGAGGCGATCCGCGACGCCGCCGCGATGGGCGTCACCGTCTGCGTTGCCTCCGGCGACAATGGTTCGGCTGACATGGGTGCGGACTGGGACGGCAAGCCACATGCAGATTTCCCGGCCTCGAGCCCGTTTGCACTCGCCTGCGGCGGCACCAATCTGAAGGCGCCGAACGGAGATATCAACGAGGTGGTCTGGAACGGCGGGCCGCAGGGCGGCGCAGGCGGCGGCGGTGTCAGCGTCGTGTTCCCGCGGCCGCAATACCAGGCCCAGGCCCATGTGCCGAAATCACCGACGCATCACAATGGCCGCGGGGTGCCCGATGTCGCCGGCGATGCCGATCCCGCGACCGGCTACCAGATCTTCCTCAACGGCGTCGGCACCACCATCGGCGGCACAAGTGCCGTGGCGCCGCTGATGGCGGGGTTGATCGCCCGCATCAACGAGGCAACGACGAAGAAATTCGGCAAGACCGTCGGCTTCATCAACCCGCTGATCTACGCCTCGCACACGCAAGGCGTGTTCCGCGACATCACGGTCGGCAACAATGACATCACCGGCGATCTGCACGGCATGTACAAGGCCGGCCCCGGCTGGGACGCCTGCTCCGGCCTCGGCGTCCCCAACGGCGAAGCGCTGCAGAATTTGCTGTCGGCGTGAGGTTTGTCTCTTCCTTCTCCCCTTGTGGGCCTGTTGCGTAATTCGTCAATTGTGATTCCCTAGGGCAAAGCCTTGGAGGGTAGCGATGGCGGTTAAGCAGACGGGACAGCCGAGCTTTGTGGAAGCGCTGATGCCGAAGGGGGCCGGCGCCAATGCGGCGCTGGATCGGCTGGCTGGCCTGGTCAAGTGGTACCGGTTCGAGAAGCTGATCGGCCATTTGCGGGATGAAGGGGGGCCCGGTCGACCAGGCTATCCGGTGCTGGTGCTGTTTCGTGCTGTGCTGTTGCAGTCGCTCTATGGTCTTTCGGAGCGCGAGCTCGAGGAAGCGCTGGGCGACCGGTTGTCGTTCAAGCGCTTCGTCGGTTTGAGCCTTGAGGATGCGACGCCCGACCACACGGTCCTGAACCGCTTCCGGAACCAGCTCGTTGAACAAGGCCTGCTGGAGAAGCTGTTTGGCGAACTGGATCGTCAGCTTGAGAATGCTGGCGTCATCCTCAAGCGCGGCACGATGCTGGATGCGACCTTGATCCAGGCAGTCTCGGCTCCGCCCAAGGAGGATCGCCCCTCAAACGATCCTGATGCCCGGTTTGCCAAACGGCAGGGCAAAAGCGGCTCGACCTTCGGTTACAAGGCCC
>NZ_JBFUGY010000030.1:0-110956 GCF_056402655.1 Bradyrhizobium sp. P3_C3 | reverse complement strand
ACGAGGAATGGCGAATGACGTTCGATGTGAATATCCACGCCATGTTCTTCCTCGCGAAGGCCGCCGTGCCGCACATGGAGCCGGGCGGCGCGATCATCAATACGGCATCCGTGAACTCGGACATGCCGAACCCCACTCTCCTGGCCTATGCGACGACCAAGGGCGCTATCCAGAACTTCACAGGCGGGTTGGCCCAGATGCTAGCGGAGAAGGGCATCCGCGTGAACGCGGTGGCGCCCGGGCCGATCTGGACTCCGCTGATCTCATCGACCATGCCCGAGGATACCGTGAAGAATTTCGGCAAACAGGTGCCGATGAAGCGGGCCGGGCAGCCGGCCGAGCTGGCGACGGCCTATGTGATGCTCGCCGATCCGCGGTCGAGCTACACCTCCGGCACCACGGTCGCGGTGACCGGAGGGAAGCCCTTCATCTGATGCCGGGCCTGCAGCATCCAGTCACGCCCGACGGGCGCTATTTCGTCGTCCGCGGTAGACTCTGGCGGATAAGCGATCCCGACCTTGCTGCCCAAGACAAGGAGCGGCTGGTGAAACAGCTGATGGATGCGCGGCGAGCCGTGAAGGACGCCAGGGCGGCTATAGATCTGAACGCAGAGACCGTCGCCCATCGCCTCGTCGACGAAGCTAAGCGCCGGCTGGGAGAGCGGGGACCGGTGTGGTGGAAGGATGGCGCGCCCGACTTCAACCGACACGCGGTCGAGAACACGCCTTATGCCGAATGGTACGCGGGGCTCAGGCGGCGGCCTTCAGGGCATCGAGACGCTTGCGGAGAAATGCCAGCACCATGACCTCGTCGGAGGTGAGCTTGGCGTACTGGCGCTTGAACTTCTGCGCGATCTTGGCTTCGATCATCTTCACGAGGTCGCCGGACATGTAGGCGTCCAGAACCTCGGGATGCACGTAACAGTTGCGGCAGATGGCCGGCGTGTTGCCGAGTTGCTTCGAGACGCTCTCGATCGCGGCGACGACGTTGCGCTTTGCCTCGGCTTGGCTGTCGTACTTCTTGAACTCGGACAGCGCCAGCGCCGCCAGCACGGTCCCGGCCCAGGTGCGGAAATCCTTGGCGCTAAAGTCCTCGCCCGTAACGTCTTTGATGTAAGCGTTGACGTCGCCGGAATCCACGCTGCGAGGCTCTGCGTCGTCGTCGAGGTACTTGAAGAGCTCGTGTCCCGGGATCTCCGCGCAGCGTTTCACGATTGAGGCGATCCGCCTGTCTTCAACGCGGAGCTTCCACTGCTTGCCCGACTTGCCCGTGAAGGCGAACCGAAGAACGCCGCGGCCGACCGCGATGTGCTTGCGGCGCAGGGTCGTAAGCCCGTAGGACTTGTTCGTCTCGGCATACTCGGCATTGCCGACCCGGATCAGCGTCTTCTCCAGGAGGCTGACAATGGTGGCGAGCACCTTCTCGCGAGGCAGTCCGTCCCGCTTCATGTCGGCGGCGACCCGGTGCCGTAGCGCTGGGAGGGCGGCCGCGAACTGGATGATGTGCTCGTACTTGTTCTGGTCGCGCAGCTCGCGCCATTTCGGGTGATAGCGGTACTGCTTGCGCCCGCGTGCATCGAGCCCTGTCGCCTGGATATGGCCGTTGGGTGAGGGGCAGATCCAGACTGACTCGTAGGCCGGCGGGATGCCGATCGCCTTGATCCGCCGAACGACGGCGGCATCGGTAATGCGCTTGCCGTCCTTGTCGTAGTAGGTGAACGTCGTGCCGGTCCGCTTGCGCGTGTAGCCTGGCGAGGAGTCGCTGACGTACCGGAGGCCTTCTTCCGCGATGGTCGCCGCCAACTCGACGGTACGATCCAGAACCTGTTCTTCGTTTCCGGTCTGACGGAGCATTGGCCTGTCCCTCGGATGCACCCTGGGATCGAGGCTCCGCTTCCTCATAAGGACCGAAGGCGCCTGTTCGTTCCGTTCGGAGGTCGGGCCAGGCTACAGAGATCCTCGCGCAGCCCTTTGTAGAACGGATGCCGCACCTTTCCCTCGGCGGACTTGGCGCGGTACTCGATCTCGGCCAGCAGCTTCGGCTCGACCCAGATACCTTTGTGCGCAACCCGCTTCGCATAGGGCTGTGTCTTCCGGACCAGCGGCTCGAGGCGCCGCCGCAACTCGGCGGCTGACGTTTTGTCGAAGCCGTGGTCGACCTTGCCGGCATAGATCAGGTCGTCGCCCCTGCGCCGCGCGAGATAAATGCCGTCCCATTTGCCATCATCGAGCGCGAAGCCGGCAATCGTCAGCGTCTCGCGTTGGGCGCAGGTCTTCTTGACCCAGTTGTTGCCCCGGCCGCTCGCGTAGATGCTGTCACGCACCTTCGAGACCACGCCTTCGAGCCCGACCTTGCAGGCGTGCGTGAACATCTCGCGGCCGTCGATCTCGAAGCTTTCGCTAAATTGGACGTCGCTGCCGGCTATGATCTTCTTCAGCGCGGCCTTGCGCTGGAGCAGGGGGACTTTCCGTAGATCCCGGCCGTTGAGATACAGCAGGTCGAAGGCGACGAGCACGATCTTAGTCGAGGTGCCCTTTAGCTCGTTCTGCAAGACGGAGAAATCGGTGCTGCCGCCGGCGGCCGGCACCACGGCCTCGCCGTCGATGATCGCCGAGCTCGCCTTAATGTGCCATGCGTCGTCGGCGACCTTCTTAAAGCGTTTGGTCCAGTCGTGCCCGCGGCGGGTGAAAACGGTGACAGCTTCGTTGGCGAGATGCACTTGGACGCGATATCCGTCGAACTTGATCTCATGAATCCAGCGCTCGCCGGATGGCACGCGGTCGATCGAGGATGCCAGGGCCGGCTCGATGAAGCCGGGGAAGGGTGCCTTGACGCCTAGCGCTTCTGGCTTTTTTCGCTGGAAGGCCACGATCTAGACCAGGCGCAAACTGTACTGCCGGGTGTCCTGGGCAGCGTAGCGATCGACGAATTCTTGGAGATGCGAAGGAACGTCGGTGAGCTGCAGATTGCACCGATGCTGGATCTCGCGAGCAACGTCCTCGGAAACGTCTTCTGACCAGCGCTCGGACGTGTTGAAGGCAATAACCTTGATCGGACGTCGATACTCGCCGGCGAGGAGGTCCTGGATGACCGTCTCGAGGTCTGCCGATTCCATGTCGGTTTCGCGCCAGGCGCTGCCTGCGCGCCCGAAGTCGTCCGCCACTAGATACACGGTCGGTTCATCGGCCGGGACGATGGAAGGGGTCCACCGGGACTGACGCATACGCAACTCCACGCAACAGAACCGGGATTCAATTTGATCCGCGCCGATTTGTTCCTCTGGTTGGAACTGCGAGTTACGCTGCGCTTTTATAGCGAGAGGCAACCAGCGGAGAAAACATGGCAGTCAATAAACCGACCGGCGACAACGCTCGCAAGGGCGCGGTGAAGAAACGCTCGCAGACCAAAACGACAATTGGCGGAGCTACCGGATATACAAAGCGCGACAGAACGTCCGGCGAGTTCATGGCCGTGAAGAAACCGAAAAAGGCGAAGAAAGCTGCCAAGAAATTCAAAGGCGTGCGGGTCGAAAGAGCCAAGAAATCCGCCAAGCGGGGGCGCTAGACGTCGGTGGCCGAGGTTTGATCGTCTGATGGACACCGAGGCCGCCGACTGACGCGGCCTACTCGTCGATTTCGCGGAGCTTGTCTTCCAGTTCCCGAACGAGCGTCTGGATACGCTCATAGGTCTGTGGGTCATGCGCAAAACGTCTGGCTATTTGCCGATAGCGGAGTATCCGCATTTCCAGCTCAACGCGTTCGTTCTTGGACTGCACGGCACCAATTCCATCACCTTTTTTTAAGTATGCCGGAACAGCCGTTTAGTTTCGATTTAGGCCACCGCACGTTTGCCGAACGCCAAGCCGTCGCGCTTGGGACGAGGCGCTCTGGATATTTAGGAGTACTTCCGCGAAATTATCAGAAGTTGCGCCGAAAGATGATGCAAGGCCGCCTCGGTGGTGGCGCCGCCCGTTAGTCATCGACCTTCGCCCATGTATGTTTACAACCATGAAGGGAAGGGCGATCCTCATGGCAGACCGCTTTGTCGTTCGGTACGAGCATCCCAAGAACGGCCGATTCACAGTGCTGGACACTTTAATAGATCAGCCTGCAGTCACGCCGGACGGGACGCCTTTAACTGGACTCTCTCATTCAACGGCAGAGGTTGTGGCCGAGAACCTGAACAAGGGCGACGCTCCGCCCGCCCTCAATCGTAAAAAAGGCAGCAGGCTGCGCCTGCACATGACTTGAAGAATCAAAAGTTGAGCGCTGCCTGGTCACGCTGCTTGGGCCCCAGCATCGGGCCGGGGGGCTTAATGATGCTGGGGCCTCCGGACAGGCTCTTGTCTCTCAAGGAAACAGTCACCGCAAACACGAGCCGATCACTGACAGAGCGTTCCTAAGTGGGGTTGCTTGACGCACTCGTGGATGCAGCTCGTGAAGCAGTCATCGAAGGGTCTCTGGATCAGCGCTTTGCTGTCGAGGTCCGCAATGGAATGGGGCCTGTTCTCGAAGTAACGGCCATCTTCAATTCCAGGATTGTTAGAAGGCAATGAAGAGGCCGCCTCAGTTGGCGGCCTCTTCATTTGCGCTGTTGGCTTATTCGCCAACAGCGGCGCAGAAGCCCGACGCTTCATGAAGACCGCTTGGGGCCAAGTGGGGACACGCTGCTAACGCGACGAGCGCGGTTCTAGCGTTCGACTGGCCGGAAAGAGCAAGCACTGTGCTCCGGACCGTGGGCCAAGGCGGGCGGCTTTAATTCATCTTCTCACGGAGTTTTCTTATTATCTCGCGCAGGTCGTTAGCGTACTCCTCAATGATCCGGCGAGCGTCCTCCAAGCGCGTTGGCTTGGGCTCGGGCTTATCGGATTGGGAGGGCTTGTTCATGGCAGAGCCTTGAACCTAGCTCGCCGGCAACCCCATTGAGCTATATCAAAGGACTAATCGCTTTAGCTCTCTCAATAGGCAGTCGCGGTCATCGATGTGGAGGGACTGTCTATCCCTCATCGTCGCCGAACGGCCCCTCGCGCCTTTTGGTATCAGGGTTGTGCCGGACCCTGCGGATCGAATTCGGCAAGCCGTCGCCTACCGAACTGCTCGCCGATTCCTCCGACGATACTGTCAGACTGAATGGGCGTTCGCCGGAGGGCACGCGGTCGATCGAGGCTGCCAAGGCCGGCTTGATGAAGCCGGGAGGGTGCCTTGACGCCTAGCGCTTCCGGCTTTTTTCGCTGGAAGGCCAACGCTACACGAGGCGCAGGCTGAATTGCTGCAGGTCTTGTGGTGAGTAGCGATCCACCAACTCCTGCAGGTACGACGGCACGTCGCTCAGGTGCAGATTGCAACGACGCTGGATCTCTCGGGCGATGTCCTCGGAAACATCTTGCGACCAGCATTCGGCTGTGTTGAAGGCGACTACCCGGATCGGCTTGCGATATTCTCCGGCCAGCAGATCCTGGATGACGGTCTCCACCGCGCTCTCCAGGTCTGCTTGCACCAAGCGCTGCCATTGCGGCCGGAGTTGTCTGCAACCAAGTAGACAGTCTCGTCGCTGTTCGGGGCGATCGACCAAAAGCCATCGGAACTGACGCGTAAGCAACTCACCCAACGGAACCCGGATTCAATTTGACGCGGACCGATTCGTTCCTGAAGTTTAGAAAAGGCACTGCAAGGCAGGATTCGCAAGTCTAAGTTGCCTCAGGGAGGAAACATGGCGGTCAACAAGCCCACCGGCGACAACGCTCGCAAAGGTGCGGTCAAGAAGCGTTCGCAGACGAAGACGACATTGGGTGGAGCTTCCGCCTTCACTAAGCGCGACAAGGCGTCCGGCGAATTCATGGGCGTCAAGAAGCCCGCGAAGGGCAAGAAGGCCGCAAAGAAATTCAAGGGCGTGCGGCTTGAGAAGAAAGCTACCAAAAAGAAAAAGGCAAAGAAGAGCTAGGCGGCTCTTCACGTGCGCCCTGATCTGGACGTTCGCTCAATCCTGATCTCAACATAGCCCGTCAGAGTAACGCGAGCGGACAACGAGTTGCCGGGAGGAATTACCCGAACCCACCCTTCTTCGGATTTGCCGCAGTGTATTCGATCTGCTCCGCATCGTTCAGGAAAACGCGGACTTGGAATCCATCAAGCAAAAGATTGCAATAATTGCGAAAGCCTTCTTCGTCGCAATCTCTTGCAATCGGTCCATGAAACTGCGGCTTTCCGATCAAGAGTTACCCGTCTTAGCAACGTATGCCTGACAGCAACGCTGCGCCGCCGCGGCCTGAACTGTTACGCAGTAACATTCTCCAGACGCGCCTTTCATCGGAGGAACCGGAACAATGCTCTGGCCCAGCGGTTGACGGCGCATCAACAACCGCTGGAGAGAGTGGACATGAAAACCCGTCTTGCGATTTCATTGGCTGCTGTGTCGCTGCTGGCGGCGTCGAGTGCAGCCTTTGCCCAGTCGACGACCGAACAGGGCGCTAGGGACGGCGCGCGTGCGGGTGGCGACATCGGTGGCCCGGTCGGAGCGATGGTCGGCGGCACCGTCGGTGCGGCCGTTGGCGCCGGCCTCGAAATTCCGAATGCCGTGCTCGGCGGAATCCCGCGCGACGACTCCGTCGTGATCCACGAGCGCGTCGTCGTCGGCGAGCCCTTGCCCCCGACCGTGGTCTTGCGCCCGGTGCCGAACTACACCGAGTATCGCTACGCGGTCGTGAACGACCGCCGTGTCATCGTCGAACCGCGCACGCGCCGGGTCATGAAAATCATCGACTGATCGGTCAAGGCGTGTAGGCTTTTAAGAGCCAAGGCCCCGCGGAGCGTCACTCCGCGGGGCCTTAGTTCGTCATTGCCGAATTGGCGCGAACCGCCGGTGCGGTTGGGAGATCGTCGTTGCGAGAAGGCCGCCAGGCAACTGTGGCGGGCTTCTCGTGCTCGAGGCCGCCGAGCCGGGTGTACGATAATGGCGGAGAACCCGGCTGCAGGGGTCAAGGGGGTAGGCCGAGGCCGCTCCGCCAGCTCTGCCGGCGAGGACTCAAATAATTGCCCGCGCTCGTCGTTCCTATTGGGACCATCATTCCAAAAATGGGCACTGGCTTGTGTCCGACCTTAGGCCTGGCCGTACTTATTGGTGCGGGAACAAGTGGCAATTCCACGGGTTTTCGAACCGTCTGTGTTGCATGGTTATGCGCCGAGGCATCGATGAAGACCAAGCTATCCGGGAAGTTGTCACACTACGATAAGATGGCCGCCTCCGCTCAGCAATTTTTCACGGAGGCGACGGCCTGTCGCGAGGAGGCGGCTCGGAGCCTCGACCAGGTCGATCGAGAAGGCTGGTTGAAGCTTGCGCGCGAATGGACTGAGCTCGCGCTCGCGGCCGAGCGGGGCCAGATTTTCCGCCGGGATTAGTGGGGCCGTCTCACACCGTTGTCATATCGGAGTAACGTATGCGTTCCTCGCCCTCGATCGTGCCGGCCGGCCGCCTCGACCACAACATTGCTGAGCGCCGCGAACATGCGGATCACTACAAGAGACTTTCTGACCACTACAAGAGACTTTCTTCCGCGAGCGGCATCTCCAAGGACCGCGCCACCGCACTGAGAAACATCGCCCGAACTTATGTCGGTTTGGCCGGCCAACTGGATAGACTGGCGTCTCTCGCGAGGAACGAGCAGACAATGGAGGTGAAGTAAGGCGGCACTGGCCTGCTTGCAACTTCACGGGCGCTGTTCGTATTTCAAAATTGCCAAGTTTTCCCGAATTAGTTACGTCCTCTTAGTTGGTTGGGGATACAAGGCGGGATAGGTTCGGGTTTGCCAAATGCCGACAGAAAAAGAGCAAGAAGGCCGCTGGGTCTCCTTCGAGCATCCATTGCCCGCGCAGATGATGGCTATCGACGGCACTTGGCGTCGCGCCTGCATGCTTAAGGATGTTTCAGACGTCGGAGCCAGACTTCAAGTTGAGACCTCGATTGAGGGATTGACCCTCAACGAGTTCTTTCTTCTGCTTTCCTCCACCGGACTGGCCTACCGCCGTTGTCAGCTCGACCGGGTCAACGGCGAAGAACTGGAGGTCAGCTTCCTCCGTCAAAAAGCTAAGGCCAAGAGATCCTCTGACAGGGACTGAACCATCGTCTCTGGAGTTTGCCGAATTTTCCCGGTAGCTCGGGAACTTTCTCCTTGTGTGCACTTTGTAACATCCAGTGCTCGTGCGCCAGGGGAGACTTTGCCGAAATGCTACCTATAGTCCTGGTGATTGAAGACGACGATACGATCCAGGGCATCGTCGAAGATGCTTTGAGCGAGGGGGGCTTTGAGGCCGCCATCGCCACGACCGGCGAGGAAGCGGTGACGCTGCTCAAGGGGCGGCTTGTCACCTACCGCGCCCGTGTCACAGACATCAATCTCTTGGGAAGGTTCAGCGGCTGGGAGGTCGCGCGGGCGGCACGCGATGTCGATCCCAATTTTCCCGTAGTCTACATGTCGGGCGTAGCAGCCCACGAATGGCCGGCACAAGGTGTTCCCAACAGCATAATGCTCCAGAAACCCTTTGCGCCGGTGCAGCTTACGACTGCGATCTCTCAGCTCCTTAATGGGCTCTCGGTGGCCGGTTCGAGCAGGGATTGAGGCAAGTCATGACGCAAGCATCGATACTCCTTGTCGAAGATGAAGCGCTCATTCGAATGATGCTTGTCGCGATGGTTGAGGAATTGGGGCACAGAGTCATCGCCGAGGCGGGAAGCGTAGATGAAGCGCGACCTCTTGCAGAACGCGAGAGCTATGATCTCGCGATCCTCGACATCAATTTGCAAGGCATCAACGTGCAGCCAGTTGCCGAGGTAGTGAGGGGCCGGGGGCTGCCCTTCTTTTTTTTGAGCGGGTACGGAAGTGCAGGTCTGCCCGACGGATTTGAAAAAATGCCCGTGCTCGTCAAACCCTGTACGCCGGATGCGCTCAAGCACACAATCGATGCTGTCCTACCGAACGGAGACAGACCTCGGGGAGCAGCGTAAATTTGGGGGGCCTAAGGGACGGCCGCCCAAGTCGTTCAGGGCACGAGGTCTGGCATATACTCATGCCGAGCTTCGTTCTGAACTGTCACAAGGCACCTCAGTGTCGCCAGCCGTCCTTGTCGACTTCCACGCGAAAGCCCTCTCGCATGCCGGCACTTCACCCTCGCTCAGTCACGTTGCAGGCCGGGCAGGGCGCCAGCGCCACCACAGGTGCAGGCACGCGGGCCGTCCCAAGGGAGGAATCAATGAGCGTCTTTGTTTACGTGAACACCGCGAAACAGATCGGTGACGTCGAGCACCTCAAGATCTTTGCGACCGAAGACGCTGCCAAGGATTGGCTTGATGAGAACGACCCCGAGGGGGTGGCCTTCGAGTACGAGGTGTTAGAGTCCGCCACCGGCAACCGAGGGGCCTCCGACTGAGGCGGCCTTACTCGTCGATCTCGCGAAGCTTGTTTTTCCAGTTTCCGAACTAGGTCTTTGATGCGCTCGGCCGGCTCTGGGTCGTGGGCAAAGCGCCGGGCTATTTGCCGATAGCGGAGTATCCGCATTTCCAGCTCAACGCGCTCGTTCCTGGACTGCACGGCACCAATTCCATCACCTTTTTTTAAGTATCCCGGAACAGCCGTTTAGTGTCGATTTAGGGCTACCGACCGCGCGGTACTGGGCAGTTCGATTGTGGCGCCGTGGGCTCCGCCTGCGGCGGGCGTGGCGCAGTCGTCCGGCCGGACTTCAACTGAACGCCGCGGGGCCAATCGGTGGCATGGGGTATCGGTAGGCACCGTTTGGAACAAAGGGCCATCCAGCTATAATTGCTGACGATTCTTCATGGAGGCTCATCAGCTGAAATGGCAAAGGCATCTAAGCTCGTTGCAGCCAAACGTGGCAAAGTTCTTTTGGTGAGGCGGCGGTCGGACGGCCTGTGGATGTTCCCGGGCGGCCGGAAGCGTTCGCGCGAGTCCGAGAAGGACTGCCTGCGGCGGGAGATCAAGGAGGAGCTGCCCAAGCTGAAGCTCGGCAGGATCAGCCTGTGGAAGGAAGTGACGGCCAGGAATAAGCGCTCCGGTCGCAAGATGAGCGACGCGATCTTCATCGCCAAGGGCGCCAGGGGCAGGCTCGCGATCGGCGACAAGAAAGAGATCGACCGCGCCGTGTGGCAAAAGCCACGTGCGGTGCGCCTGACGGCAACATCACGCTTTATTCGCGACCGGCTATTTCCTAGAAAATCGAAACGGTGAATTATTGGCCGAGGCTAGGCGGCCTTTCGAGGAGCAGATAGAGGCCGATGGCCGCATTCAATACGACGTTCTGGAGTAGGCCGTACCGGCGGGCTTCTTTTTGCGCAATCTGCACAACATTTGTGCTCCACGATCGGCGCGCAAGGGCGTTCATAGTTCTGCGGGTCCTTGGTGCGACACCTCGTTCGCGCGAGCCTCGCGCCATCCATCCGCGAGCCCCCGCTCTCTAACGGTGGGCGGGGGCTTCGCTTTGGCATCCGTTGGACATCATGTTCCATGCCGCTGTTTTCGTTCAAGCTCATCAATTCCCACTTTGTCTCGGATTTTGGATCGCATGACCTGCCGAGCGAAACGGACGCACAGATAGAGGCAATCAGGCTTGCTCGGTCACTGCGCGAAACTCGCCCGGAACTGGTCGGCCATCGCTATTCGATCTTCGTCAGTGACGATGATGGCAGAGGCGTGTGCACCATTCCCCTGGATGTTATCTTGTGACGGGGCTGATCGGCCCGCCAGCGTGAACGGGCGGCCGTCTTTAGCCCCTGAAGCGGCCGCTTCCACCTGAATTTGTAGGACAGATTTTTTTCTAACCTGAGTTAGTTTTTTCGATGCCCAGTGTCGACTAACCCCAATTTTTCTGCGCGTAGAGCAAGGGGTCGGCCTGGTGGTTCAACAACTGAGACTGGAGGATTGGGCCTGGCAAATCGCCGCCGACGTGTATCGCTTGAATCTGTATAGCCGACTCACGGGACGAGCGGCCCCTGGAGACGCCGTATCAGACGAACAGCTTGCCAGAGCAATCCGCGAAAGCTTCACTCAAACGAACGACGCTGCTTATCGCGAAATGGTTGAGTTGGCGACCGATGCCGCTATATCGGCCTACGATCGCGTCGTCTCACGCAATGTCAAACAGGCGCGCGCTCAAGTAGCGAACTAACGGCTCGTCGGCGTGCGTGGCTTCTGGTCGCTTGGGAGACGCGCTTTTCATGCGTCAATCCCGCTCCCGACCGGGCCGCTGCGGGTTACTTCGCGCTTGGCTGGACTTCATGGCTTGCTCAACTGACGCGATGGGCCACGGGCGGAACTGATGTTGCTGATTTTGAATTACATCATGGGACCCGGAATGAAGCAGCGAATATCGGTCACGCGTGCTGGCATGCCATCGATATATTCATACACGGGCCACGCAATGGTCCGTCCGGTGAGGTTGGGTCCGACAATCACCGCTTCCGGTGGCACATCCCACCATTGTCCGTACAAACGGACGCGGTATCCGTCGCCCTTGCTCTCCCAATCGGGGCCGGCGACTGCTATTCCGTCCGTGTTTGAGCAGCATGGCCCCTTGCCACTTTTGAGGCTCTCGAACCAGTGATTTAGTTCGGGGCGGTTAGGATCGTGCGCGTGCGCTGCCAAGTGCGAGACCAGTAGCACGATCAATGGCGTCGCCGAGATTGCGGCCTTCAAGGGCAAGTTCGTCATCGCAATTTCTCTAAGAAAACAAGAAATTAGCGCCGCGATTTCCTCAAAATGCGTTAGTTCAAACTGCGCGGTCTTTCCAATACGAGCCGCGTCATGTCGCACCAATTGCAGACAATTGGGCGACTTCCAAAAATCCCGCTCGTTGCTACGTCTGCGATGCGGACACTAAGGTTCAAGCGGCTGCCGATGTCCGGTAAGGGCCATTCGCGACCGGGTCGAGCCAGGAGTAAGTCCGGTCAAGTCCGCTATACCGCCGAAAGCGGAAGTAAGTTCAGAGCATTAGTGGCACGCCCACGGAGCGTTGCCGGTTGATGGCGCTGCCCGAGACGTGATTCAAGCTCCGAAAACCGGAGCCTGGAATCATGCGCTACGAACTCAGCGATTACGAATGGACCGCCATCAAACCCATGCTGCCGAACAAGCCGCGCGGCGTTCGGCGCGTAAATGACCGTCGCGTGCTCAATGGCATTTTTTGGGTCCTGCGTTCAGGTGCGCCATGGCGCGACCTGCCGGAGAACTACGGTCCCCGCACCACTTGTTACAATCGCTTCGTTCGGTGGCGGCGGGCTGGCGTCTGGGACCGGATCATGGATGCACTGGCCGCCGGTCGTGACGCGGCGGTGCAAATGATCGATACCTCGGTCGTTCGCGTGCACCAGCACGGAGCCTGCATTGCCGACAACAATCATCAAGATATGGGTCGCTCACGAGGGGGCCTGACGAGCAAGATTCACGCGGTGGTGGACACCAATGGCCTGCCGGCAGGGAACGTCACATGTCAGAGAGCGCTCGCGAGTTCATAGATTTCTGGGTCGAGAACAGCATCCATGCTGTCGAGCAGTACCAGACTGCGGGAGCGTCGCAGGATGTGGCGGAACTGACGCGGCGTCTCGTCGAGGTTGCCAAAGGGCAGGGCATCTCGGAGACCGACGTGCGGGCGGAGATTGGCGACATCGCCGCCTACATCGAAGAGCTTTTAAGGGCGGTGAATAAGGCCGAAAGCGAACGGCGCAGGCCTACGTAGCGAGCCTCACTCATCCAACTCTATGAACATCCCCGGGCTGTAGTTTAAGCCCTTCGAATAGTCGCTGCTGCTTGGAAGTTATCGCGACACTCAATACTTCCGCAATCCATCCCTCAGGCACGGCGGCGAGCACCAACGTCAGCGCTTGGCTCGGTTTAGCGAGCGCGATCCAAATTTGCGTTGTTGTGTCGTCCGCAGTCACTTGAACGACGGTGAAGCTATTACCGAAGGATTCCGCCATTTTCTTTTCAATGCGACAACTTGCACCCGGATTCTAGTCCGATGCGCCTCGATCTCGCTTCGCCTGTCTTCCTGCCTGCAAACTCTCCAACGCGGTCGGCGGTTGTAGCCCCGGCGACGTCAACCATTCGTTGATGTGTGAGGCCGTTTCGGCCTGGCGGGCTCGTCTGAGGTAGAGCTCGCGCTGGGTGCCTGGCGGCAACTGTGCTGCGGCCTCCTTGAAGCGCGCAGCCTCTTCAGCCAATCGCTCTTCAAATGTTTTCGTGTGCTTGGTTCGGTTGCGACGCTTGATCATGCGCTGCACCTTTCCGTCAGAGGAAGGCGGGAGCGCATTGTCGCGTTCTCATCACCGATGTTTGCCACAATACCGCGCGGTGATGGCGTCTAAACTGACCAGGGTCGTGGTTGGTTTCTATATCCTGCGTTAACTCACTGATTTATTTTGAGAAATACTCAATTGTGCTAACTACTCATTTTACTGGAAACACAACAACCCCACGACTCGCTGGCCCGCTCCTGAAAGCGGGGCGGGCGCTCTACTTGCCGCCGTTCATGGCGTCAGCGCATCCGCAGCTCAAGTTCGAGTGCGTCCCAGCGCTGCACAGCGCCCTTGCTGGTGCGTTATTTCGGCTTCGGGGCTGTACAGGGAGAGCGGGGATTTTTCAGCGAAGCTTGGGGTCAGTTCGGTCTAGTCGTCATATGGAAGATCCACGCGAAAAAGACGCCAGCCGCCATCGGCCAGGCGCCGCGTCCGTGACGATCGCGCAGATGCGTGCCGCAGGTTCAGAACGCCTTTATTTGCGGGCCAGCAGGTCTTCACTGGACGGCATCAGCTTCACATACGTGCCGCTTTCGTGCTTCCACAACCAACCGCGCTCGATCGCGTGTTTGAGCCCGGCGCCGAACTCGCTGCCACTGCCCTCCAGCTTGAACAAGAAGGGCGCGTTGATCCTCTCGATATAGATTCGGCCGTCCTGTACGGCCTCGACGCTGGCTGCGAGCTCGACGAGCTTGCGAGCGGCCGCCTCCGGATCTGCATAGGGTCGTTCTTCGGTGTGCTTCATAGGCGTGTCCCATTGGCCGCCTGCGCGGCGGTGATATGTGCGCGGTGCTGGTAGCTCTCCGCCGGTCTCCAGCTGTCGAATGTGGTCCCGCAGATGCAGCGCATAAGCGTGCTCCGGATCTCGCTGTCGAGCTTCTCGCTCCGCGCCCGCTTGGCCGCCATCGCGGCGCGCCAGTCGCGGTCTTGGCGCCATTCGGCGAAGGCATTGTGGGTGATGTTCGGCTGTAGATCCGACCAAGCGGTCTCGAAAGCCTCGCGCGCGGCTTCGAAGGTGGCGGCTATGCCACTCCGCCATGTGCTTGGCTCCATGCCGGGATAGAAGCCGACCGACCAACCCCATTGATCGGCGTGCACAGGCACGCCGGTGCGCACGCCGATCGCGCCGATGCGGACGTCGGTAAAGTAGATATGCCAGGTCTCCTCATGCGGATTGTCGGCGCGGCGGCGGGTGAGGGCGGTGTTGATCATGGCGACAGGATAGGGGCTAGCCGAGCCTTGAGCCAGTCGCTGGGGCTTGCGCGTGGTCTTGGGCCGAGCCCAATAGGTTGGTCAATAGGCTGCCCAGAAGCCGCCGTACCGATGCGCAGCGGTTCTGGTCGTTTTGAACCCCTCGCTACCGCTTTCTTCGCTAGGCATTTTCAATTGGTCCATTTTCGGGGAATGAATCTTTGCGCAATTATTGCGAGTTGGCCCAAGCCATTCGTGCAGCTTCAACCCTGATTGCGGCCTTCTTGTCGTTCGTCATCCGCGAACGCATCTTCATCAAAGGAGATTGGAATAACGGGAAAAATTATTGCTACTAGCCTTCATCACGTAAATTTTTTCATGACCTCAAGCCCTGCAGCGATGCCGGGCTTTTCTTTTGGTCCGGCGCAAGGATAGGTCGTCTGCCATCCCGTATGATTCCGCGAGCGGCGAAAGCGGTCAGCCAACGATTTCCGCAATCTCGATTGGCGCCTTCGCTGCGCAAAGGGCGCGACCAGTGCGCTATGGGTCACACCCGGAAGAACTCGGCCTGAGCATATCAAGTCTGCTTCACCCCCAAGGAGCGGACATCTAGCGGACATGCTGGGTCGACCTCTAAGGGCCACAAGCGGGAGGAGAGGGAATAAGGAACGCCAGTCCGGCCGCGGATCTAAGGACGAAGGCGTTGGTCGCTAGTGGCGCACTAACAGCTCGCTTACATTTTCCTCACTGGCAGCTTATTGTTATGGTTTCCGAGGGTGGCCCCGGAGAGGGAATGCAGCTTGCGGTTTCTTTTTGAGGATTACGCATTTGATACCGACAGGCGCGAACTGCAGCGCGCAACAGACGTGGTTGTTGTCGCACCCCAAGTGTTCGATCTGCTCGAATACCTGATCCGAAACAGAGAGCGCGTCGTCAGCAAGGACGACCTCATCAACGCCGTTTGGAAGGGTCGCATCGTCTCGGATGCTGCGCTGACGACTCGCCTCAATGCCGCCCGGAGCGCAATCGGCGACACGGGCGAGAAACAGCAGTTGATCAAAACATTGCCGCGCAAAGGTTTCCGCTTCGTTGGTGCAGTGCAGGAAGACCGGAGGCCCGCAAGTCAGACGGTGGGCCCAGTCGAGCGAACCGACGACGCGCCGCCGCGCCTGTCCATCGTCGTGCTACCCTTCGCGAACCTGAGCGGTGATCGCGAGCAGGACTATTTCGTGGATGGTGTAACCGAGAGCTTGACCACGGACTTGTCGCGCATCGCTGGTTCATTTGTAATCGCACGGAACAGCGCCGTCTCATACAAGGGTAGAGCAGTCGATGTACGGCAGGTCGGCCACGAATTAAACGTTCGCTACGTGCTCGAAGGTTCAGTGCAACGCAGCGGCAAGCGACTCCGGATGAACGTGCAGTTGATCGATGCTAAGAGCGGCCAGCATCTTTGGGCCGAGCGCTTCGAGAAGCCTGTCGGCGACCTGTTCGATATGCAGGACGAAATCGTATCGAGGCTCGCCGGTACATTAGGTGCCCAGCTCATTGAGGCTGAGGCGCGACGAGCCGAGCGTACGCTGCATCCCGATGCGATGGACTTGTGTTTCCAGGGCCGGGCCTGGTTGATGAAGGGGATTAGCCTTGAATGCGTGACGCAAGCGCGGGGCTTCTTCGAACGCTCGCTGGAGTTCGATCCCGGCAACGTCGAAGCAATGATTGGTCTGGCAAATGTTGATACGGTAGTTGGAGGTAGCTTTACGACGGATGATGGGCCCGCGCGGCTTGCGGCGGCCGAGGCGATGGTGAACAAGGTATTGTCGATTAGGCCGAACAGTGCCTCAGCCCACATGGCTCGGGGTTGGGTCCAGACCTTTACGAACCGGGCCGCCCAAGGCATCCGTGAGTTCGAACTTGCGTTGGCGCTGGCTCCGAATTTGGTCCACGCTCATGCTGCCCTTGGTTTCGCAAAATCCTACATAGGTCGCGCTGCCGAGACCGAAGGCCATATACTCGAAGCTTTACGGCTCTCTCCTCGCGACGTTTTCGCCTACCAGTGGGCGTGTTTTGCGGGCGTGGCCAAGCTGCTGCTTGGTTCAGACGTCGAAGGCGTTAGTTGGCTGCGACGAAGCACCGAGGCGAACCGTAACTTTCATCTCGCTCATATATCGCTCGCCGCTGCCTTGGCCTTGACCGGCGCGCTCGATGAGGCGCGAACTGCTGCGAGAACGGGACTTGCGCTCAACTCAGGTTTCACCATTCGTCGCTTGCTCGCAGCTCAACAAAGCGACAATCCAATTTACCTTGCCGGGGTGCAGCGCTTGTGTGAAGGCTGGCGCCTCGCTGGCGTGCCGGAAGGATGATGAGCGCTTCGGGTCAGAAGTCGACTTCAGCGCGTTCCTGACCTACGTCGGCTTTGGGTCACAAGCGGCTGTCTAGCTGGTGTCCGACCTTGGTCAGCTCAAAGCCCAAAGCCGACAATACGGCGATTGAGACAGATGATAGCTAAGGGCCAAGGCCGAATTACACTGTGACCAACGCAGGGATTTCCGACCTGGGCAATGGTGTGCCGCGTCTCCCATTTGTCAGCGCCGTTGACCGTAATTGCCCGGAATTGCTGTTCCGCGAACTATTGGGTGGAGTCCTACCAACCAATCATGATGAATGTGCCTTCGCAGAACTGGTCATGGTGGTTGAAGTTCGGCGCATGTGTGACCGGCTGCATTAGCGGTGTCATGGCGCGCGATGTGGACTCCCGAGGTGAATGGCGCAGTTGAAGTTAGCGCCGCCTGCGCCTCCTTCCTAATGAACGAATGGCCGGCTGCAGCGCGACCGGCGACGGTGTCGGCATGCTGGCGGGAGCGCAGCCGCGGCAGACGATCGGATTGATTATCTGAGAAATCGGGAAAGGCATTATGCAATAGAGGAGTATCCTATGAAGTTGGCTCAAACATCAGCACTAATCATTTGTCTGCTCGGCGCGCCGGGAGTTTCGTTGGCCGCGGACGCCAAAGAGGACGTGGAGAAGGCTTACGCCGCTTGGGATGCCGCATTCAACAAGCAGGACGAGAAAGCCATCGGCGCCTCCTATGTCGCAACGGCAAAATTGATGCCGCCAACACATCAGGTCGCGTCGGGTCCGGCTGAGATCGAGAAGTTCTTTGCCGGACTCTTTACCAACGGTGTGACGGGTCATAAGTTGGAGATGATCGACGCCGGCGGAGACGACAAAATTGTGTTCGGCACAGCCAAGTGGAGCGCTACGGGTAAGGACAAGGAGGGCAAGCCGTCTCCCTTCAGTGGTTTAGCGACGCACGTCTTCGAACGCCAAGCCGACGGATCGCTCAAATTGAGGCTGCAAACATTCAACTAAAGCGGTCGAGGCTTAATCCGTCCGGTGAGGCGGCGGCCTTACCGGACACCCAAAACGGCTACTTGCCGCCGGTGCAAGAGATCTCCGGGTTGGGTCGGTAGCAGAAGCTGGCGGGCAGGAGTGCGACTGCTGGATCAGGCGGAGCCGGCGGCGGCGCGGGCTGGGGGTGCTGGATCGGGCGGCGGCGGCAATTCTCCGGCGGCCGCTAGCGGTCAAGGCGATTCGAGCAGCCCTGGATCGACCAACCCGGGCGCGACATCAATGACCCGAAGATGAAGGGGAAGTAGTCGCATCGCGAACAGCCCGCCGGATATGATCCAGCGGGCTATCTTCATGATGCGTTCGCTTATGAGCAGGAGCAGTCGCGGTTGAGGACCGAATTCATTGGAGCGATTGCCTTGGATTTGAGGATCGGTGACTAGATCGCCGACGAAGGAACGCTCTCAAACAAACAAAAAGTCATTCGCCGTCATCAAGTGCGTGAAGTTTGCAAGCGTAACTTGATCAGCTCCCGCCATGATAATCGTGCTAGTTCCGCTTTGAGTGATGACAAGGTCATCGAACGACTGCACGCCCGCAACATTGTCAATCGGCCTGTAAATTTGACCCCTCATCGGCGTCCAATTTTGACCCCTTCGTGCGCCGCGGTTTGACGGTAGCGCTCGGCTCGTTGGAGCTGGCCGGGATAGCGGAGACGAGACGAGCGCGGGTGGCGTGATCGTCGTCGCGGCTTTTGAAGCGCCAGCTGTCATTGCCGGTCTCGACGATGTCACAGTGATGGGTCAACCGATCGAGCAGCGCGGTGGTCATTTTGGCGTCGCCGAACACGCTCGGCCATTCGCCGAAGGCGAGATTGGTGGTCACGATGACGGAGGCGCGCTCATAGAGCCGGCTGACGAGGTGGAAGAGAAGCTGGCCACCGGACTGGGCGAAGGGCAAATAGCCGAGTTCATCCAGCACAATGAAGTCCATCCGGGTCAGATGCTCGGCGAGCCGTCCTTGCCGTCCGTTGCGGGTCTCGGTCTCGAGGCGATTGACGAGGTCGACTACGTTGAAGAAGCGGCCGCGGGCACCGGATCGGATGCAGCTTCTGGCGATGGCAATGGCCAGGTGGGTTTTGCCTGTGCCGGTGCCGCCAACCAGCACGACGTTGCGTTGTTGGGCGATGAAGCCGCCGCCAGCAAGATCATTGACGAGTGTCTGATTGATCGGCGTGCCGTCGAACTGGAAGTCGGCGATGTCCTTGGCAAGCGGAAGCTTGGCAATGGTGAGCTGGTATTTGATCGACCTGGCTTGCTTCTCGTTGATCTCGGCGTTGAGCAGGTCGCCGACAATGCGCTGAGGTTCGTGCTGGCGCTTGACGGCAGTTGCCATGATCTCGTCGAAGGCAGCCTTCATGCCGTAGAGCTTGAGTTCGCCCATGAGGTCGAAGATTTGGGTTCGTTCCATCAGATGGTCCTCCGGAGGTTGTCGTAGCGGGCACAATCGGCGATCGGTGCATGACGGAGCGTCAGTGCGGCCGGCGTCATGATGTTGGCCGGTGGGGCGGGTTCACGTTGACGGGCCAGGATATTGAGAACGACATCGGCCGAATGGACGCTGTGACTGAGCGCTTCGGCACAGGCCGCTTCCACCGCGGGCAGACCGTCAGTCAGCACCGCGTTGAGGATGTCGACCATCTGCCGATTGCCGTCGTCGGTGCTGGCAAGCTTGCGCCGGATCCGCTCGATCGCGGCTGGCAGCACCCAGTCT
Organism: Bradyrhizobium sp. P3_C3; assembly: GCF_056402655.1. Classification (NCBI taxonomy): domain Bacteria; kingdom Pseudomonadati; phylum Pseudomonadota; class Alphaproteobacteria; order Hyphomicrobiales; family Nitrobacteraceae; genus Bradyrhizobium; species Bradyrhizobium sp. P3_C3. Next base: position 91,344 of record NZ_JBFUGY010000030.1, on the reverse strand, counting down.
TTGAAGGGAGCACCGTTGCGCAAGGCGCCGGGTTTGCGGGCGAGCACCGGCACATAATGCCAGGGGTCGTAGACGGTATCGCCGCGGCCAAAGGATCGCGGGTGCTCGGCAACGATGCGTCCATCCTGACGGATCACGATGCGATCGGCATAGGCTTGAACCTCGACCGGTCGTCCGACTGCGCTGGCTGCGACCGAGTACTTGTTGTTGTCGAAGCGCACCAGGCAGGTCTTCGAGACCGATGCCGTCACCGCATGGAAGCCGTCGAAGCGGCCGGCATAGGGAACGAGTTTGGGGCGTTCGGCTTCGAACACTTCCCAGATCGTCTGATCGACCAGCTCCGGATGGCGATGAACCTTGGCGTAGGCGATGCATTTGTCGAGCAGCCAGGCGTTTAACTCGTCGAGGTTTTTGAACCGCAGCCGCGGCGTGAAGAAGCGTTCCCTGACCAGCCCGACCTGGTTCTCGACCTGCCCCTTCTCCCAGCCCGACGCTGGCGTGCAGGCGACCGGATCGACCAGATAGTGGCTGCACATCTGCAGGAAGCGGCGATTGTAGAGACGCCCTTTACCGACGAAGATCGTCTCTACGGCGGTCTTCATGTTGTCGTAGATGCCGCGGGTGCAGGTGCCTTTGAACAGGGCGAACGCCCGGTCGTGGGCGTCGAACACCATCTCCTGCGTCTCCCGCGGATAGGCCCGCACGAACAGCATGCGGCTGTGACAGAGCCGGACATGGGCGGCCTTCACCATCACCGTGGTGCCGCTCAGCAAGACCACCTCGTGGCTCCAGTCGAACTGGTAGGCTTCGCCTGGGGCAAAGCTTAGCGGGACATAAGCAGCCGCGGTCGATTGCCCGCGTTCCTTGCTCCACCGCCTGGCGTAACGCCGCACCGCATCGTAGCCGCCGTCATAGCCACGGCTGCGCAGCTCTTCGAAGATCCGGATTAACGTCAGCTGTTCACGAGCCGGTTTGGCCGCGTTCGCCGCCAGCAGTCCGTCGAGCTCTACTGCCCATCGTCCCAGCTTTGGCCGCGGCTGCACTTGCCGCTCGTACTCGAAGGAGGTCTCTCCTGACCTCAGCACCTTCCGGACCGTGTTCCGCGACACCTTCAGGTCACGGGCAATCTCCTTGATCGTCTTGCCCTTGATGAAGTGCTCGCGCCGAATCCGCGCAATCGTCTCCACGATCAGCATCCTCGACCACCTGCTTCATTCCAAAGCAGGCAGCGCAACAGACCAACCTATAGGGGGTCAATTTTGGACGCCGATCCCCCGGCTTAGGGGGTCAATATTGCAGGCCGAATGACACAATTGTGCTAACTACTCATTTTGCTAGAAACACAACATTACCGCGCCCCCACACCGCCCTGGCCCGCTCACGAAAGAGGGGCGGGCGCTCTACTTCCCGCCGTTCATCGCGTGCGCCATAGGGGCTGGGCCGCCTCGTAGGGCACCGGCTCTTTTCTTTGGCATCGCCGCAGAAATTTACGGGTTTTGACTGGGATCCAGGCGGAAACGTCGTACAATAATGATGTAGCTCGCCATTTAGCGGCTTGTTCGTCGGTTCAGGCCGGCGAGGTTTGCGATTAGTTCATTCTCAGGGGCCCGCTTTTGCCCAACATCGCCAACGACAACTTTCGGGGAAGCGCCATTCGCTTTCCCGTCGACCCGCGCCTCGTGCCGCCGCAGAAGGCCGCGCGGCGCCTGCACCTAACTGAATCGGACTTCCTCACCAAACTGTCGGCCCTGCAGCGTATCGGCTTTCCGGCCGCTTGCCCCGTGACGGGCCACTACGATCTGCAGGCCATTGACGCTTGGCTGGATCGACGCGCCGGTCTTGGTGCATCATCTGGTGTGGCCGTAGATGCCCGTGTCGTGTTTGAGGAGCGGTTGGCGAGCCTTGGGAAACATTAAGCTCAAGCATTACGTGGTCCGCAAAGGGAAGCATGGGTATTGGCTACCCACCGCGAAGATGCGCGCCATGGGCTTTCAGATCGTGTCCTGCGGGCACGACGGCCCTGATGCTTGGGCCATCGCGCGCGAATGGGAGGACCGATACCAGCGCGCCCGCAAGGGGCTGGAGAAGCCGCCAGCCCGCTTCTATCCTTCTGGGAGCGTCGGCGACGGATTTGAGCGATTCCGTCGAAGCAACGAGTGGAAATCAAAACCGACCCGGACACGTGAGGATTGGGACCGTGGCTGGAAGTATATCGAGCCCGTTTTCGGCGACGTCGATCCCAAGACGGTCACCTTCGAAATGCTGGATCGGTGGTACGGCCTGCTCAAGGCCACGAAGGGCGATGGCGAGGCCGGACGCGCGCTCAAGATCTGGAGGGCGCTATACAACGTCTTGGCTGGCCTTAAGCTCTGTATCCCCGAGGCGGACCCGTCACAGGTCATCCGAAAGACTGGAGTTCCTGGGCGCACCGAGACTTGGCGCGAGGGCGAGGTTGTTCGCCTAGTCAAGGAAGGATGGCGCACTGGCTATCGAGGGCTGGCCTGTATCATCGCCATTGCGTGGGATACGGGCTTTGCCCCGGTGGACGCCCGCACCTTGACACCCGCTCAGGCCGTTACCAGCGGCACCGACATGGCGTTTACCAGCGATCGGGCTAAGACCGGCGAGCCGGCGATAGGTACGCTCACAGCCCGCTCGCAGCGGCTTGTCGAGGCCTACGTTGCCGGGCTGGACTATGATCTGCACGACGATGCGCTGATCTTCCGCACCAAGGGCTTCAAGCCGACTGGCAAGGGCGGCCGTCCTCGCGTCCCGGTTCCGTATACCAAGGACTCGCTGATCGACGATTTCGCGGACCTGCGACGGGCGGTTTTCGGCAAGGGCGAGATGCGGCGGCTGATGGACATGCGGCGGACGGGTCCCGTCGAGGCGAATGCCGGAGGAGCGCCGGTCGAGGTCATTGCCGCGAAGATGGCGAACAGCATCGACCAGAACCGGAGGTTGCAGAAAACCTACATGCCGGTGAACATCGCGGCGGTTAGGGCTGCGGATGAGGCGCGCAGAATCGGCCGGAGGCTGCTCGGTTCGGAACAGAACAAGCTCAGAAAGTTGAAACTCGCTGGCGGAAAAAGTTGAAACTGACGGGGCTGCCCACCGCTAAGCCATTGAAACAATGGCGCGAGAGACGGGGCTCGAACCCGCGACCTCCGGCGTGACAGGCCGGCGCTCTAACCAACTGAGCTACTCCCGCGTGGTTCGCTGAAAGCGCGCGGAACGAGGGGGGACTTAAAGGCGGGGCTTGGTGAAGTCAAGGACGTTGCGCTTTGTCAGGACGCATCGGCTAAGCATTGCTCTGGAAAACGAAAAAGGCCGCCAGGCGGCGGCCTCGGTCAGCCCGAAACAGGGCGTGTCAGCGAATCTCTGACGTGCCTGCGCTGGTCACGGCCACCGGCTTGCCGGCCTTGATCACGTGAGCCGATTGGGCGGTCTGGCTGTCATCGACGTTGGTGCGGGCTGCGATCCCGAAGCCGGCGACCAGAATACCGGCAACCAGCGCCACCACCACGATCTTCAGGTGGGTGCCACGATCAGCCGAGTGAATTGAGTGGTTCATATAAGCCTCCCGACGGGCTTAGCCGCCGTCTATGGGCTCATGTCTTAAGGACCATCTGTTTCCGGATGGTTTCGCGGGTTCCGCAAAATGGTTTCATTAATACGCCCGCTTGGTTTCGCCGGGCTGGCGGCCGGAACAGGTCTCAGGCGGCCGCCCGGCCGATATCGTCCCGGATCGAACGGGCTGCCCAGACGAACAGCAGGGCGCCCAGTGTGGTCGTGACCGCCGCCGAGAGCAGGGAATAGCGCACCGCGTCCGCGCCATAAGTGCCCTTCAGGGCGTCGTTGACCATGCCGACGGCAAGCGGGCCGACGCCCTGGCCGAAGCAGGTGGCTGTGAGCGCGATCAGGGCGGAGGCGAGCGCCCGCATGCTCGGCTTGGCCACCGTCTGTGCAATCGCGAAGATCGGTCCGAGATGGAAGCCGACCAGGAACGAGGTCAGCGCCAGCATGGCGACCATCATCGCGAAATCCTGCGTCAGCATGCACAGCGCGAACACCGGGCCGGCGAGCCCCGAGGTGATCGCCGGCGCCCACAGCTTCCAGCGGTCGTCGCGGCGGCTGATTTGCGCCACCACGAAGCCGCCGAGCAGGGTGCCGGCCATGCCGGCGAGCCCCTTGAAGGTCCCGGCATAGGTGCCGATCTCGGCGCTCGACAGATGGTGCACGCGTGCCAGGAACGGCGGGATCCAGGCCGCCGTTGCGTAGTTCGTATAGGTGGTGAGGCAGAAGCCGACCAGCACGATGATGAAGCTCTGCTGCGAGGCCAGGAAGCGCAGTGTCGGCCCGAGCGGCTCGGGCACAAAACTCTCCTGCATCGCGCCGCGCTTCGGCTCGGAGATCGTCAGCCACAGAATCAATGCGAGCAGGATGCCGGGCAGGCCGGCGACGTAGAACGCCATCCGCCAGCCATAGTGCTGGTTGACGTAGCCGCCGATGAAATAGCCGAGGAAGACGCCGAGATAGGTGCCGATGGCGTAGATGCCGAGCGCGCGCGGGCGCTCGTTCTTGGTGAAGAGATCGGCGACGATCGATTGCGAGGCGGGCGAGCCCGCGGATTCGCCGATGCCCACGCCGATGCGCGCCAGCGCCAGCGAGGTCACGCTCGAGGCCGACCCGCACAGCGCCGTCATCGCACTCCAGAACGCAAGGGCCACCGCGACGATGTTGCGCCGGTTGAGCCGGTCGGCGACGCGCGCGATGGGAATGCCGAGCAGGGAATAGAACAGTGCGAAGCCGAAGCCCGCGAGCAGACCCATCATGGTGTCGCTGAGCTGAAACTCCTTCTTGATCGGCTCGATCAGGACGTTGAAGATCGTGCGGTCGAGGAAGTTCAGCGCATAGATGATGGTGAGCAGGCCCAGCACGTAATAGCGCCGCGCCGGGGGCTTTGCCGCCGCAGTCGTCTGCACCGACATCTGTGACGTCACATCGACCATCGCATCCCCCCAATTTGTCTTTGTTATCGTTGCCGGTCCAGCCCTTCGTGAGGCTGGTCGAGAGCGTTTTCGAGCGAAGTGGATACCGGTTTGCGTGAAGAAAACGCGCCAAAAACTCAGCCTTCGCGGATGTAATTCCCCGCTTCGAATTCGACTGGCGCAGCACTTGCGTCGAACGATACGCCGATCGGATCGCGGTCTGCCTCCATCGCCTCCAGTTGCTCGCTCAGCATGCGCCGGATCATCAGGATGCCGCGGTCGCTCTGGCCGAAATGCTCCTCGGAGTGGATGGTCTGCGGGCCCTGGCCGACCTGGGCCTCGTAATCGCCCGGGAATTGCTGGTGCTCGGCTTCCGTCATGTCCCACCAGAATTTGCCGTTGAACTTCGAGCGCATGCGGCCGATGTCGCCGGAAGTCTTGACGCGGCCGGCGACGTAGATGCGGAACGAGGTGTCGTCGATCGGCAGCGTCCAGCCGATCGACTCGACGCGGGCGAATTGCGCCACGCGCGGGTTCGGCACGACACGGAGCGTGGGGAGGGCCGCTTCGGTGACGCGATAAAACACCTTGCCGTCGTCCTGCTTGCGGATCGAGCGCACGGCGATGCCGCGCGGCGTCTTGTCGAACCTCACCTCCGGCATCGAGGCCATCATGTCAGTGAATTGCGGCCCCGAGAACGAGCCGTGCAGCACCGGCACGTGATAGGGATCGACCACGTTCTCGAAATGCTGTAGCCAGTTGCAGGGGATGATCGCGGGGCCGCCGCCGCCGATCGAGGAATCGTCGGCTTCGACGAACTCGCCTTCGTCCATGTTTTCCAGGCATTCGTAAGCCGGCAGCACCGGGCGTTTCTCGGCCGGGCCCATATAGGCGAAGATCAGCCCATAGCGCTCCTCGACTGGGTACCAGGGCTGGCGCACCTTGTCCTTGAACTGGCCGCCGTCGGGCTCGCAGGGCTGCTCGAGACAATGGCCTTCGGCGTCGAACTTCCAGCCGTGATAGCAGCAGCGGATGCCGTCTTCCTCGACCTTGCCGTAATAGAGCGTGGTGCCGCGATGGCAGCAGCGTGCATGGAGCAGGCCGACACGGCCGTGCTTGTCGCGGAACAGCACCAGATCCTCGCCGAGCGCGCGGACCTTCTTCGGCCTGTCGGTGGCATCGCTGACCAGCGCGACCGGATGCCAGTAGCGGCGCAGCAGCTCGCCCATCGGCGTGCCGCGAACGACCGAGGTGAGTTCGGTGCGCGTGTGCGCCGGCTTCATCGCATAGGCGGTGCCGAGATCGCGATCCCGCTGGGTCATCGTCATGCTGTTCCTCCCGCCGCTGGCCTTAGGTGGCCGGGTCGTTTTGATGCGGTGACCCAGTGAAAAATAGTTCGATGACAATGTCAACGATATTCCAGAATGCCTCTTAATCGCATTTGGAATCAGGTTGGGGAGGTTGCGCTACCAGCGCTTGGCACGCCCCGGCTTTCTTGGCAGAGGTGGATCATGAGCCAGACATCGAGCAGGGACGGGCACGCATCGCCCGATGCGGACGAAAGCCACTCGCCGGCGCCGATCACCGTGATGCTGTCGTCACGGCTGATGGTGCTCGCCAATTTGCTCAAGCGCGGCGCCATCCTGCGCTACAAACGCCTCGCCGGATTGTCCTCGGTCGAGTTCGGTCTCGTCGCCTCGCTCGGTCGCCGTCCGCCGATGAGCGTGGCGCGGCTCGCCGAAGCCGTCGGCCAGGACAAGGGCCAGATCAGCCGCGCGCTCGCGGAGCTCGTCTCGCGCAAGCTGATCGCGAAGTCGGCGAACCCGAAGGACAGCCGCGAGGTGCTGGTCGCGCTGACAGCGGCAGGGCTCGCTGCGCATGATGCGATCGTCGAAGGCGCGCAGGAGCGCAATCGGCAATTGCTCGAACAGTTGAGCAAGGACGAGTTCGAGACGCTGCTGGCGCAGATCGACCGTCTCACGGCGACAGCCGAGAAGATGCTCGAAGCCGAGAAAGTTTCACGCTGATCTCTCGGAAATCTCCGGGAATGTTGGATCATTTCTAAGAACCCTTCTAAGAGGTTTTCAATTAGGGAATTCGCGCGCGCTCACCTAAGCGTCACTGCAAGCGCCTGCCGTTGGGGGAACGACGGCATGACGCAAGCAAACAGACATGTTGGGGTGCGCGTTGAACAGTCTTCGTATGCTGCGGTCGGTCGTCTTGGCGACCGCGTCTGCTTTCGCAGTGGTACCGCAGGCATCGCTTGCGCAGTCCTCGGCGCAAGGCGGTGCGCAAAACCTGCCGTCGGTCACCGTCAACGCGCCGGAAGCACGACGCCGCGCACCTGCTGCGGCCGCCCGCCGCGTGGCGCGGCCGTCGGTAGAGACCGCCGCCAGCCGCAGACCGCTTCAGCAGCGCAATGTCGGCTTCGTCGAGACGCCGCGCGGTCCGGTGAACGGCTACGTCGCCAACCGCAGCTCGTCGGGCACTAAGACCAACACGCCGATCATGGAGACGCCGCAATCGGTGTCGGTGATCGGCGCGGACCAGATCCGCGACCAGAAGGCGACCAAGCTCGACGAGGTTCTGCGCTACACCGCCGGCGTGCGGGCTGGCACCTTCGGTGCGGACACGCGCAACGATTGGTGGCTGATCCGCGGCTTCAAGTCCGACGACATCGGACTGTTTCTCGACGGCACGCAGCTGTTCTACACGGCCTATGCGAGCTGGCGGCTTCCGCCGTCCAATATGGAGCGAGTCGAGGTGTTACGCGGCCCGTCGGCGGTGCTCTATGGTGGATCGAGCCCGAGCGGCATCGTCAATGTCATCAGCAAGATGCCGCCGACCGAGCCGATCCGCTACATCGAGACCGGCGTCAACAATTTCGGCAACGCCTATGTCGGCTTCGATGTCGGCGGGCCCGTTGCAACGCAGCCCCAGGACGGCAAGCTGTTCTACCGCGTCGTCGGCGAGATCAGGAACGGCGACACGCAGGTCAACTTCACGCCGGACAACAACTACTTCATTGCGCCGTCCTTCACCTGGAAGCCGGATGCCGATACGACTTTCACGGTTCTGGCGTCGGCATCGAAGACCGACACCCGCGGCATCAACTTCCTGCCTTACCAGGGCACGGTGACCAACGCGCCGTTCGGCAAGATCCCGACCAGCTTCTTCGCCGGCGATCCCAGCGTCGACAAGTTCACGCGCGAGCAGGAGATGCTCGGCTATCAGTTCGAGCGCAATGTCACCGACGATCTAACGTTCCGGCAGAATGCGCGATTTGCGCATATCGACCTGACCTATCGCGGTTACATCGGCAACGGCTGGGACAATATCAATGCGGCCTCTCTCGGTCGCTACAATTGGTATGCGAAGGATACCGCCAACCAGGCCGATCTCGACAACCAGCTGGAATATCGCTTCAACACCGGTCCTGTCAGGCACACGATGCTGTTCGGTGTCGATCTGAAGGGCTATCAGATCGACGACTATCAGGCCTTCAACTTCGGCACCGTTCCTCCGATCAATGTGCTCAATCCGGTCTACGGCATTAACATCCCGCTCACAGGCCCGCCGTTCCGTAACTTCCTGATCACGCAGAAGCAGGCCGGCACCTACCTCCAGGACCAGATGAAGCTCGGTAACTTCACGCTGGTGCTGAGCGGCCGCAACGACTGGGTCGAGACGACGCAGGCCGCCCGTGACACTGGGGCGACGCTCGCCAGCAACAATGACAGCCAGTTCAGCGGTCGCGCAGGCTTGATCTACAATTTCGACAACGGCATCGCGCCCTACATCTCCTACGCGACGAGTTTCAACCCGATTATCGGGCTCAACGCGCAAAATCAGCTGTTCCAGCCGGAGACCGGCCAGCAGGCCGAAATCGGCGTCAAGGTCGCCCCCAAGGGATTTGATGGCTACTTCACTGCCTCGGTGTTCAACCTGAAGCGCCAGAATGTACCCACTACCGATCCGATCATCACCACGCTGCAGAACCAAACCGGCGAGGTGACCTCGCGCGGCATCGAGCTCGAAGCGGTCGCAAATGCGACGAAGGAGTTAAAGTTCATCGGCGCCTTCACGGCCTATCATCTCTTCACCAGCAGGGACCTGAACCCGGCGCTGGTCGGCAAGACGCCGACCAACACGCCTGAGCTCCTGGTCTCGGGCTGGGCCGACTACACATTCAAGGACGGACCGCTTGCGGGATTCGGCTTCGGCGGCGGCGTGCGCTATGTCGGCGCCTCCTGGGCGGACGCCGCCAACACCCTCGAGGTTCCCGCGGTCGTGCTCGGCGACCTCGCGGTCAACTACGAGTGGCAGAACTGGCGCACGGCAATCAACGTGATCAACCTGACCGACAAGATCTATGTCGCAAGCTGCGCGGCGGCCTCGTCATGCTTCTACGGCGACCGCCGGCGCGTCACCGCCAGCGTCTCCTACAAGTGGTAGGCACCGGCGAGGGGAGGGCCTCGTGAAGGCGCGCACGGTCAGGCTCTGGTCCGTGGTCCACACCTGGACCAGCCTGATCTCGACCGTCTTCCTGCTGCTGCTCTGCCTGACCGGCATGCCGCTGATCTTCCATCACGAGATCGATGAGCTCCTGGGCTATGCCCCCCAGCCCGAAGCTCATGCGGGCGCGGCGCGTGCGACGACGCAAGCCGTCGCCGACGCCGCGCTCGCCGCCGATCCCGGCCGGGTGCTGCAATATATCGCCTGGGACAAGGACGAGCCCGGGATCGTGACCGCGTTCACCAACAGCGCCGTCAACGGGCTGCCCGACAACACGACCGTGCGCGCGTTCGATGCGATGTCGACCAAGCTGCTCGGACCGGTCGGCATCGGGCCGATGCTGATCATGCTCAAGCTGCATACCGACATGTTTGCCGGCCAGCCCGGAAAACTGTTCCTCGGCGGGATGGGCCTGCTGTTCGCCATCGCCATCATCTCCGGCGTGGTGCTGTACTGGCCGTTCACCCGCCGGCTGCGCTTTGCCACCATTCGCGGCCACGCCTCGCGCCGCGTGCGCTGGCTCGACTGGCACAATCTGATCGGCGTCGTGACGGTGGCCTGGGCACTGGTGGTAGGCCTCACCGGCGTCGTCAACACCTGGGCCGAGCTGATGCTCAACCAGTGGAAGGCCACCGAGCTTGCCAGCATGGTCGCGCCCTATGCCGGCAAGCCGCCGCCGTCGCATCTGGCTTCGCTCGACGATGTTGTGGCGCGCGCGAGGCAGACGGCGCCCGGGATGGAGGTTGCCTTCATCGCGTTTCCGGGAACGCCGTTCACCTCCTCGCACCACTTCGCCGCCTTCATGCGCGGCGACACGGCGCTGACGGCGCGGCTGCTCAAGCCGGTCCTGCTCGACGGCGAAACAGGGGAGGTCGCCGACAGCCGGGCGCTGCCGGTCTATCTCCAGGCGCTCCTGATCTCGCAGCCGCTGCATTTCGGCGATTATGGCGGGATGCCGCTCAAGGTGATCTGGGCCGTGCTCGACATTCTCACGATCGTTGTGATCGGCAGTGGCCTCTATCTCTGGCTGGCACGGCGGCGCAAGCGCGCGCCCGCCCGGAGCGACGCATTCGCCAGACGAACCCCGGTCCCGTCGTGATGCATGGCTCCTCTGACCGCTCGGGCCTGTGGATACGTGTCTTTGCTGCACCCATCCTGCTCGCGGCTGCGACCATCACCGGCCTGCTGGCTGCGCTACTCTGGGGAACGGTCGGCCAGTATGTCGCCTGGGTGACGGTGGGAGCCCCGGTGCTGGTCATTGCCTGGGTTTGGGTGCGCTGCCGCACCCAAAAAACCGGGCAATTATCGCGGACGACACGCGGCAAATAGCTGCCTCGGCCCGTGTGCCGCAATCCTCGAACGGCTGCCCTGCAAAACTGTGGCCGCCCTTGCTGGGATTGGCGATCTGCTCCATACCAGCCGCGGGGCGATTCCGGGATTTCTATCGTTCTGGGGGCGGTAAAGGGCCTAAAAAGAGCGTGTCTTGCGCCCATTGGTGCACTGCGCTAAGGCTCAGAACAATTCCAAACTGGACGAATCCGTGGCTGTCCCGAGGCTGCGGGAAAAAGGGCTCGTCAATGAGCGGCATTCTGCAGAACTATCTTCCACTCGTCGTCTTTATAGGGGTAGCGGGCCTCATCGGCCTCGTGCTGCTGATCGCGCCCTTCATCGTGGCGTTCCAGCAGCCGGACCCGGAAAAGCTGTCGGCGTATGAGTGCGGTTTCAACGCCTTCGACGACGCTCGCATGAAGTTCGACGTCCGCTTCTATCTGGTCGCCATCCTCTTCATCATCTTCGACCTCGAGGTGGCGTTCCTGTTTCCCTGGGCGGTGGCGTTCGGCAAGCTTGGCGCGACCGGCTTCTGGTCCATGGTGGTGTTCCTCGGCGTGCTGACGGTCGGGTTCGCCTATGAATGGAAGAAGGGAGCACTGGAATGGGATTGAACCCTGCAACGTCCTCTGGCCCGGTCGTCGCGCCGGCCCCCAAGGGCATCCTTGATCCGTCGACCGGCAGGCCGGTTGGCGCCAACGATCCGTTTTTCCTCGAGGTCAACTCCGAGCTGTCCGACAAGGGCTTCTTCGTGGCCGCGACCGACGACCTCATCACCTGGGCCCGTACCGGCTCGCTGATGTGGATGACCTTCGGTCTCGCCTGCTGCGCGGTCGAGATGATGCAGGTCTCGATGCCGCGCTACGACGTCGAGCGCTTCGGCTTCGCGCCGCGTGCCTCGCCGCGCCAGTCCGACGTGATGATCGTCGCCGGCACGCTGACCAACAAGATGGCGCCTGCGCTGCGCAAGGTCTACGACCAGATGCCGGAGCCGCGCTACGTCATCTCGATGGGCTCCTGCGCCAATGGCGGCGGCTACTACCACTACTCCTACTCGGTCGTGCGCGGCTGCGACCGCATCGTGCCGATCGACATCTACGTGCCGGGCTGCCCGCCCACGGCGGAAGCGCTGCTCTACGGCGTGCTGCTGCTGCAGAAGAAGATCCGCCGCACCGGCACCATCGAACGCTAAGGTTTTACGTCATGGACGACGCCAAGCTCGACGCCCTGGGGCAGACGATCGTTAGCGCGCTTCCGGGCGCCGCCATCGGTCATTCGGTTGCCTTCAACCAGCTCGCGGTGGATGTCGAGGTCAGCAAGATCGTCGAGGTGGTCAAGTACCTCCGCGACGATCCGAAATGCCGGTTCATCAACTTCACCGACATCACGGCCGCGGACTATCCGTCGCGCGAAAAACGCTTCGACGTGATCTATCACTTCCTGTCTCCGACCTTGAACGCGCGGATCCGGCTCAAGGCCCAGGCCGACGAGACCACGCAGGTGCCGTCGCTGATCGACGTGTTCCCCGGCGCGGACTGGTTCGAGCGCGAGGCCTACGACCTCTATGGCGTGTTCTTCGTCGGGCACCCCGACATGCGCCGCCTGCTGACCGATTACGGTTTCGAGGGCCATCCGCTGCGCAAGGATTTCCCGACCACCGGTTTCGTCGAGGTTCGCTACGACGACCAGGAGAAGCGGGTGGTGTACGAGCCCGTCCGGCTCAACCAGGAATTCCGCAAGTTCGATTTCCTCTCGCCGTGGGAAGGGGCGGACTATCCGCTTCCCGGTGACGAGAAGGCGGGACCGAAGGTCTGATCATGAACGAGCAACCCGAACAGCTTCGCAATTTCACCATCAACTTCGGGCCCCAGCATCCGGCTGCGCACGGCGTGCTGCGTCTGGTCCTGGAGCTTGACGGCGAAATCGTCGCCCGTGTCGATCCCCATATCGGCCTGCTTCACCGCGGCACCGAGAAGCTGATCGAGCAGAAGACCTATCTGCAGGCGATCCCGTATTTCGACCGGCTCGACTACGTCGCGCCGATGAACCAGGAGCACGCCTTCTGCATGGCGGCTGAGAAGCTGCTCGGCATCGAGGTGCCGCGCCGCGGCCAGCTGATCCGCGTGCTTTATTGCGAGATCGGCCGCATCCTGTCGCATCTGCTCAACGTCACCACGCAGGCGATGGACGTCGGCGCGCTGACCCCGCCGCTGTGGGGCTTTGAAGAGCGCGAAAAGCTGATGGTGTTCTACGAGCGCGCCTCGGGCAGCCGTATGCATGCAGCCTTCTTCCGCGTCGGCGGCGTGCATCAGGACCTGCCGCAGAAGCTGGTCGACGACATCGAGGCCTGGTGCGATCCGTTCCTGAAGGTCGTTGACGACCTCGATCGTCTCCTCACCGCCAACCGCATCTTCAAGCAGCGCAACGTCGACATCGGCGTGGTGCCGCTCAAGGAAGCCTGGGAGTGGGGCTTCTCGGGCGTCATGGTGCGCGGCTCGGGCGCGGCCTGGGACCTGCGCAAGTCGCAGCCCTATGAGTGCTACGCCGAGATGGATTTCGACATCCCGATCGGCAAGAACGGCGACTGCTACGATCGCTACCTGATCCGCATGGAAGAGATGCGCCAGTCCGTGCGCATCATGAAGCAGTGCATCCAGAAGCTGAACGCAGCCGACGGGAAGGGGCCTGTCGTCGTCGAAGACAACAAGGTCGCGCCGCCGCGCCGCGGCGAGATGAAGCGCTCGATGGAAGCGCTGATCCATCACTTCAAGCTCTACACCGAAGGCGTCCACGTGCCGGCGGGCGAAGTCTACACCGCGGTCGAGGCGCCGAAGGGCGAGTTCGGCGTCTATCTGATCTCCGATGGCACCAACAAGCCCTACAAGTGCAAGATCCGCGCGCCGGGCTTTGCGCATCTTCAGGCGATGGACCACATCTGCCGCGGCCATCTGCTCGCCGACGTCTCGGCGATCCTCGGCTCGCTCGACATCGTGTTCGGAGAGGTCGATCGGTGATGGCGCAGGCGCCAATCCAGTTTGACCGTGCCTCGGGGGCCCTTGAAGGGGCCAACCTGTGGGAGCGGACGGCTGCCTTGGCGCTGGTGACGGGATCGAAGATCTCCTCGCACTTCTCGCACATGGGCTACATCGCCTGCGCGAACCTGCTGCGGAAGACGCTGCCCGAGCGCAACATCGCGATCAGGCTCAATCCCGACGCCGTGTTCGAATTCCCCTACGGCGACGGTTATTGGAGCAAGCTGCTCAACCGCTCCTACAATTACGAGGACGAGCTGGAGGTCCTGTTCGCCGACTCCATCGACGTCGACTACACGCTGCTCGATTGCGGCGCCAATTACGGCTACTGGTCGGTGCTGGTGTCGAGCAAGCCGTTCGGATCGCACAAGGCGATCGCGATCGAGCCGTCGGGGCAGAACTATCCGAAGCTTGCCAACAACGCTCGCGTCAACGGCAACCGCTTCGAGACGCTGAAATGCGCGATCGGCGCGGCGCGCGGTACCGCGCGGCTGTCAGGCACCAAGCATGAGGCCTTCAGCATCGCTGGCGCACCGTCGGCGGGCGGTGAGGACGTGCCGGTTCTCGCGCTCGACAATCTCATCGACGACGGCAAGGTGGCGGCCCACGGCAAGTACCTGATCAAGCTCGACGTCGAGGGCGTCGAGATCGAGGCGATCAAGGGCGGCGCACGGCTGCTTGAGACCGACAGCGTCATCATGTGCGAGGAGCACGGCAGCGATCGCAGCCACGCGGTGTCGCGCTTTATCCTCGAACAGACGCCGCTGAAGCTGATCGTGTTCGATCCGCGCAGCAACCGGATGGAGACCGTGACCGAGCTGTCGATCCTCGACCGCATCAAGGTCTCGACCCACGTCGGCTACAACGTTTTCGGCACCGCAAGCGCATTCTGGCAGGACAGGATCGATGCCCTGAATGCGAAAACCGCGCGCCGTATGCAGTGAGAGATAAGAGATGTCCGTTCGCCGATTAGCACCGAAGGAAGTCCAGCCCGCGAGCTTTGCGTTCACGGAGGAGAACCTCGCGTTCGCCAAGCAGCAGATCGCGAAATATCCGGCCGGCCGGCAAGCCTCCGCTGTCATCGCCATCCTCTGGCGCGTCCAGGAACAGCACGACGGCTGGGTGTCGGAAGCCGCGATCCGCGCCGTCGCCGATCTGCTCGACATGCCCTATATCCGCGTGCTCGAAGTCGCGACCTTCTACACGATGTTCCAGCTCGCCCCCGTCGGCAAGAAGGCCCACGTCCAGGTCTGCGGCACAACGCCGTGCCGCCTGCGCGGCGCCGAGGATCTCATCCACGTCTGCGAGCACCGCATCCACCACGAGCCGTTCCATCTCTCCAAGGACGGCAATTTCAGCTGGGAAGAGGTGGAATGTCTCGGTGCCTGCGTGAATGCGCCGATGGTGCTGATCGGCAAGGACACCTATGAGGATTTGACCAAGGAAACCTTTGGCAAGGTGCTCGACGGCTTCGCCTCGGGCAATCCGCCGAAGCCCGGTCCGCAGAACGGCCGCCAGTTCTCGGCGCCGACGGGTGGGCCGACCACGCTGAAGGAGATCACCTGATGCGTGATCTCCCCGCAATTGGAGGGAACGAGGCCGTGAACAAGTGGGGCTTCGTCGCCATGCACGCCGCGGTCGCGGCCGCCTTCATGTTCCTGCTGCAGCGCTTCGTGATGAACGCGACGCAGGAGAGCAGCCTACTCTGGGCGCTGACTTTCGCCGTCTGCGCCGCCGGACTTGCCTACAAGCAGTCCAATCGTTGATCGGAAAGCACTGAAATGCTCGAGGACAAGGACCGCATCTTCAAGAACCTCTACGGCCTCCACGACTGGGGGCTCGAGGGCGCGCGGCGCCGCGGCGCCTGGGATGGTACGAAGAATATCATCGACAAGGGCCGTGACTGGATCATCAACGAGATGAAGGCGTCGGGCCTGCGCGGGCGCGGTGGCGCCGGCTTCCCGACCGGCCTGAAATGGTCGTTCATGCCGAAGGAATCGACCGACGGACGGCCGAGCTATCTCGTCGTCAACGCCGACGAATCCGAGCCCGGTACCTGCAAGGATCGCGAGATCATGCGGCACGATCCGCATCTCCTGATCGAAGGCTGCCTGATCGCGAGCTGCGCGATGAACGCGCATGCCTGCTACATCTATGTCCGCGGCGAGTTCATCCGCGAGCGCGAGCATCTCCAGGCCGCGATCGACCAGGCCTATGAGGCGAAGCTCGTCGGCAAGGACAATGTCAACGGCTGGCCGTTCGACATCTACGTCGCGCATGGCGCCGGCGCCTATATCTGCGGCGAGGAGACCGCGCTGCTCGAAAGCCTCGAAGGCAAGAAGGGCCAGCCGCGCCTGAAGCCGCCGTTCCCGGCCAATGTCGGCCTGTTCGGCTGCCCGACCACCGTCAACAACGTCGAGTCGATCGCGGTTGCGCCCGACATCCTGCGCCGCGGCGCGGCCTGGTTCGCCGGCATCGGCCGTCCGAACAATGTCGGCACCAAGCTCTTCTGCATCTCCGGCCATGTCGAGCGGCCCTGCAACGTCGAAGAGGCCATGGGCATTCCGTTCCGTGAGCTGATCGAGAAGCATTGCGGCGGCATCCGCGGCGGCTGGGACAACCTCAAGGCCGTGATCCCCGGTGGCTCCTCGGTGCGCATGGTGCCGGCCGAACAGATCATCGATACGCCGATGGATTTCGACTCCCTGAGCAAGCTGCGCTCGGGCCTCGGCACCGCGGCCGTGATCGTGATGGACAAGTCGACCGACCTGATCCGCTCCATCGCCCGCATCTCCTATTTCTACAAGCACGAGAGTTGTGGTCAGTGCACGCCGTGCCGCGAGGGCACCGGCTGGATGTGGCGCGTCTTGACCCGCATGGCCGACGGTCGCGCCCACAAGCGCGAGATCGACATGCTGCTCGAAGTCACGAAGCAGGTCGAAGGCCACACCATCTGCGCGCTCGGCGACGCAGCCGCCTGGCCGATCCAGGGCCTGATCGCGCATTTCCGTCACGAGATCGAAGCGCGCATCGACCAGTATTCGCACAAGGCTGACATCGACGATATCGGCGTCCGCGATCCCGTGAACATGGTCGCGGCGGAGTAGAGAGAATGACCAAGCTCATCATCGACGGAAAAGAGATCGATGTCCCCGCCGAGTACACGCTGCTCCAGGCGTGCGAAGCTGCGGGCGCCGAGATTCCGCGCTTCTGCTATCACGAGCGGCTGTCGATCGCCGGCAATTGCCGGATGTGCCTCGTCGAAGTGAAGGGCGGCCCGAAGCCGGTCGCAAGCTGCGCCTGGGGCGTGCGCGATTGCCGTCCGGGCCCCAAGGGCGAGCCGCCGGAAATCTCCACGCGGTCGCCGATGGTGAAGAAGGCGCGCGAAGGCGTGATGGAATTCCTTCTCATCAACCATCCGTTGGACTGCCCGATCTGCGACCAGGGCGGCGAGTGCGACCTTCAGGACCAGGCGATGGGCTATGGTGTCGACACCAGCCGCTTCGCCGAGAACAAGCGCGCCGTCGAGGACAAGTACCTCGGCGCGCTGGTCAAGACCTCGATGAACCGCTGCATCCAGTGCACGCGATGCGTCCGCTTCTCGGCGGAAGTCGCCGGCGCGCCCGAGATGGGCGCCACCGGCCGCGGCGAGGACATGGAGATCACGACCTATCTCGAGCACGCGCTGACGTCGGAATTGCAGGGCAATCTCGTCGACATCTGCCCGGTCGGCGCGCTGACCTCGAAGCCCTATGCTTTTGCGGCGCGCCCGTGGGAGCTCGGCAAGACCCAGTCGATCGACGTGATGGACGGCCTCGGCTCGGCGATCCGCGTCGACACCCGCGGTCGTGAGGTGATGCGCGTGCTGCCGCGCATCAACGAGGCCGTGAACGAGGAGTGGATCTCCGACAAGACCCGTCACGTCGTCGACGGCCTGCGCACCCAGCGTCTCGACCGGCCCTATATCCGCGAAGCCGGCAAGCTGCGTGCGGCGAGCTGGCCGGAAGCCTTTGCCGCGATCGCCGCGAAAGCGGCGCGCACCGACGGCAAGCGCATCGGCGCGATCGCCGGCGACCTCGCCGGCGTCGAAGAGATGTTCGCGCTGAAGGACCTGCTCGCCAAGTACGGCTCGGGCAATCTGGCGGTGCAGGGCGGCGACGCCTTCGATCCCGCGCTCGGCCGCGGCTCCTACATCTTCAATCCGACGCTGGTCGGCGTCGAGCAGGCCGATGCGCTGCTCATCATCGGCGCCAATCCGCGCAAGGAAGCGGCCGTGTTCAACGCCCGCATCCGCAAGCGCTGGCGCGCCGGCGGCTTCAAGGTCGGCGTGATCGGCGCCAAGGTCGACCTGACCTACGACTATGATCATCTGGGTGCAGGCACCGACACGCTCGGCGAGCTCGCGGCCGGCAAGCACTCCTTCATGGACGTGCTGAAGAACGCCAAGAACCCGATCATCCTGGTCGGCGCAGGCGCGGCCTCGCGTCACGACGGCGCTGCCATTCTCGCCGCCGCCGCCAAGCTCGCGCTCGATGTCGGTGCGGTGAAGGACGGCTGGAACGGCTTCGGCGTGCTGCACGAGACCGCCTCGCGCGTTGGTGCGCTCGATATCGGCTTCTCCGCCACGGCAGGTGGGCTGAACGCGGCGCAGATGACGACCTTCGGCACGCTGGACCTGCTGTTCCTGCTCGGCGCCGACGAGATCAAGCCGTCGGACGGCACCTTCGTCGTCTATATCGGCACCCATGGTGACCGCGGCGCGCATCGCGCCGACGTGATCCTGCCGTCGGCTGCCTACACCGAGAAGTCCGCGATCTACGTCAACACCGAAGGCCGCGTGCAGATGACCGGCCGTGCCGCGTTCCCGCCGGGCGAAGCCCGCGAGGACTGGGCGATCGTGCGCGCGCTGTCGGAGGCGCTCGGCAAGAAGCTCGGCTATGACTCGCTGTCGGCGCTCCGCCAGGCGATCTTCAAGGCCGTGCCGCACCTGATCCGTCTCGACCAGATCGAAGCCGGCGCCGCCGACCAGATCAAGAAGCTGGCGGGGAAGGGCGGCTCGCCGGAGAAGGCGCCGTTCAAGCCGGCGATCGAGGACTTCTATTTGACCAACCCAATCGCGCGTGCATCCGCCGTGATGGCGGAATGCTCGCGGCTTGCCTCCGGGCAGATGCTGACCGCAGCGGAGTGAGCCGATGGAATTCTTCGAAAGCGCATTCTGGACCGGTTTCCTCTGGCCGCTGATCATCATGGTCGCGGAGAGCGTCCTGGTGCTCGTCGTCCTGCTGGTCGCGATCGCCTACATCCTGCTTGCCGACCGCAAGATCTGGGCGGCAGTGCAGATCCGCCGCGGCCCGAACGTGGTCGGCCCCTGGGGCCTGCTGCAGTCCTTCGCGGACCTGCTGAAGTTCGTGCTCAAGGAGCCGATCATCCCGTCCGGCGCCAACAAGGGCGTATTCCTGCTGGCGCCGCTGGTGTCCTGCGTGCTCGCTCTCGCCGCTTGGGCGGTGATCCCGACCAATCTCGGCTGGGTGATCTCCGACATCAATGTCGGCGTGCTCTTCATCTTCGCGATCTCGTCGCTGTCGATCTACGGCATCATCATGGCCGGCTGGTCGTCGAACTCGAAATACCCGTTCCTGGCCGCGCTGCGCTCGGCGGCGCAGATGGTGTCCTACGAGGTCTCGATCGGCTTCGTCATCATCACCGTGCTGCTCTGCGCCGGCACGCTGAACCTGTCGGCCGTGGTCGAGGCCCAGCATGCCCGTGGCCTCGCCAGCCTGATCGGGTTGCCGCAGCTCACCATCCTGAACTGGTATGTGTGGCCGCTGTTCCCGATGTTCGTGATCTTCTACGTCTCGGCGCTGGCGGAAACCAACCGTCCGCCGTTCGACCTCGTGGAAGCTGAATCAGAGCTCGTCGCCGGCTTCATGGTCGAATACGGCTCGACGCCGTATCTGCTGTTCATGCTCGGCGAGTATGTCGCGATCGTCACGATGTGCGCGCTGGCGACGATCCTGTTCCTCGGAGGCTGGCTGCCGCCGGTGGATCTGCCGCCCTTCAACTGGGTGCCGGGGATCATCTGGTTCTCGCTCAAAGTGTTCTTCATGTTCTTCCTGTTCGCGATGGCAAAGGCGATCGTGCCGCGCTACCGCTACGACCAATTGATGCGCCTCGGCTGGAAGGTGTTCCTGCCGCTGTCGCTGGCGATGGTGGTCGTGGTGGCCGGTGTGCTGCATTTCGCCGGCATCGCGCCGAAGTGAGGGCCGTCATGGGTATCAACATCAACGCCACTGCACGCTCGCTCCTGCTGTCGGAATTCGTCTCGGCGTTCTTCCTCGCCATGCGCTATTTCTTCCAGCCGAAGCCGACGCTGAACTATCCCTTCGAGAAGGGCCCGATCTCGCCGCGCTTCCGCGGCGAGCATGCGCTGCGCCGCTATCCGAACGGCGAAGAGCGCTGCATCGCCTGCAAGCTGTGCGAAGCCATTTGCCCGGCGCAGGCCATCACCATCGAGGCCGGCCCGCGCCGCAACGACGGCACCCGCCGCACCGTGCGCTACGACATCGACATGGTGAAGTGCATTTATTGCGGCCTCTGCCAGGAGGCCTGTCCGGTCGACGCCATCGTCGAAGGTCCGAACTTCGAATTCGCGACCGAGACCCGCGAGGAACTGTTCTATGACAAGGCCAAGCTGCTCGCCAATGGCGACCGCTGGGAACGCGAGATCGCGAAAGCGATCGAGCTCGACGCGCCGTACCGGTGAGATGAGAGCATGATCCTTCCCGCGCTGTTCTTCTATCTCTTCGCCGGCGTTTGTGTCGCCTCGGCGGTGATGGTGATTGTCTCGCGCAATCCCGTGCACTCCGTGCTGTACCTGATCCTGGCCTTCGTCAACGCCTCCGGCCTGTTCGTGCTGATGGGCGCCGAATTCCTCGCGATGATCCTGATCGTCGTCTATGTCGGCGCCGTCGCGGTGCTGTTCCTGTTCGTGATCATGATGCTCGACGTCGACTTCCTCGAGCTGCGCGAGGGCTTCATCGAGTACCTGCCGGTGGGCCTCGTGATCGGCGGCATCTTCCTGTTCGAACTGCTGCTCACCGTCGGCTTCTGGGTCATCAACCCCGGCGTCTCCAAGACGATCACGGCGGCGATCCCGACCAATGTCAGCAACACCGAGGCGCTCGGGCTCGTGCTCTATACGAAGTACATCCACTACTTCCAGCTCGCGGGCATGGTGCTGCTGGTCGCCATGATCGGCGCCATCGTGCTGACGCTGCGCCACAAGGCGAACGTGAAGCGGCAGGACATCAACGTTCAGAATGCACGCACGCCCGAGATGGCGATGGCGATGCGCAAGGTGGCGTCGGGGCAGGGGCTCCAGGACAGCGACGCGGCGGAGTGGGTGAAATGACGATCGGGCTCGGACATTATCTGGCGGTCGGCGCGATCCTGTTCACGCTCGGGATCCTCGGCATCTTCCTGAACCGCAAGAACATCATCGTCATCCTGATGTCGATCGAGCTGATCCTGCTCTCGGTCAACATCAACCTCGTCGCATTCTCGACCTTCCTCGGCGACATCGTCGGCCAGGTCTTCGCATTGCTGGTGCTGACGGTTGCGGCTGCGGAAGCCGCGATCGGTCTCGCCATCCTGGTGGTCTATTTCCGCAACCGCGGCTCGATCGCGGTTGAGGACGTCAATCTGATGAAGGGCTGAGCTCAGTCATGGTTCAGGCGATTGTCTTTCTGCCTCTGCTGGGCGCCATCCTTGCTGGCCTGATCGCGCTGTTCGGCGCGCATGCCCGCCACCCCTCGGGCGACGCGGTCGAGCATCACGGCGATCATGGCCACGGCGACGCGCATGCGTCGGCGGCCCATGACGACCATGGTCACGACGATCACGCTCCCGATGACCATGGCCATGGCCCGGTCGAGCCGCCGGCMGCGGGCTCGCGGGGCGCCGAGCTGATCACGACCGCGCTGCTGTTCGTCTCGGCGGCGCTGTCCTGGATGACGCTGGTCGATGTCGGCTTCATGCACCACGACATGCGCATTCCGCTGTTGCCCTGGATCATGTCTGGCGACCTCCAGGTCTACTGGACGCTGCGGGTCGACACGCTCACCGCCGTGATGCTGGTGGTGGTGACGACCGTGTCCTCGCTCGTGCACCTCTATTCCATCGGCTACATGGACGAGGATCCGTATCGGCCGCGCTTCTTCGGCTATCTCTCGCTGTTCACCTTCGCCATGCTGATGCTGGTGACGGCCGACAACCTCGTGCAGCTGTTCTTCGGCTGGGAAGGCGTGGGTCTCGCGAGCTATCTCCTGATCGGCTTCTGGTACCAGAAGCCGTCGGCGAACGCGGCGGCGATCAAGGCCTTCGTGGTCAACCGCGTCGGCGATTTCGGCTTCGCGCTCGGCATTTTCGCGATCTTCATGCTGACGAGCTCGACCGATTTCGAGACCATCTTCCATGCAGCTCCGAGCCTGACCGGCAAGACCATCGACTTCCTCGGCTGGCACGCCGACGCGCTGACCCTGACCTGCCTCCTGCTGTTCATGGGCGCGATGGGCAAGTCGGCGCAGTTCCTGCTGCACACCTGGTTGCCGGACGCGATGGAAGGCCCGACCCCGGTCTCCGCGCTGATCCACGCGGCGACCATGGTCACCGCCGGCGTGTTCATGGTGGCGCGCCTGTCGCCGCTGTTCGAACTCGCCCCGAACGCGCAGGCCGTCGTGATGTTCTTCGGCGCCACCACGGCGTTCTTCGCCGCGACCATCGGCCTCGTCCAGAACGACATCAAGCGCATCGTCGCGTACTCGACCTGTTCGCAGCTCGGCTACATGTTCGTGGCGATGGGAGCAGGGGCCTATTCGGTCGGCATGTTCCACCTGTTCACGCACGCCTTCTTCAAGGCGCTGCTGTTCTTGGGTTCCGGCTCGGTGATCTACGCGATGCACCACGAGCAGGACATCCGCAACATGGGCGGCCTCTGGCGCAAGATCCCCTACACCTATGCGGTGATGGTGATCGGCACGCTGGCGCTCACGGGCTTCCCGCTCACGGCGGGCTATTTCTCCAAGGACGCCATCATCGAGTCCGCCTACGCCTCGCATAATCCGTTCGCGATGTACGGCTTCCTGATGACGGTCGTCGCCGCCGGCCTGACCTCGTTCTACTCCTGGCGCCTGATCTTCAAGACCTTCCACGGCGAGCCCCATGACGAGCATCACTACGAGGCCGCGCATGAGGCTCCGCTCTGGATACTGATCCCGATCGGCGTTCTCGCGGTCGGCTCGATCGTCGCGGGCTTCCCGTTCAAGGAGCTGTTCGCCGGTCACGGCGTCGAGGAGTTCTTCCGCGAGTCCGTGAAGATGAACCCGCACATCATCGAGGAGATGCACCACATCCCCGAGACCATCGCCATCCTGCCGACGGTGATGATGGTGCTGGGCTTCCTGGTGTCGTATCTGTTCTACATCCGCCGGCCGTATCTGCCGGTCGAGCTCGCGAACACGCAGCCGATGCTGTACCAGTTCCTGCTCAACAAATGGTACTTCGACGAGCTCTACGAGGTCATCTTCGTCCGTCCGGCGAAGTGGATCGGCTATCAGCTCTGGAAGAAGGGCGATGGCTTCATCATCGACGGTCTCGGTCCCGACGGTATCTCGGCCCGCGTGCTGGACGTCACCCGCAACGTGGTGAAGATCCAGACCGGCTATCTCTATCACTACGCGTTCGCCATGCTGATCGGCGCCGCCGGCCTGATCACCTGGTTCATGTTCGGCTTTGGAGGCCAGTAAATGACAACCTGGCCAATCCTTTCGGTCACGACGTTCCTGCCGCTGGTTGGCGCGCTGATCGTCTATCTCAGCCGAGGCGATGACGAGGCGGCTCGGCGCAATGCGCGCTGGATCGCGCTGTGGACCACGCTGATCACCTTCGCGGTGTCGGTGATCCTGGTGATGCGCTTCGATCCGTCGAGCGCCGACTTCCAGTTCGTCGAGAAGGCGAACTGGCTCGCCACCGGCATCACCTACCACATGGGCGTCGACGGCATCTCGCTGCCGCTGGTGATCCTGACCACCGCCATCATGCCGTTCTGCATCATCGCGAGCTGGAAGGCGATCACCAACCGCGTCCGCGAATACATGATGGCGTTCCTGATCCTGGAAACGCTGATGATCGGCACCTTCTCGGCGCTCGATCTCGTGCTGTTCTACCTGTTCTTCGAGGGCGGCCTGATCCCGATGTTCCTGATCATCGGCGTCTGGGGCGGTCCGCGCCGGGTCTACGCGTCGTTCAAGTTCTTCCTTTACACGCTGCTCGGCTCGGTGCTGATGCTGCTCGCCATCATGGCGCTGTACTGGAACGGCGGCACCACCGACATCCCGACCCTGATGCACACCGCCGTGCCGCGATCCCTGCAGACCTGGGCGTGGCTCGCCTTCTTCGCGTCGTTCGCGGTGAAGATGCCGATGTGGCCGGTGCACACCTGGCTCCCCGACGCCCACGTCGAGGCGCCGACCGCGGGCTCGGTGGTTCTGGCCGCGATCCTGCTGAAGATGGGCGGCTATGGCTTCCTGCGCTTCTCGCTGCCGATGTTCCCCCTGGCCTCGCACGACTTCGCGCCGCTGATCTTCACGCTCTCCGCGATTGCGATCATCTACACCTCGCTGGTGGCGCTGATGCAGGAGGACATGAAGAAGCTGATCGCGTACTCGTCAGTGGCGCATATGGGCTTCGTCACCATGGGCATCTTCGCCGGCACCATGCAGGGCGTCGCCGGCGGCGTGTTCCAGATGATCTCGCACGGCATCGTCTCCGGCGCGCTGTTCCTCTGCGTCGGCATCGTCTACGACCGCATGCACACCCGCGAGATCGCGGCCTATGGCGGCCTCGTCAACCGGATGCCGCTCTACGCGCTGACCTTCATGATCTTCACCATGGCCAATGTCGGTCTGCCCGGCACCTCCGGCTTCGTCGGCGAGTTCATGACGCTGCTCGGCACCTTCAAGGTCTCGATCCCGACCGCGTTCTTCGCGACCTTCGGCGTGATCCTGTCGGCCTGCTACGCGCTGTGGCTGTACCGCAAGGTCGTGTTCGGGGCGCTGGTCAAGCCGTCGCTGGCGAGCATGAAGGATCTCACTTTCCGCGAGTGCGTGACGCTGTTCCCGCTGATCGCGCTGACGATCCTGTTCGGCGTCTATCCGAAGCCGGTGCTCGACATGTCGGCAGTCTCGGTCCAGCAACTCGTCAATAATTACAACACCGCTGTGACGGCCGTGAAGGCCGCCGCACTGCTCCAGTGATCGGGCAGGTCAGGATATCGCCATGAGCTTTGAGACTGCAGGTTATCAACTGGCGCCGGTGCTGCCCGAGATTGTGCTCGCGGTCGGCGCCATGGCACTCTTGATGCTGGGGGCCTATCGCGGGCAGGAGACCACCAAGACCGTCACGACGCTTTCGGTCCTGCTGCTGGTCGTGGTCGGCGTGCTCGTCTACGCACAGCCTGCGGGCA
This sequence comes from Bradyrhizobium sp. P3_C3, assembly GCF_056402655.1. NCBI lineage: Bacteria > Pseudomonadati > Pseudomonadota > Alphaproteobacteria > Hyphomicrobiales > Nitrobacteraceae > Bradyrhizobium > Bradyrhizobium sp. P3_C3. The sequence goes on along the minus strand of NZ_JBFUGY010000030.1, from coordinate 65,956 downwards.
AGCACGTCACCTTCGGCGGCAGCTTCATCGTCGACGATTTTGCCCGCTTCATGAAGATCCTGGCCCTGATCGGCTCGGCGGTGACGCTGGTGCTGTCGACCGAGTTCCTGTCGGACCCGTCGCGCCGGATCTTCGAATACGCGATCCTGGTGCTGCTCTCGACGCTCGGCATGATGGTGCTGATCTCGGCCGGCGACTTGATCTCGCTCTATCTCGGCCTCGAGCTGATGTCGCTCGCGCTCTATGTCGTGGCGGCCTCGAACCGCGACAACGCCAAGTCGACCGAAGCCGGTCTGAAGTACTTCGTGCTCGGCGCGCTGTCCTCGGGCATGCTGCTCTACGGTTCCTCGCTGGTCTACGGCTTCACCGGCACGGTCAGCTTCACCGGCATCGCGGCGGCCGCGACGGTCTCGAATATCGGCCTGGTGTTCGGCCTGGTCTTCCTGCTCGCCGGCCTCTGCTTCAAGGTCTCGGCCGTGCCGTTCCACATGTGGACGCCTGACGTCTACGAGGGCGCGCCGACGCCGGTCACCGCCTTCTTCGCCTCGGCGCCGAAGGTGGCCGCGCTCGCCGTTTTCACGCGCGTCACGCTGACCGCGTTCCCCGGCATCGTCTCGCAGTGGCAGCAGATCCTGGTGTTCGTGGCGATCGCCTCGATGGCGCTCGGCTCTTTCGCCGCGATCGGCCAGTCCAACATCAAGCGCCTGATGGCTTATTCCTCGATCGGCCACATGGGCTTTGCCCTGGTCGGCCTCGCCTCCGGCACCGTCGAGGGCGCGCAGGGCGTCTTGATGTACATCGTGATCTATGTGGCGATGACGCTCGGCTCGTTCTCGGTCATTCTGGCGATGAAGCGCAACGGCCAGGCCGTCGAGAAGATCAGCGATTTCGCCGGTCTGTCGCGGACCAATCCGCTGCTCGCCTTCATGTTCGCGATGCTGCTGTTTTCGCTCGCCGGAATCCCGCCGCTCGCCGGCTTCTTCGCCAAATGGTACGTCTTCGTCGCCGCCATCAAGGCGAACCTGTTCACGCTCGCCGTCATCGGCGTGTTGACCAGCGTCGTGGGCGCCTACTACTACCTGACCATCGTCAAGACGATGTACTTCGACGAGCCGGCCGGTCAGGTCGATCCGGTGCGCGTCGAGGTGAAGACTGTGCTGGCTGTCTTTGGCCTGTTCAACATCCTCTTCGCGCTGTTCGCGGGCCCGGTGGTGAGCGTCGCCTCCGCCGCGGCAAAGTCGCTGTTTTAGGATGGGGTTCGCGCTCGGTCCTCGCGCACTCTCGGCGGGCTACAAGCTCGCAGCTTTCGAACGGACCGGCTCGACCAACACCGACGCCATCGAGCACGCGCGGGCCGGCGAACGCGGCCCGATGTGGTTCGTCACCTCCGACCAGACCGCCGGTCGTGGCCGGCGCCAGCGCGCCTGGATCGCGCCAAAGGGCAATCTCGCCGCCAGCGTCCTCGAGGTGCTGGATATTGCGCCTGCGGTTGCCGCCACCATCGGGTTTGCGGCGGGGCTTGCGGAAGAGGCGGCGCTGGAGAAGGTCAGCCTCGAGGCCGCGCTCCGGCTTGGTCCTGACAGGCCCAGATACGCCCTGAAATGGCCGAATGACGTCCTCGCGGGCGGCAAGAAGCTGGTCGGCATTGGGCTCGAAGCCGAGGCCATCGGCGATCGTCTCGCCGTCGTGGTCGGCATCGGCACCAACGTCGTGGCGGCGCCGGAGGGTACGCCGACGCCAGCCGTGTCACTGGCCGCGCTCGGCGTCCAGATCAGCGCGGAAGAGCTGTTCTCGGCGCTGTCGGACGCCTGGGTCGAGTTCCTCGGCATCTGGGACAATGGCCGCGGCTTTGCGGAGATCCGCAAACTCTGGCTGGAGCGCGCCTGCGGCCTCGGCGAACGGGTCGCGATCAACACGGGAACGATGACGCTGGAAGGCATTTTCGACACCATCGACGACACCGGCTGCCTGATCGTCCGCACCGTTGACGGCCGACGCCTGCCGGTGGCGGCCGGCGAGGTGTTCTTCGGCTCGGCCGCCTCCGTGGGAGCTGCGTGATGGCGAAGCCTGACGAACTGGTATTTGCGCCGCTCGGCGGCGTCGGCGAGATCGGCATGAATTTGTCGATCTACGGCCTCGGCAACCGCCAGCAGCGCGCCTGGCTGGCGGTCGATCTCGGCGTCTCCTTCGGCGACGAGGAGCATCTGCCGGGCATCGACCTGATCATGCCCGACATCAGCTTCCTGGAGAAGGAACGCAAGAACCTGATGGGTCTCGTGCTGACCCACGCCCATGAGGACCATTTCGGCGCCATCATCGACCTCTGGCCGAAGCTGAAATGCCCGATCTATGCCACGCAGTTCAGCGCGGCGCTGTTCGAGGCCAAATGCGCCGCCGAGCGCAACGCGCCGAAAATCCCGGTGACGGTGGTGCCGTCGGGCGGCCGCGTCGATATCGGGCCGTTCAACGTCGAGTTCATTCCCGTCGCGCATTCGATCCCGGAAGCGCACGCGCTGGCGATCCACACTGACGTCGGCACGGTGCTGCACACCGGCGACTGGAAGATCGACCCGACCCCGACGCTCGGCAGCCCGACCGACGAGAAGCGGCTACGGGAACTGGGCGAGGAGGGCGTGCTCGCCCTGATCGGCGATTCCACCAACGCCGTGCGTGACGGCCGCTCGCCCTCGGAAGCCGAGGTCGCGCGAACCATCATCGATCTGGTCAAGGCCGCCAAGGGCCGCGTCGCGGTGACGACCTTCGCCTCCAACGTCGCGCGCATCAAGGCCGTCGCTGCCGCGGCCAGGGCTGCCGATCGCGAGGTCGTCGTGGTCGGCCGCGCCATGGAGCGCGTGGTGCAGGTCGCGCGCGAGACCGGTTATCTCGACGGCGTGCAGAACTTCCGCTCGCCCGAGGTCTACGGCCATCTTCCGCAGGACAAGGTGCTGGCGCTGTGCACCGGCAGCCAGGGCGAGCCGCGCGCGGCACTGGCGCGCATCGCCAATGACGACCATCCCGAGATCACGCTCAACCGCGGCGACAGCGTGATCTTCTCCTCGCGCACCATCCCGGGCAACGAGAAGGCCGTCGGCTCGATCATCAACAATCTGGTGCTGCAGGGCGTCGAGGTCCTTACCGACCGCGACCATCTGGTCCACGTCTCCGGCCATCCCCGCCGCGACGAATTGCGCGACATGATCGCCTGGACCAAGCCGCAGCTCCTGATCCCCGTCCATGGCGAGGCGCTGCACCTGAACGAGCATGCCAAGCTCGCGCGCGCCGCCGGCGTGCCGCGCGTCCTGGTCGTTCGCAACGGCGACCTGATCAAGCTCGGCCCGGGTGATCCCGGCATCATCGGCGAGGTGCCCTCCGGCCGGATCTACAAGGACGGCACGATCTTGGAGGACTCCAAGTCCCGCGCCGTGGTCGAGCGCCGCCGCATGGCTTTCTCCGGCTGCGCCTTCGTCGCGGTCGCGATGACGGAGCAGGGCGAGCTTGCCGACGATCCCGAGGTCGATCTCGTCGGCATTCCCGAGAAGAACCGGGACGGCGAGCCCTTCGACGACCTCGTCTTCGATGCCGTGGTCTCCACCATCGAGGGCCTGCCGAAGGCCCGCCGCCGCGATGCGGATGCGCTGGCTGAGTCGGTGCGACGCGCTGTCCGGGCCGTCATCAACGAACATTGGGGCAAAAAGCCCCCCTGTCTGGTACACGTCCTGACGGTGTAGTTGAGCATGGTCTTCGGATCATGCGCTGAGGGAGAAGAAACATGCTGGGTCGCCTCAACCACGTCGCGATCGCGACCAAGGACGCCGTCAAGTCCGCGAAGATCTATGGCGCGGCGTTCGGGGCGCAGATCTCGGAGGCGGTCGCGCTGCCCGAGCATGGCGTCACCACCGTGTTCGCGACGCTGCCCAATACCAAGATCGAGTTCATCGAGCCGCTCGGCGAGGCCTCGCCGATCGCGAAGTTCCTCGAGCGCAATGCCGACGGCGGCATCCACCATATCTGCTACGAGGTCGTCGACATCATCGCCTCGCGTGACACGCTGGTGAAGGAGGGCGCGCGGGTGCTCGGCGACGGCGTGCCGAAGATCGGCGCCCACGGCAAGCCGGTGCTGTTCCTGCACCCGAAGGATTTTTCCGGGGCGCTGGTCGAAATCGAGCAGGCGTAGGGCGCCGGATCATGGCCATCCAGATATCGACCGCGCTTGCGATCTACTTCGTCATCTGGTGGATCGCGCTGTTTCTGACGCTGCCGTTCGGCGTGCGCAGCCAGCACGAGGACGGCGTCGGCGCGCCCGGCACCGACCCCGGCGCACCGGTCCTGACGCGGATGAGAGGCAAGCTGATCTGGACCACGATCATCTCGGCGATCATCTACGGGATCGGCATCGCGGCCTATCATGCCGGCTATCTTTCGATCGAGCGCTTGTCCAAATTGATGGGAATGCCGTTCTAGACGTTTTTGCCGGCAATATTGTTTTGGGGGAAACGAATGACTTTTCAGCGGATCGTCATCGCGCTTCTGGTGTTGATCGTCGCCGGCCTTGGCGCCATCGGCTATTTCGAGTGGAAGATGGCCGTGCAGGTCCGAACGCTGAAGGCGTTCGTCGAGGGCTCTGTCTTCAACGAAGCCGTGATGGCCTGCGAGCAGGCCAAGAGCTCGACGCCGTTTCGATGGAACGGGGGCAAGAGCACCTCGGTGATCGGCCTGAACTCGGTCAAGCTGGACAAATACACCGTCAGCGCCAGCTACACGCTGGTGGCGGACAGCGTCTATTGTGATTACGATCCCATCAAAAGAAAGGCCGAGATCGGCTCGAGCTTCCTTGAGCGGGAGTAACGATCCGGCCATGCCAAGAGCATGATCCGGAAACGTGCGAAGCGGTTTTCCGATAAGATCATGCTCAAATACCATGGGGTGGGATCGTCATGGCCGAAGTGGGGGACTACCGGATTCTGCATGAGGCGGCCTTGCGGGACCATCTCGCGGGCATATCCGACCTGAAGGCACTCATCGGCGGCGAGCCAGCCGCCTGGGTCATCACCGAGGTCGGCGACGGCAATCTCAATCTCGTCTTCATCGTCAAGGGCGCGCGCGGCGGCGTCGCGGTGAAGCAGGCGCTGCCCTACGTCCGCCTCGTCGGCGAGAGCTGGCCGCTGCCGCTGTCGCGGGCCCATTACGAATATCTCGCCTTGTCGAAGCAGGCCCAGCTCGCGCCCGGTCTCGTGCCGGCGCTGCTGCACCACAACGAGACGCTGGCGCTGACGGTAATGGAGCTGCTTGAGCCCCACACCATCATGCGCAAGGGGATGGTCGCCGCAACGCAATATCCCGGTTTCGTGGACGACATCACCACCTTCATGGCGCGCACCCTGTTCTTCACCTCCGACCTCGCGCTGTCGGCGGCCGAGAAGAAGCAGGGCATCGCCGCCTTTGCCGGCAACCACGCGCTCTGCAAGATCACCGAGGACCTGATCTTCACCGATCCCTACCGCATTGCCGAGCAGAACCGGTGGACTGCGCCTTATCTCGACCGCCTGGCCGCAGGGCTGCGCGATGACATGGAGCTGCATGTCGCGATCTCCCGGCTGAAGCTGAAGTTCATGGCAAGTCCCGAGGCGCTGCTCCACGGCGATCTCCACACCGGCTCGATCATGGTGACGGAGAGCCAAACGCGGGTGATCGACCCCGAATTCGCGTTCTACGGCCCGATGGGATTCGACGTCGGCGCCGTGCTTGCGAACCTCCTGATGGCCTATTTCGCCTCCGCCGGCCACGAGCGCACGCCGGGTGAGCGGCAGGCGTTCGAAAGCTGGGTACTGGAGACGGTCGAGCAGGTCTGGAACGAGTTCGCCCGCAAGTTCCTCGATCTCTGGCGCGCTGGCGCCACCGGCGATGCCTATCCGGCATCGCTCTTTGCCGGCGAGAAGGGCGCTGCATGCCTGGAAGCCGAGCGGCAGGCTTACATGCAGCGGCTATTCACTGACACCGTCGGCTTCGCTGCCGCCAAAACCCTCCGCCGTATCTTCGGCCTGGCCCACAACATCGACTTCGAGCTGATCGAGGACCCGCGGAGGCGGGCGATCAGCGAGGCGCGCGCGGTGCGGCTGGCGAGGGCGATGATGGTGGAGGCGGGGGCATTTCCGAACATCTCGGACGTCACCGGCGCAGCGCGAAAACTGCGCGATTGGCAGCCGGAGTTTGCGAACGGCTAGAGGCCGATGCGCTTCAATAAAGCCGCATCGGCAGCAGGACGCCGTCCGTGCCGGCCAGCAGGCCCCAGGTCTCGTTGGCCGCGACCTCGAACTCCCGGATCTGGACCGTGCCGCCCTCGACCTTGAGGGTGACCTTGTACTTGCCGGGCGGCAGATCGATCTTTTGGCTGTCCGGTATTTCGGCTGCGGCGGAGTCGGAGTGCGCCAGTTTCTCGCCGGCGTGCGCCGCCAGCTTGACGGTTTGGTCGGCGACGGTGATGACCGCCGCCTCGTCCGACTTGTTGCCGAGCATCAGCTTTGCCTGCCTCGGCCTCGGCAGGAGGCCGGCATCCGCGATACCCGGCTTGCGCAGCGAAAGTTCGGCGATTGTCCTGTCGTCCTGACGGGAAAGCCGGAGCAGGACCGGACCACGGGCCGTCGTGAAGGTGATCACGGCCCGGTCCGGTTCGACCACCGTCTCGATCCAGCCACGCTTGCCGAGCTCGGCGCGATAGAAGCCGAGCACAGCCGCGAGATCGCGCGGGGTCTCGGCGTAGACCGACGTGATGAACGGCGAATTCTTCGCCGTAGCGATGCTCCAGCTCTCGGGCAGTGGCAGGCCGGTGCCCTGGGAAACCCTGGCTTCGAAGCCCGCACCTGCGCCCCGTGCGACCGCTCTGACGGGGATGCTCAGCAGTCGTTCGACGAAATTATCCGGAGTGTCATGGCCCCGGACCGCCCATCACGTTTCGTCAAGATAGTCGTTCACGCCGGTGGTGCGACTCCAGCTGAACCGGATGCTGTCCGCCTCGCTGTACCTGCCGAGGCTGGCCGCGACCGGGCTTGCCAGCACGGCCGTGGCGGCGAGCAGTCCGCCCGCGAGCAAGATACCTAGCGTTCGGCGATTCATTTTTTCCGCGATCCCTGGGGCTCAGATAACGATCCTGAGCTTGGTCGCGTTGATCACGAAAAATGTTCACTGCTCTTGGTCGCTCATGATGCACCGCAATCGGCGGCTTGCACCGCTTGGGACGCAACCTGGCCTCCGAGGGTCTCGCGAGCGCCGCGTTCCGGAACCCGTCGCCATCAAAACGAAGCTTGCGTTCGACGGGCTACGAATGATCAAATCCCTAATCGGAATACCTGCGTTGTTGGGGGACACATGATGTTCAGGATGATCGCGATCGTCGCTGGTTTGGGGCTGGCGCTCGCCACCTCGGCGGAGGCCCAGGCGCCGCGCAAGGGCGGAACCATCCGCATGACGGCGCCCTACGGTTCGAGTTTCACGAGCCTCGATATTCACACCACGCAGCGCGCCCAGGACGAGATCTACGCCAAGGCGCTGCACCGGTCGCTCTACATCTGGAATTCCGCGGAGGGCAAGCCGGTTCTGGAGCTCGCCAAGGAGGACGTGGTCTCGGGCGGCGGTCTCGTTCACACCTTCAAGCTGCGCGACGACGCCTATTTCCACAACGGCCGCAAGATGACCGCCGACGACGTCATCTGGTCCTACAACCGCATCATGGACGGCACCAAGGCCTATCCCGGCGCGCGTTTTGTTCGTGTGATCGAGGGCGCGGCCGCGGTCGAGAAGGGCCAGGCCAAGGAGATCTCCGGCCTGAAGAAGATCGACGACTTCACCCTCGAGATGAAGCTGACCGAGAAAGTCGATCCGGGCTTCTATTTCTTCACCGCGCTGACCTCGATCTATCCCGCCGACGAGGCCGCCAAGGAGAGCTTTATCCAGAAGCCGATCGGTCTCGGGCCCTTCAAATTCGTCGAGCACGTGCCGGGATCGCGCATCGTTCTGGAGCGGTGGGACCGGTTCTACAAGCCCGGCAAGCCCTACGCCGACAAGGTCATCGTGTCGATCATGGGTGAGGCCGCGGCGCGCGATGTCGCCTTCCGCAACAAGGAGATCGACACCTCGGTGCTCGGGCCCGCCCAGTATGTCGCCTATCAGTCGGACGCCGACCTCAAGGGCACCATCGTCGAAGTCGCCGAGGTCTTCACGCGCTATATGGGCATGAATCCCTCGTTCAAGCCGTTCACCGACAAGCGCGTCCGGCAGGCGATCAACTACGCGATCGATACCGACCTGATCATCAGCAAGCTGGTCAAGGGCAAAGCCTATCGCGCCACCAGCTGGCTGCCGTTGACATCTCCAGCCTACGACAAGGCGATGAAGCCTTACCCCTACGATCCCGCCAAGGCCAAGCAGCTGCTCGCGGAGGCCGGCTATCCGCAGGGCTTCGAGTTCGAATGGACCACCAGCCAGAATGAAAGCTGGGGCCTGCCGATCGTCTCGGCCGTGATCCCGATGCTGGACAAGGTCGGCATCAAGGCGAAGGTCAAGCAGGTCGAAACCGCGGTGCTGGCCGAGGTGGTGCGCAGCGGCGACTACCAGGCCTTCATCTATTCCCAGGCGACCGGCCCGGATCCCCTGGCCGCGCTCAAATGCTTCCACTCCTCGACGCCGCAGCCGGCCTGCAACTACATGAACTACAAGAATGCCGACTTCGACAAGCTGATCGATGCGGCAGGGCAGGCCGACGATCCCGCAAAGCGCACCGAGCTGCTGCAAAAGGCCAATGCGCTGCTCTATGAGGAAGCGCCGGTCTGGTTCTTCAACTACAACAAGGCGGTCATGGCGGTGCAGCCGTGGCTCAAGGGCGTTCAGCTCAATGCGACGGAGCTGACCCATCAGAACGTCGAAGACCTCTGGGTCGGCGAGACCTCGCCCGCGAAGTGACACGCGCTCTCGCGCTCCCTCCATCGCGACGAGCGGTGGGGGGAGAGAGGAAAAGCCTGGATGCTCTCGTTCCTGCTCCGCCGTCTTCTGCAAACCATTCCGACCGTGCTCGCTGTCGTGCTGCTGGTCTTCGTGCTGTTCAGCGTCGTTCCCGGCAGCATTGTCTCGAGCATGAGCGACGACAGCGATCCCCAGGTCGAGCTGCGCATGAAGAAGCAGCTCGGCCTCGACGATCCCCTCTATTGGCGTTTCGGCGCCTACATCGCCAAGCTCGCGACCGGTGACTTCGGCACCTCGTTCCGGACCCGCGAGCCTGTCACGACCATGATCGCCAAACGGGCCTGGCCGACGCTGCAGCTCATCTTCACGGCCATGACGTTTGCGATTTTGATCGGTGTTCCCCTTGGTTTCATCGCAGCGCTAAAACCCGGGGGCATCGTCGATACGCTTGCCATGGTGCTGGCGGTGTCGGGCCTTTCCATTGCCAAATTCTGGCTCGGATTGGTGCTGATGTATCTGTTTGCGTTGAAGCTCGGCTGGCTGCCGAGCTTCGGCTATGGCGATGGAGGGCTGAAATATCTGCTTCTGCCGGCCGTGACGCTTGGCGTCTCGCCGATGGCGCTATTTGCCCGCACGACGCGCGCTGCGGTCCTCGAGATCATGACCGCTGATTTCGTCCGCACCGCGCGCTCGAAGGGCATGAGCGAGACGCGTGTCGTGAAGTGGCATGTGATGCGCAATGCGCTCGTCATCATTCTCACCACCGTCGGCCTTCAGTTCGGCGGGTTGATGGGGCAGGCGGTCGTGGTCGAGAAACTGTTCTCCTGGCCGGGCATCGGTTCGCTGCTGGTCGACAGCGTGCTCCAGCGTGACATTCCCGCCGTCCAAGGCTCCATTCTCGTGGTGGTGCTGGCCTTTCTCGCGATCAATCTGCTGATCGACGTGCTCTACGGCGTGATCGATCCCAGGATCAGATACGCATGAAGCTCCGCGCCAATCTCATCATCGGCGGCGCGCTGTTCGCGCTTGCGATCCTGGTCGGCCTGCTCGCGCCCTGGCTGGCGCACACCGATCCCGTCCTCGACGCTAACCTCATGAACGCGGAGGAGCCTCCGAGCTGGACCTGGTGGTTCGGCACCGACGACCAGGGCCGCGACATCTATTCCCGCGTCGTCTACGGCGCCCGCGTCTCGCTGACCGTTGGCATCGTCTCGCAGCTCATCAACAGCGTCATCGGCGTCGCGCTCGGCTTGAGCGCGGGCTATTGGGGCGGCTGGTGGGACGATTTCGTCAACGGCCTGACCAATCTGATGCTCGCGATCCCCTCGCTGATCTTCGCGCTCGCCATCATGGCGGTGCTTGGCCCCGGCCTCACGAGCCTGCTGATCGCGCTCGGCCTGACCAACTGGTCCTTCACGTGCCGGATCGCCCGCGCGTCGGCGCTGTCGCTCCGGAGCCAGGGCTATGTCCAGGCGGCAACCGTGCTCGGCTACGGCGATCTGCGGATCATGATCACGCAGCTGCTGCCGAACATGCTCGGCCCCATCGTCGTCATCGGCACGCTGGGCATGGGCAGCGCGGTCCTGTCGGAAGCCGCATTGTCGTTCCTCGGCCTCGGCGTCCGCCCGCCCTTTCCGAGCTGGGGCAGCATGTTGTCGGACGCCCGCGACCAGATCACGACGGCGCCGTGGCTCTCGGTGTTTCCGGGCCTTGCCATCTTCCTGACGGTGCTCGGCCTGAACCTGCTCGGCGACGGCCTGCGTGACATTCTCGATCCCCAGTCGCGGAGCCGGCGGACATGACCGGCGCGCCGCTGATTGAAGTCGAGGATTTGCGCATCGATCTCGACGACGGAGCAAGGCGCGTTGCGGCGGCCGAGGGCATTTCATTCCGGATCGATCGCGGCGAGACATTCGGGCTGGTCGGCGAATCCGGCTGCGGCAAGAGCATCACGGCGCTCGCCTTGATCGGCCTGTTGCGGCAGCCGTTGTCCATCGGCGGCGGCGTCATCCGGTTTGAGGGACGGGAGATCCAGCACCTTTCCGCGGCCAGGCAGCGGGAGCTGCGCGGCAATCGCATCGCCATGATCTTCCAGGAGCCGATGACGGCGCTGAACCCGGTCTCGCCGGTGGGGCGGCAGATCGCCGAGATGTTCGTGCTGCACAAGGGCAAGAGCTGGCGGGAAGCCAACCAGCTCGCGGTCGAGGCGCTGGCGAGCGTCCGCGTCCCCGCACCGGAGCGGCGCGTCAACGATTACCCGCACCAGCTGTCCGGCGGCGTGCGTCAGCGCGTCATGATCGCCATCGCCCTCGCATGCGGTCCGGACCTCCTGATCGCCGACGAACCGACCACCGCGCTCGACGTGACCGTGCAGGCCGAAATCATCGAGCTGATGCGCAATCTGTGCGCCGAGAGGGGGACGGCGATCCTGATGATCAGCCACGATCTCGGCCTCGTGGCCAATGTCTGCCGCCGTGTCGCCGTCATGTATGCCGGCCGCATCGTCGAGGAGCGCGGCTCCGCCGATATTTTCCGGGCGCCTTCGCATCCCTATACGCAGGGCCTGGTCGCCTCGCTGCCGCGGCTGGGCAGTCGGGCCGCGCTTGGCCGCACCAGGCTCAAGGAGATCGCGGGCGTGGTTCCAGCCATCACGAATTTCCCGGATGGCTGCCGGTTCAATCCGCGCTGTACGCAGGCCACCGAGATCTGCCGCACGGTTGCGCCGCAGACGGATTTGCTGGAGGCCGGCGGTTTCGTCCGGTGTTACCACCATGCATGAGCCGCAAGCCATGCAGGGGGAAGCGAGGCCGGACGACGACCTCATTCTCAGCATCGAGGATCTCGCGGTTCATTTTCCGATGGGGGGCGGCTGGCTCGGCCGCGGCCGGCGGGTGCTCCGTGCCGTCGACGGAGTCGATCTCAGGCTGAGACGAGGCGAATGCCTCGGCCTTGTCGGCGAGTCCGGCTCGGGCAAGTCGACGGTCGCATTGTCGATCCTGGGTCTGTTGACGCCGACGCGCGGTCGCATCGTGCTGGACGGGCAGGTGGTGACGAACAGGCAATCCGGCGACCGAAAGTCGCTTGCCCGCACCGTGCAGATCGTCTTTCAGGATCCCTACGCCTCGCTCAACCCACGCCAGACCGTCCGCCGCACGCTGGAAGATCCCCTGCGTGTGCATGGTGTGACCGCAAAAAGCGAGATCGAGGACCGCGTTGCGACGATGCTGCGGCATGTCGGCCTGCGGCCGGAACAGGCCGACCGCTATCCGCATGAATTCTCCGGCGGCCAGCGCCAGCGCATCGGGATTGCGCGCGCCCTGATCCTCAATCCCAGGATCGTCATCTGCGACGAGCCGGTATCGGCGCTCGACGTCTCGATCCGCGCCCAGATCATCAACCTGCTGCTGGAATTGAAGGACACGCTCGGTCTTTCCTACATCATGATCAGCCACGACCTCGGCGTCGTCGAGCACATGAGCGACCGCGTCGCCGTCATGTATCTCGGCCGGATCGTCGAGAATGGCCACTGGCGCGAAATCTTCGAACGGCCGGCGCACCCCTACACGCAGGCCCTGATCGCCGCCATCCCCGATCCGCTGCGTCATGCGCCGCTAGCAACGACGGGGGGCGACCTTCCCAATCCGCTCAATCCGCCGAACGGATGCGCCTTCAGCCCGCGTTGCCGGTACGCGGAGGCCGTGTGTCGCCACGAGCCCGGTCCGGTGCTGGAAACGCGCGCCGATGGACATGAGGTGAGGTGCTGGCGGGCTGACGAGATTGCGGGGCAGACGCAATTGGCTTCGACCGAGGGCGGGCATCCCTAGGGATGGAAGGCGCGTCCGTCGCGGTCAAAAGCGTCGCTCCAGCGGCCCGCTAGCCACGTCCGGTTTGTCCTGACAGGCGGACGATTTTTGGGATCCGCCCATGGGCAATCGCCTGGGGTTGATCCTTGGCGCGGTCCAATCGCGTACCGCCCTATTTTCATGTGTGCTACATGGTTGGGTAGCAAAATGTAGCAGGAAAGGCAGATCATGACTGACGATCAGGTCAATCTCGTCGTTCGGCACCTTTGCGAGCAATTGCACTTGGCGCTCCGGTTGAAGGGCAGCGAAGCACATCCACCAAACGCCAAGGATATTGGATTCGATCCGGCCTCTGTGAGAACCGTATTGCTGACCGGCTTGCGTTCGGCGGGTGTCACGACCCACCACGAGGCGGTCGGGAAGAGCGAAGAGCCGCCGTGGTCCTAAACACAAAACGCGGGACAGAGGCCCCGCGCCGATGTCTCAGCTGGGTCAGCAGCAGACAAATCCACGACAGCGTCCATAGGTCCGTTAAGGGCCAACAACCGACGTTCGATATATCGTCCGTTCGCATCTCGGAACCGCGTTGCGGACGCCGTAGTTAACTGCCCGATTGTATTCGCTTGACAAACGGCGGTCTCCACTGACCATCGAGGATATTGCTCTCGCCCAGTGAACGCGGATGTAAAGCGAGAACTGGCCACTCGCAGGCGGCCAGTTGCTCTCTTTGTCTACTTGTCTACGCTCTGTGATTTTGGCACCAGCGCGCAGCGTCAACCAACCGTCCCGACATCGAACGTTCGCTTCGCAGGGAACGTTGGCGGCATCTTGCCGCTCGCCTCAGCGCCAGGTTGCCGGTTCGCAGGGAGGCTTATTAAACGGACCTCCGGCATAACTGCCAACGTCTGGAGCCCGGACACAGTGAACGACGTTAGAGGTGGGGACGACTGCACCGGTTTTGTCGCGCCACGCCGACCTACGCCAGCTTGCCGGTTCGCAGGGAGGCTTATTGAACGGCCCTCCGGCAAAACTGCCAACGTCTGGCGCCCGGATGCAGTGAACAACGCGGGACGGATGGACGGCTGCGCCGTTTTGGTCGTACCACGCGGCCATGGCCGGACTAGCGAACATGGCCGCGGCGATCAATCCTACCGAAGCAAGCTTCCTCATTTGCGCGTCTCCTTATGTGTCAATGATTGAACGACTGACTATCCTTTGCGGCTCATTCCTACCGAAGAGACTGCAAGCAACATTTTGCGGTATCGACTATGCACATCATCAAGGTTGATCTATATCAACTTCGCCCGAATACGGCGGCTGATGACCGCTCTGGGTCAAACTACGAAAAACTCAACCTGAGCAAATTCAGTCCGCTATGCCCTATTTGATCGGACCTCAATGAGGCGTGCCGCCACTTCGCTGATGGGCCCAATTGCAGACAAACTTTGTTGAGGAGCCTTCGAGAAGCTCATCAAAAATCAGCGCCGAGGTCATGCGCTACGGCAGCTACCGACCGCCTCGCCACGCAGTTAGGCGCGGGATCCAACGCGGCACATTGATGCAGAACGCTTCGTATTCCGCGCCGAATGACCTTTTTAGCGTCGGCTCTTCGTAGCCCACGACAAAAAGGTGGAAGGCGAGCCAGACGACTGCGCCGTAGGCGAACAGCCCCCAATCGCCGAACAGGAGCGCCTGGCCGAAAATGACGGCGGCGACCGCCACGTAGATTGGATTGCGCACATAGCGATAGAGGCCGGTAACGACGAGATGTTGGGTCGGGGCGATCGGCGCCGGCGTGCCGAGCCCCTGCAGTGCGAAACGCGCGAATGAATCCACGAGCCCGGCTAAGCCGGCAAGAATTAGCGCGGCGCCGACGAAGCGCGTGAGCTCGACGCCGAGAAACGGCAACCTGAACTCCCAGCGTGAAATCCACCACGGGACCACCCCAGCCACCACGCAGGGCGCGAACACGAAGAAGATGGCGGTGCCGATGACAGCAGCAGTTCTTGGCATAGACACGATCCGTTCCCTGCTATTTTAACACACCGCACCGGGAGCGCGTCAGGTCCGCCTTGGGTCATGAACGACAAAGCTTGAACTGAGCACAATAGGTCTGCTTTCGGGCAAATTGCTACCAATCCGCGCTCGTTGTCCTGACAATGAGTGCAGCTAGCGCGCTACGGCGCGGAAGGCCCGGCGCGGACAACACCGGTGTTTCTGCTATAGTGCGATGTTCGAACTTGCGGGGCGGCTGCTTCAAGGGTTGAAATCATGCACAGAGCATCTGGATCATTACTACTTGCCTTCGTTTTTATTCTATTTGCTCCGCAAGTGCGGGCGCAGCAGATTCCGGCCGAAACCGTTCAGGGAATGCTTGCGGCCCAGATACGCACGCAAGGCTTCACTTGCGAAAAGCCACTCGGCGCAAAGAAGAACACGAAGGCGTCTCGACCTGATCGCGACGTTTGGGTTCTTAGATGCAGCAACGCCATGTATAAGATCACGCGGGTTCCCGATATGGCGGCGAAGGTCGAACCGCTGCCGTGAGCTCGGTGGTCTCTACGGGACCAGCGCCATGATGGACTTGTGCCGGTGTTTTGCCCGACGTCTCAAACGTCCTAGCGGCGAGGGCTCAAGCCATGCCTCACGGTCGCCTTAGCTTCCGCTGATGCCGACCAGACGCGGGCGGCGGTTTGCGAGCGGGTTCTCGGCTGGCAGGGCGCGCAGCCAGTCGCGGAAGCTGACGATCTCGGGGCAATCCGCGGTGCCTTCAGGCGCGATCAGCCAATCACCGAGGCCTGATCCCTCATTGACCCGGTCGCAGCGATAGCCCGGATAGCGGCCGAGACCGCGGGCGATCAGCAGCTCGACCTTGCCCTCGACCAACTCGTGCAGGCCGGCCGGCTGCAGCACCCGCAAACCGATCTCCGCATGCGCGCTGCGAAACTCCGCCAATTCGAGCCGGCGCAGGTCGAAGCTGCCATGGACCCCCAACTGCAGCAGCACCGCGCCCGCCGGCTTCAATTGCGAGGTCGCCTCCGCAATGTGGCGAAAACCTTCGGAGACCCCGGGCAGATAGGCCTGACCGGCCGCGGTGAGAATGAGTTGCTTATGCAGCCGCTCGAACAGCTGCACGCCGAGGCGTGCCTCCAGCGCCTTCACCTGCTGTCCCACGGCGGCAGGTGTCACGTGCAGCTCGTGCGCGGCCAGCTTGAAGCTGAGATGCCGGGCGGCGGCCTCAAAAGCGCGGAGCGCGTTGAGCGGGGGAAGGGCGTAGGTCATCGCACCGCAGTTTGACACCGATGGGCCTTGGCCTTGCAATAGATTTTCTTGCGCTGAACCGCAGCAACAATGCTTTGATCGGCGCCGTCATCGCCGGATACGGTCGGCCCGCAATCCGGAGACCCCCCATGCCCCGTCGTTTAGATCATCTCGTCATTTGCGTCCGCGATCTGGAACAGGCCGCGCTGGATTGGCAGCGGCTCGGCTTCAACCTCACGCCGACCGGTGTGCATCCGTTCGGAACCAGCAACCGCCTGGCGCAGTTCGCCGACAATTTTCTGGAGTTGCTGGCCGTCACCGACAATGCGTTGGTGCCGCCAGCCACGCCGGGCCATTTCAGCTTCGCGGCCCACAACCGCGATTTTCTTGCGACCGCCGAGGGAATGTCGATGCTGGTCTTGCACAGCACCGACGCCCATGCCGATGCAGTGCGTTTTAGGGCCGACCGCATCGGCGACTATGCGCCGTTCGATTTCGGCCGCGACGCGGTGCTCCCGGGCGGAGGCACGGCGCGCGTCGCGTTTTCGCTGG
The DNA here is from genome assembly GCF_056402655.1 of Bradyrhizobium sp. P3_C3. NCBI lineage: Bacteria > Pseudomonadati > Pseudomonadota > Alphaproteobacteria > Hyphomicrobiales > Nitrobacteraceae > Bradyrhizobium > Bradyrhizobium sp. P3_C3. The sequence goes on along the minus strand of NZ_JBFUGY010000030.1, from coordinate 49,388 downwards.
CCTTTGCCACCGATCCCGCCATGCCCGGGATCGCGTTCTTCACCTGCCAGCAGCGTCACCCGCCGGAACTGTTCTGGAAGGCGCAGTATCAGCGTCATCCCAACGGCGCGCTCCGCGTGGTCGAGGTGGTGATGTCGGCGGCGGAGCCGGCGGCGCATCGCGATTTCCTCGAGTGCCTCACGGAAGGCACGGCCGAGCTTGCGCCGGGGCGGCTGACGATTGGTGAGCGCGGCAATCATATCACCTTGCTTGGCCCGTCCGAGCTGGCGCGCCGGTTACCGGGCCTCGCGAACAGCGCTTCGCCGCGCTTTTGCGCGGCGCGTCTGGCGGTCGCTGATCTGGATGCGACAGGGCGAACACTGAAACACAACGGCGTCGGCTTCGCGATGACCGGTGCCGTGCTGTTGGTGCCACCCGCCACCGCGCATGGTCTGGCGCTCGAATTCGTCGAACAGGAGGCAAACTGACATGGCTCACATCGTCAACCACAATCCCGCAACGGTCCATCCTCCCGCCGGCGGTTACAGCATGGGACTTGAATTGACGCAGCATCGCCGCCTGTTGTTCGTCAGCGGCCAGGTGCCCGAGAAAACCGACGGCACCGTGCCCGAAGGTTTCGAGGCGCAATGCGCGCAGGCCTGGCGCAACGTGATCGAGGTGCTCGCCGCCGCGGGGCTTGGCGTCGAGCATCTGGTCAAGGTCACCACGTTCCTGACTGACCGGACTCAAGTCGTGACCAACCGCACCATTCGCAGCAAGGCGCTCGGCGAGCATCGACCGGCGCTGACGGTCGTGGTCGTCGAGACCGTTGACAGCAAATGGCTGCTGGAGATCGAGGCGATCGCCGCGGAATGAAGCCGGCTTCGCCAACCTTGCAATGAGCCGTCAGGTGTCCAATGGCTGAGATGATCCATCCCTTCTACCAGACGCATCGGAACGCAATGGAGGCCGCCATGCGCGAGCGGCTCGACCTCGCCGAAGCGATGCTGCGCGAGCGCACTGATCTCACCGACATCGACGGGATCAGGCGGGAGGTGATGGACGAATTCGAGATTGTCCTCACCCAGATGCCCTATGTCGGCGGCGCGGCAAGCCGCATGAGCGATTTCTTCATGCGCCTCATGGGTTTTATGGCCATCAGCCGGGTGCTGCGCCGACATGGCGTGCCGGCACCTGTGATTGGCGAGATCGAGCGAGACACCTACAAGGCGCAATTGCTGACTGCGCCCGAGGCGGAGCGTCTCGCCTCGGGGCGGCAATTCATGTCGCCGGAGAACCAGGCCTTGCTGCGCGAGCAGGCGGCAAGGAGCGTCGCAAAAGCTCATCAGGAAGAGTTTCCGGAAGACTTCGTCTACGATTTCGTAGAGCCGGGTCCGCAAGACAGATTCGAATTCGGCATCAACTACAAGGCCTGCGGCTTCTGCAAGCTCGCAGCGCGCCACGGGGACAAGGACATCCTGCCGAATATCTGCGGCCTCGATTTCGTCGCCTACGCAGCGCGCGGCATCCGCCTGGAGCGCACACAAACATTGGCGGGCGGCGCGAGCCACTGCAATTTCCGCTTCTCGCGGCTCCCGCCGGATGAGGCCGTGAACCCATAAATCGGCCGCGCTCACGGCTCGCGAAAGTCCGCTATGCCTCGGTGGCGATCAAATTGCGCATCGCGTGCCTTGAGCCAAATCAAGGTAGAACTTCAGGCCGGCCATATCCTCAGTGCTTGCCGACGTGGCGATGCAAAGTCGTTGCGGTAGTGTGCCCGTCCTTGCGCTGGATCACGACATTGCAGGGAGATCGCCGATGATGGAGCCGCGCAATCGAGTTGTTCAAGTCAGCCTCTTCGGTGATCCCGAGAGGCTGGAGATGGTCGACGCTCCCTTGCCGACCGCCAGCCGGGGCGAGCTGCGGGTCCGTGTACTTGCGTCGAGCCTCAACTACACCGAGGTGTTGATCAGGCGCCATCTATACCCGCAAACGATGAGCCTCCGGCCGCCGTTCGTAATGGGCTACGACGTGGTCGGGACAATCGACCAGCTCGGTGAAGGCGTGCACGACTTTCGGATTGGCGACCGCGTGGCCGACATGACGGTGGTCGGGTCAAACGCCGACTATCGAACGCTTCGGGCGAACGACGTGGCCCGCGTGCCGGAGGGCGTAGACGCGGCGGAGGCGGCCACGTTGATCTTGAGCTGGACGACCGCGTACCAGCTTCTGCACCGCGCGGCCCGGGTCCAGCGAGGCCAGCGCGTGCTCGTGCACGGCGCCGCCGGCGCCGTCGGCCAGGCGCTGCTCATGCTCGGGAGACTGGCCGGCATCGAGCTGTGGGGCACCGCGCGCGGCGAGCACATGGCGCTCGTCCGAGAGCTAGGGGCAACGCCGATCGACTACCAGCATGAGGACTTCACGCGGGTCCTGCCGGGCGGGTTCGACGTTATCGTCGACGGCGTTGGCGAAGACGGCTATCGCCGCTCATACGCGGCGCTCAAGCCAGGCGGCCTGCTCTGTGCCATCGGTTTCTCGGCGAGCGTGCAAGCGCAGCGTCGCATGCTCCCTATCGTGATGGAGATCGCGCGCCTTTACCTGTGGAGATTGTTGCCCGGCGGCAAGCGGGCCCGGTTCTACTCGGTAAATGCCATGCGGGCGCGACATCCCACCTGGTTCAAGGAGGACTTGGAGCGGCTGTTCGGGCTTTTGGCCACGGGTGCCATCCGGCCGCGCATCGCCGAGCGGATCTCCTTCGACGAGGTCGCCGATGCTCACCGTCGCCTCGAGACTGGTGGCCTCGAGGGCAAGCTCGTGCTGTGCCCGGACCTCTCGTCGCGACACAACCAGCGCGCCGCCTGAGACGGCGCTCCAGACATGTATCCGCGGGTAGATTCCTGGATTGCTTCGCTGCGCTCGCAATGACGGAGTTTGGGTCGCGGTCCTGAGCCCATCGGCCTTAAAGGCACGGCGCCATGACGACGTTGTGCTCCTGTTTTGCCCGACGTGTCAAACCTCTCTGCGACAAAGACTCAAGCCAATCGAAACCGGATTCTTCAATGATTTGTACTGTGCATGGGGTTGTTTTCGCGTTTTTGTTTTGAGGGCTGCCTACTCCGCCGCTTTTTCCCTGAGCCGCTGCGCGTAGACGTTGATGACCAGCGCCGCCAGCAGGATCAGGCCGCGGATCAGGATCTTCAGGAAGCTGTCGATGTTGACGTGGTCGAGGCCGTTATTGAGGACGCCGAGAACGAAGAGCCCGACGATGGTGTTGCCGATGCCGCCGCGGCCGCCGAACAGGCTGGTACCGCCGACGACGACGGCGGCGATGGAGTCGAGTAGATAAGTGTCGAACTCGTTCTGCTGCGCGCTGCCGAAATGGGCGACGCCGAGCATGCCGCCGATGCCCGAGCACACCGCCGAGATCACCATGACGGCGCCGAGGATGAGCTTGACGTTGAGGCCGGAATATTCGGCCGCTTCGCGGTTGCCGCCGACCATGTAGACGTAGCGGCCGAAGCGCGTGTAGGTCAGCACCAGATGGCCGCCAAGCAGCATGATGGCCGCGACGATGACGATCCAGGGGATGCCGCCGATCGAGCCCGAGCCGAGCGTGGTGATCAGGCCGGGCACCTTGTAGGCGATCTGGCCGCGCACCAGCAGCGCCGAGACGCCGGCCGCGATCTGCATCATCGCCAGCGTCATGATGAAGGAGGGGATACCGATCACGGTCAGGCCGAGCGCGTTGACGAGGCCGAGCAGCGCGCAGAGCAGGATCGACAGGATGATCGCGACCGCGCCGGGCAGGGGGATGTTGGCGATGTTGACGTAGGATTCCTGCAGCGTGAAGTAGGCGACCGCGATGCCGGTGACGTTGGCGATGCTGGCGACCGAGAGGTCGATCTCGGCGCAGAGGATCACGAAGGTGAGGCCGACCGCGATGATGCCGGTCACCGACACCTGCGTCAGGATGTTGCCGAGATTGTCCAACGTCGCGAAGGAGGGGCTGGCAAAGGCGAAGAAGGCGGAGAGGAAGATCAGGGTGAGGAACGGCGCGATGTTGCGCATCTGCGAGCGCAGGAAGGGCGCAACGCCGCGCGGCCGCTGACCTGCCGCCAAAGCCGTCTCACTGCTCGCCATGGTGCATCTCCGTCACGCCGCTTCCAGCAGGCGGTCCTTGCTGACCGGCTCGTTCTTGAATTCCCGCACCAATGCGCCGCGCTTGAGCACGAGGATGCGGTCGGCCAGCGACAGCACCGTTTCGGGCTCGGTCGACAGCACGATGACCGCAAGCCCCTTGGCGCGGAGATCGCGGACGATGTTGATGACGTCGTTCTTGGCGCCGACATCCATGCCGCGGGTCGGCTCGCACAGCACCAGCAGCTTCGGCGGATAGGTCAGCCATTTTGCCAGCGCGACCTTCTGCTGATTGCCGCCGGAGAGCATACCGAGATCGAGGCCGACCACAGGCGGCCTGATCTGCAGCTGCTCGACCTGGCGCTTGGCGATGTCGCGCTCCTGCGCCGGCTTGAGCAGCAGCGACGAGATGCGGTCGAGAATACTGATCGAGATGTTCTTGTAGACCGGCTCCTGATGAAACAGCATAGCGCGCCGGCTCTCCGGCACCAGCGCCACGCCGGCGCGCCGCGCCGCCGCCGTGCTGGAGAAGGTTTTTGGCTTGCCCTCGACCGCGAGCGTGCCGCCGTCCGGCTTCAGCTTGCCGAACAGGATGCGCGACAGCTCCTGCTGGCCGCAGCCCATGAACCCGTAGATGCCGAGCACCTCGCCGGCGCGCGCCTCGAAGGAGATGTCCTTCAGGCTGCGGGCCAGCGACAATTGGTCGACCTTCAGGACCACGGAGCTGTCGCTCGGCCGTGGCAGCATGAGGTCATCGGTATAGCTGTGCTCGAGCGCTTCGCCGCCGCGGCCGATCATGGCCTCGATCAGCGCGCCCTTGCTGGTCGCAGCCGCGGCGGTCTCGGCGACCTTCCGCCCGTTGCGAAACACGGTCACCGTGTCGGACACGAGCAGGATGTCCTCGATGAAATGCGAGATGAAGACGATCGCAGTGCCTTCCTCGCGCAGCCGCCGGAGCGTCGCGAACAGCCGTTCGACCTCGGGCGGGGAGAGGGCGGAGGTCGGCTCGTCCAGGATGACAATGCGGGCGCCGGAGAACAGMACCCGGGCGATCTCGATCAGCTGCTGCAGCCCGATCGGGAGGTCGCCGAGCCTGGACATCGGATCGACGTCGATGCCGAAGCGGGCGAGCTGCTCGCCGGCCTCGCGCGCCATGCGCCGCCATTGCACGAGGCCGAACCGGTTGGTCGGCTTGTTGCCCAGGAACACGTTCTCGGCGACCGTGAGATCGGGGGCGACGCTCAGCTCCTGATGTACCATGGCGATCCCGGCCGCGTGCGCATCGCGGGCGGAGCGGAAATGCGTCTCCTTCCCGTCGATCAGGAAGCGGCCGGAGAATTCGCTGTGCACGCCGGCGATGATCTTCATCAGCGTGCTTTTGCCGGCGCCGTTCTCGCCGACGAGACCGTGGATCTCACCGGGTGAAAGCGCGAAGTCGACACCACGAAGCGCCTCGACGCCGCCGAAGCTCTTCGTGATGCCTTGCAGTTCCAGGATGGGCGAACGAACCTCAGGCATGGAGGCTCAGATCAGGAAGTGATCCTGCATCCACTGCATCCCGGCGGCGTTGGCCTTGGTCACGACCGGGCCGTCGGTGACGACGTTCTTGGGAATGCCCTGTCCGCTCTTCTCGCCGCCGACCACGGCGGAAACGCCCGCGATGATCGCGCCGCCATGGATGCGGCAGGACGGATTGCGCACGGTCGCGAACATACGGCCCTCGCTCACCGCCTGGATCGCCGGTGGCATCGCGTCGACGCCGCCGATCAGGATGTTGGTGCGATTGCGCGCCTTCATGATGTTGGCGGCGGCGAGCGCCATGTCGTCATTGTGGAAGAACGCCGCGTCGATCTGCGGATATTTGGTCAGGTAGGTTTCCCAGAGGCGCGCGGTTTTCGACACGTCCCAGTCGGCAGGCTGGGTGTCGAGCACCTCGATGTTCGGGAACTGCTTGACGACGGTGTTGAAGCCCTTCGCCCGGCCTTGCGCGCCGGTATGGCCGAGCGCGCCCTGCGTCATGATGATCTTGCCTTTGCCGCCCATGGCGTTGCACAGCGCCTGCGTCACCGAGGCGCCCATGAACTCGTTGTCGGGGGCAAGGAAAGAGTGGACGTTAATCTGGTCGAGCGGGGCAATCAGCGTGTCCATGTCGATCACCGGCGTGCCGGCATCGATCATCTTCTGCACGGGCTGGGTGAGGGTGCCGATACCGAAGGCCTGGATCGCGACGAAGTCCCACTTTTGCGAGGCCATGTTGTCGATCGCCGCGCGCTGCTTCACCGCATCGAGCTGGCCGTCGAACCAGGTCACCTCGACATTGAACAGCTTGCCCCAGAATTCCGCCGCCTGCTTGCCCTGGGCGCACCAGGTGGCCTGGAGGCCCGCATTGGAGAAGGCCGCCTTCAGCGGCTTCTCGGATCGTCCGACCTCGGCTGCAAGGGCGGGGTTCATGCCCATGCTGCCGAGAAGGGCAGTCGCGGCGCCGGCGGTCGCCGCCGCCTGAAGAAGATCGCGCCTCGTCGTCGAGAAATCTTTCGTCCCGGACATCGCTCGCTCCCATAAAATTTTCGTCGGCGCGTCATTGATTGCGCGACCGATGTCCGAAAGTCTCTCACAAGAGTTCCTGCCACTCAATCTGCAATCGATCGCGAGATCGCCGCAGCTCGTGTTGGTGCAGCGCAAAGCGTCAGGCCGGAATAGTGGCGAAGGCGCCGATCTCGACGAGCAGCTGGTCCCAGGCCTGTGCGATTTCCGGCGACCATTCGTCGCCAAGGAGGTCGCGCAGCGTATCCCTGATGACGGCGAAGAACGCGATGAACAGCTCGCGCGGGGTGCCGTAGCCATCGTGCGAGGCGACCTCGCAGGCGATCAGCCTGAAATGGCCCCGACGCTCACCGGCGAAGTCGAGGATTGCCTCGATCGTCAGCGCAAGCATCGATCCCATCACCAGCTCGCTGCCCTGCGAGCGGAACATGGTCTGCGTTTCGGGATGCTGTTCGAACAGCCGCTGGTAGACGAGCGGCGTGAGATCCGCGCAGCGCGAGGCCGCGAGTTCGAAGCTGTTTTCGATTGGATTAGAGGGAGCGCTCATCGGCATCGAAGCCATGCGGGCAAAAAAAGAGCGGGGCCCTAGCCCCGCTCGAAAATTGTGTCGACCCTATTATCCCCGATTCTAAGATTTGCTCTTGATTGACGGGGCGACGCTGCGTTTTGCGCGCCAGGGGCTCCTCCCGAGACTTGGACCACCAGACTTCGACCTCGCGGCCAGCCTGAGCAAGAGGGATGCTAGATCAACTTTTCTCACTTGTCATCATTTTCGGCAACGATTGTTCAAAATTAGAGCAGCTGACGAAATGATCGGGCTGTTCACCCCGTAACTGTATGACAAATATAAGAAATCTGTGGACGGGGCGGGTTGCCGGACTGCCTCAAATGCCGGACGTCCCATCCCGTGGGGCGGCAGGAGCACAGTTTTCGAGAAATTTGCGCTGGGCCAAGAAGCCGGCGGAACTGACCTCGACTCAGGTCGCGGCGAGGTGTTTAGTTCGTAGGCGAACGAATGGTTCGGCGGATGCGCGCACGGCTGCAAAAATTCCTACCCCTGGTCCTGCTCGCTTTGGCGATGCAGGTGCTGGCGCCGATTGCCGCCTGTCTGGCGGCCGGCCAGGCCGTGGCCGATCCGTTGTCTGCCGGCGTCATCTGCCACAGCGCCAGCGAGCAGGGCGGTCTGGACGACCAGACCGGCGCGCCGACCGCACATGGCGCCGCGTGCGCGCTGTGCTGCCTGGCGCAGGCAGGCGCATCGCTCGATTCGCCGCCGCACGTTGCACTCGCCATTCCCTTCCGCCACGCCGCGCGCGTGGTGTGGCATGCGGCGGATGTATCCGCCGTCGCGATCCATAAGGGCACAAGCGCCCAGGCGCGCGCACCACCTCAATTCTCCTGACGACCCTCGTGATGGCCGCGGTCCGTCCGCTGGCGATCGATGCTGTCGAATGGCCGGAGAGAAAGCCGGCGTCAGGAATGCCCCATGTTACGTTGTCATGCCCGCCGTGGCGTGAGCGTCGTCGCGGTCCAGGCCGCGCTGCTTGCGTCGTCGAGCGGAGTCTTTGCCCAAAGCACGAACACGGAGCTGCCGGCGGTGACCGTTGAGGCGCCGCAGACTGCCCGTGCCAAACCAGTCACCCGGCCTTCGCAACCGCGATCCGCTTCGGCCGGCCGCGCAGCGAGGCCCGTTACGCCGCGTGCGAGCGTCGGCGCGTCGGCCCCAAACCGGGCCGTGACGGCCAGCGCGGCGCGAGACGGTCTCAATCAGGCGCCAACCGGCCAGACCGAGACGACCATCTATCGCAGCCAGTTCGACAACCGGCCGGCGGTTACCGTGGCCGACGTGCTGCGCGAGAGCCCCGGCATATCGGTGAAGCAGGGCAACGGACCCCGCGATATCGGCATCTCGATCCGCGGCTCCAACGCCCGCAACGGCTTCGGCATCCGCAATCTCGTGATCTTCGACGACGGTTTTCCGGTGACGCAGCCGGACGGCCTGTCGCGCAGTGACCTGATCGATCCGCGCGCCTATGCCGCCATCGACGTGATCCGCGGCCCCTCGTCGGCGCTCTACGGCAATTACGCGACCGGCGGCGCGCTCAATTTCCGGACACGGCCGGGCGGCACGATCGACGGCGTCGAATATGGCGTCGACGGCGGCAGCTACGGCTATCTCAACAATTATCTCGCGGCCGGCAAAAAGGTCGGGAACTTCGAGGGCTCGCTGTTCGCAAGCGACACGCGAGGCGACGGCTATATCGGCAATAGCTGGTTCAATACGCAGACCGTCAACTTCCTCGGCACGCTCAAGGCGACGCCGGACGATCGTTTCACGGTCAAGATCATCAACAACGATCTCAGCACGCGGCTGCCGATCCGGCAGTCGCTGAACCAGTACTATCAAAACCCTTTCCAGCAGGGCTGTGCGACGGGCGTCTCGGCCGCTGCCGGATGCGGCACGGTCACACTGTTCAACAACGGCTTCAATGCAACCGCTGGAACCGACAAGGAGACGGCCGTGCAGGCCGGGCTCGGCCGCAACGACCGCCGCACCATCGTCGGCGGCCGCTGGGAGCACGATTTCGACAACACCACGACCTGGCGCAACCAGTTCGTGTTCGACGACAGGAACATCAATCAGCCGACCGGCACGACCAGCGCGATCGGAGACTTTCCCTCGTACAATTTCATGAGCGACGTCACCAAGCGGGGCGAGATTCTCGGGCTGGAATCGACCACGTTCTTCGGTGCCTTCTACAACACCCTGACGGCCTCGAGCGACACGCGGAACGTCATGCCGGGGGGCAATGCCACACTCGGCAGTCTGTCGAGCAATCTTTATAGCCAGACGACCAATTACGGCGTTCGCGCGCGGGAAGAGCTCAAGCTGACGACATCCTTGACGGCTGTCGCAGGCATCGGCTGGGAAACTACCGTTCTCAAGGGGATCAACACTGCGTATGCGTACGCTGGCCCCACTGGCATTACCACGACGACGCTGACGACCGCGGACAGGCAATTCCAGAACACTGCGCCTGAACTAGCGTTGCTCTATACGGTGAACAACGAGTGGGTGCTCAGGGGGCGGGTTGCTACGGGGTACGGCACTCCGCAGGTTTCGAACCTGTTCGTCCTGCCGAGTGGGCTGTCGGGCAACAATACCCAGCTCCAGGCTCAGAAAAATCTGGGCTACGACCTCGGTTTCGACTGGACACCGAACAACACGCTCAAAGTCAGCGCGACGGGCTTCTACGAGTTCTTTCGCGACGAACTTGTATCGCAGGCAACACCTGTCAATTCACCTAACCCGAGCTACACGTTCAACGCGCCGCGCTCGGAGCATCGCGGCATCGAGCTTGCGGCCGATTGGAAGTTCTATCCGGGCTGGCGGTTCATGGCGGCCTACACCTACCTCGACGAGGTCTACACGGAGTATGTCGAGAACATCACCAATGGTGCGGTCTTCAGCTTCAACCGGGCCGGCAACAAGATCCCCGGCATCTCGCCCAACGAGCTGACAGCCCGGGTCGGCTACGACGAGTTTGCCGGGCCACTGGCAGGTCTCGGTGGCTTCGTGGAAGTCCAGTGGAAGGACTCCTTCTACATGGACAATGCAAATCTGTTGAAGGCGCCGGGTTATGAGCTGGTCAATTTGAACGTCCACTACAAGACCGATCTGGTGTCCGACACGTTCAGATCCGTGAACCTGTTCCTCGAAGTCAGGAATGTTTTCGACCGTACCTACGTCGCGTCGGCAAACAACATCGCCAATACGGTGACGGCGGCCGGCCTTCAAAATCCTGCGAGCGTGCTCGCAAACACGACGGGATCGATCTACGCGGGCTCGCCGCGCCTGTTCGTTGCGGGTATGAAGGTGGCATTCAGATGATCCGGGCTCTCGAAGGGAATAGGGCCATGGTCCGAAGTGGCTTGCTTGGGATAATCGCTCTTGCATTCCTGCAAGGTGCGGCGCTCGCGCAAATGCACGGTCAGCATGCCTCCGAAGCGGCGTGCGAGGAGCCGACGCTGCGCTGTGCAACCAAGGTGACGCCCGCATTCGGACCGGACGGAACGCTGTGGCTGGCCTGGATGGCGGGCGAGCAGGTCTCGGTTGCGAGCTCGCCGGATGCGGGGCGCAGCTTCTCGGCGCCCACCCAGGTCACGACGAAGCGGCTGAACCTTGATTGGGGGCCGGACGCCCGGCCGAAGATCGTGGTCGATCGCAAGGGCGGCGTCGCGCTCGCATTCTCGATCTTCCGGGATGAGGCATTTAACGGCCAGGTGCTCTACACACGCTCCGCCGACGGCGGGAAGAGCTTTGCGGAACTGAAGCCCATCACCGCCAACAATGAGAGCCAGCGCTTTGAGGCACTGGCTCTCGATCAGGATGGAACGGTCTTCGCGGCGTGGCTGGACAAGCGCAATCGCGTCCCCGCGAAGGAGGCGGGACGGAAGTACGAGGGAGCAGGGCTGTTCTTCGCCTCGTCGCGCGATGGCGGCGCCACCTACGCGGAGGCGAAGCTTGCGCGTGACAACACCTGCGAATGCTGCCGGTTGGGGCTGGCATTCGCGGCGCCCGGGCGGCCGGCGGTGATCTTCAGAAACATTTTTGACGGCGGCGTGCGCGACCACGCGGTCATGACATTCGCCGACGTCTCGACGCCGGGTGAAATCCATCGGGTCAGCAATGACGACTGGCAGATCAACGCCTGCCCGCATCACGGACCGAGCCTCACGGTTGCGCCGAACGGGACCTATCACATCGCCTGGTACACGAACGGCAAGACGCGGAAGGGACTGTTCTACGCCCACTCGCGCGACGAAGGCCGTACCTTCTCTGCGCCCATGGCGCTGGGGCAGCCGGGCCGCAATCCGACGCGCCCTTACGTGCTCGCAGGGGCTGTGGGAACGGTGATGGTCTGGAAGGAGTTCGACGGCGAGAAGACCTCGGTCCAGATGACGATCTCCCGCGACGACGGCGAGACGTGGTCGCCGCCGAAGACGATATCGAGCACGACCGACACATCCGATCATCCCTTGCTCGTTTCCAATGGCCAACAGGTCTATTTGTCATGGATGACGAAAGCGGACGGCTATCGGCTCACAGCAATCGAGGACCAGCCATGAGACGTCGATTTGCAGGCATTCTGGGTCTGGGTATCGTGATCGCGTCAACGGCTACGCTGGGAGCAGCGCCGGCCCTGAAACCGTTCGAGCGCGGCACCTGGCAAGGCGTCCTTAGGGGGCATGCGGGCCGCCCGACGCTCGTGCATTTCTGGGGCGTGACCTGCGGGCCCTGCAAGGTCGAGCTGCCGCTGCTCGGGCAGTTTGCGAAGGACCATCCCGGGATCGACGTGGTCACGATCAGCGCCGATCTCGTGCCGAACCTGCCGGCGGCAACGCAGTTGATGCTTGATAAGGCGGGGCTGTCGTCGACCGAGAACTTCATCTTCAACGACGGTTTTGTCGAGCGTTTGAGGTTCGAGATCGATCCCGCCTGGCAGGGCGACATTCCCCGGACCATGCTCATCTCCCGGGACGGGACAATCACCACGATCGAAGGCTCGGCCGAGATGGCCGATCTCGAAAAATGGTTGGGCCAACAGCTCGCCACACACTAAAATTCAATCTGCAAACGGGAATACCGATATGAAGACCATGTTGAAAGATGTGCTGCTCGCAGCGTTCGCTCTCGCGCTCTGCGCAGCACCAGCGGCGGCCGAGGACGTCAAGGCCGGCGATCTCGTCATCTCGCAGGCCTGGAGCCGGGCGACGCCGGGCGGCGCCAAGGTCGCCGGCGGCTATCTCACCATCGAGAACAAGGGGACAACAGCGGACCGGCTGGTCAGTGTTTCCGCCGACATCGCGGGGAAGACCGAGGTCCATGAGATGGCGATGGACAACGGTGTGATGAAGATGCGTCCGCTCGACAAGGGGCTTGTGATCGATGCCGGCAAGACGGTGAAGCTCGCGCCCGGCGGCAATCATCTGATGCTCCAGGAGCTGAAGGGTCCGTTCAAGCAGGGTGACAAGGTACCGGTGACGCTGGAATTCGAGAAGGCCGGCAAGGTCGCCGTCTCCCTCGACGTCCAGGGCGTCGGTGCGCAGGCGCCCGGTGACGGCGGGCACATGATGAAGAAAATGCCGGATCATTCGGGAATGAAGATGTGATGAAACAGATCAAGTCTCCGATGACCTCGCGTCGATCCCTCACAGGCCTTGCGCTCGCGATGGCTGCGTTGCTGTCGGTTGCCGCCACACCGCTTGCGGCGGCGACGGACGACGACAGCTTCTTCACGCACCTGCACACCGAGAAGGCCATGGCCAATGTCACGGTCTCGCCGGGCCGCGCCGGCCCGGTCGAGATCGCCATCCAGCTCGAAACCACGGACGAGACGCCACTCACGGCCAAAGCCGTGTCGGTGACGCTCGTGGACACGCAGTCCGGCCGGAAGCTCGCGCCGGTCGAGGCTTCGCGCGACCGCGAGGACAGCTGGCACGTGAAGGTCGCGCAATTGACGCCCGGACGCTGGATGCTGGGTCTCGGAATTTCGATCTCCGAGGCCGATCATGTCAGCGTGGAATCGCCGATCCTGATCAAATGACCATCGAAGGGCCAAGCATGTCGAAGAAATCCTGCCTGTTCCTGATCGCCACGCTGGCCGCGTCGCCGGCATCGGCGCATATCACGCTCGAGACCAAGCAGGCGACGGTTGGTTCCTACTATAAGGCCGTCTTCGCCGTGCCGCACGGCTGCGCGGGTTCGCCCACGGTGAAGATCAGGGTGCAGATTCCGGAAGGCGTGATTGCGGTGAAGCCGATGCCGAAGGCGGGCTGGAGCGTCGATGTCTTCGAAGGCAAGTACGCCAATGAATACGACTATCACGGCAACAAGCTTGCCTCCGGCGTCAGGGAGGTGGCCTGGTCCGGCGGCAAGCTGCCGGATCACAATTACGACGAGTTCGTCATCAGCAGCTTCCTGACCAACAGTCTGAAGCCGAACACGACGCTGTATTTCCCTGTCGTCCAGGAGTGTGAGACTGGCGTCAGCCGCTGGATCGAGATCCCGGCGGACCGGGAAGGGCATTCGCACGAGGGCAAATCGCCGGCACCGGGCGTGAAGCTCCTGCCAAAGCCCTGATGCGCCTGCTCGCCGCGCTCGCGACGCTCCTCTGCGTTGTCGGCTTCACGACCGGCGCGTCTGCGCATGCAGCGCTCGTCGCGGTCGAGCCGGCGAGCGGCAGCATGCTTGCGAGCGCGCCGAAGGCGGTGGAGTTGCGCTTCAACGAGGCGGTGACGCCAGGCGCAATCCAATTGATCGACGGCGCGGGCAGGGCGCGGGACGATGCGCGCGTCAGCGCGTCGGGCGAAACGATCTCGGTCGCGATGCCGCCCGACCTGCCGCAGGGCACTGCGGTCGTCAGCTATCGCGTGATCTCGCAGGACGGCCATCCCGTCGCGGGATCGGTGATCTTCTCGATCGGCATGCCGACGGGGACGCAACCTCCCGCCAATGCCGATCGCGGGTTGAACGTGCTGATCTGGTTGGCGCGGGTTGGTCTTTATCTCGGGCTGTTCGTCGGTGTCGGAGGCGTGTTCTTTGCGCGCTGGGTTGCGTGGTCGACGACGGGCATGACCGTGCCACGCGTCGCGCTCGCCATCGGCATTCCGAGCGCCGCTGTCTCTCTCGGGGTGTTAGGCCTGGATCTTCTCGGGCTGCCGCCAGCGGCTCTCGCGACGGCCGCCCCCTGGAAAGTCGCGTTCGCGACCAGCGCCGGTCCCGCGCTGCTGGTTGCGATTGCTGCGATGCTGTTCGCGTTGATGGCGCTGCGCAGCGCATGGTACGCGCGCGCTCTTGCGATCATCGCGCTCGTCGGCGTCGGCCTGTCGCTTGCCATGACCGGGCACGCCGCAACGGCCCCGCCGGAGGCGTTGACCCGGCCGGCGATCTTTCTCCACGGCCTCGGCGTCACCATCTGGATCGGTGCTCTCGCGCCGCTGGTCGCGCTGGTGTCGAGTCCGACGACTGCGACGCTTCCCGTCGTGAACCGCTTTTCCCGCATCGCTGCGCTGGCGGTCGGCGTGCTGGCCTTGACCGGCCTCGCACTCGCGATCGTTCAGCTCGAAAAGCCGGTCGCGCTGGTCGAGACCCGCTACGGACTCATCCTCTCGATCAAGCTTGCATTGGTCACGGGATTGCTGGCGCTCGCCGCGCTCAATCGGTTCAGGCTGACACCGGCCCTGGCCCGGGACGGGAATGGGACGCCCGCGCTCAAGCGCTCGATCCTGCTGGAAGGCGCGATCGCACTCGCCATCCTTGCCGTCGTCGCCGGCTGGCGCTTCTCCCCGCCGCCGCGGACGATCATTCCCGAGACGCCTTTGGCGATCCACATCCACAGCGACAAGGCGATGTTCCAGGTTCTGGTGTCTCCTGGGAAACCCGGCGTCGACGATTTCGTGCTTCAGCTCATGACCGGCGAGGCCACGCCGCTGATCGCGAAGGAGGTGACGTTGATCCTGAGCCTGCCTGAACGTGGCATCGAGCCGATGGAACGGGGCGCCTCGCTCGAGCCGGACGGCTACTGGCATGTGCGCAAGGTCGAGCTTCCCTTTGCGGGGCGGTGGCATGTGCGGATCGACGCGCTGGTGACCGATTTCGAGAAGGTCACGCTGGAGGACGAACTCGATCTGGGGCTGCCTTAAAGCGCGCCGGTACGGTTCATGCTGAACCTGAAGGCAACGGAAAAATGACAGGAATTCCGCCGCCTTAGCGGCTTTTCCTCATTCCCGGTCTTGTGTTTTCGCTCCCAATCCGCTTTCACTGCAGGCGATCACTGATTCCCAGAGTATTGCCATGCGGTTGTCGCGATTCTTTCTGCCCATTCTGAAGGAAAATCCGAAAGAGGCGGAGATCGTCTCGCATCGGCTGATGCTGCGCGCCGGCATGATCCGGCAGGAGGCGGCCGGCATCTATGCCTGGCTGCCGCTCGGCTTCCGCGTGCTGAAGAAGATCGAGCAGATCGTGCGCGAGGAGCAGGACCGCTCCGGCGCGCTGGAACTGTTGATGCCGACGCTCCAGCTCGCGGACCTCTGGCGCGAGAGCGGCCGGTATGACGCCTATGGTCCGGAGATGCTGCGCATCGCCGACCGCCACAAGCGCGAGCTGCTGTATGGGCCGACCAACGAGGAAATGATCACCGAGATCTTCCGCGCCTACGTCAAGTCCTACAAGAACCTGCCGCTCAACCTCTATCATATCCAATGGAAATTCCGCGACGAGCAGCGTCCGCGTTTCGGCGTGATGCGTGGCCGCGAGTTCCTGATGAAGGACGCCTATTCCTTCGACCTCAACGAGGCCGCAGCGCGCGTCTCCTACAACAAGATGTTCGTCGCCTATTTGCGCACCTTCGCGCGGATGGGGCTGAAGGCGATCCCGATGCGCGCCGAGACCGGCCCGATCGGCGGCGATCTCAGCCACGAGTTCATCGTGCTTGCGGAGACTGGCGAATCCGGCGTTTTCATCAATCGCGACGTGCTGGACCTGCCGGTGCCGGGCGAGGACGTCGACTATGACAGCGACCTGACGCCGATCATCAAGCAATGGACCTCGGTCTATGCGGCGACGGAAGACGTGCATGACGCCGCGCGCTTCGAGCAGGAAGTGCCTGCGGACAAGCGGGTGAACACCCGCGGCATCGAGGTCGGGCAGATCTTCTATTTCGGAACGAAGTATTCCGACGCGATGAAGGCGCTGGTTGCAGGCCCCGACGGTGTCGATGTGCCGATCCATGGCGGCTCCTACGGCGTCGGCGTCTCGCGCCTGCTGGGCGCCATCATCGAGGCCTGCCATGACGATGCCGGCATCAAATGGCCGGAGGCGGTGGCCCCGTTCCGCGCGTCGATTCTCAACCTCAAGCAGGGCGATGCCGCGGTCGATGCGGCCTGCGAGAAGCTCTACGCCGAGCTCACCGCCAAGGGTGTCGACGTGCTCTACGACGACACCGATCAGCGGGCCGGCGCCAAATTCGCCGCCGCCGACCTGATCGGCATCCCCTGGCAGATCATGATCGGGCCGAAGGGCCTCTCCGAGGGCAAGGTCGAGATCAAGAAGCGCAGTGACGGCTCTCGCGAGACGATGTCGCCTGCGGACGCGGTCGCCCGGCTGGTCGGCTGAATATTGTTCATCGCGCGATATCGCGGCCGCCAATCCGGCCACAATTGACCCCGAATCATGGGATTATCGAGCGATGGATGAGACCATGACCGAGACCAAGCAAACCGCGCCTTTTGCGCCATTCGAGTGGATGCTGTCGGCGCGCTATCTGCGGGCGCGCCGCAAGGAGGGATTCATCTCGGTCATCGCCGGGTTCTCCTTCCTCGGCATCATGCTCGGCGTGGCGACGCTGATCATCGTCATGGCTGTCATGAACGGCTTCCGCAAGGAGCTGCTCGACAAGATTTTGGGCCTCAACGGCCATATCCTGGTGCAGCCGCTGGAATCGCCGCTGACCGACTGGAAGGACGTCGCCGACCGCCTCAGCCAGGTCCAGGGCATCCGGCTCGCAGCACCCGTGGTCGATGGCCAGGCGCTGGCGTCCTCGCCGTGGAACGCCTCGGGCGTCCTGGTGCGCGGCATCCGCTCCGACGACCTCAACAACCTCACCTCGATCGCCAAGAACATCAAGCAAGGCTCGCTCGAGGGCTTTGACGACGGGCAGGGGGTCGCGATCGGCCGCCGCCTCGCCGACCAGCTGTCGTTGCATGCCGGTGACAGCGTGACGTTGGTGGCGCCGAAGGGCGCAGTCACCCCGATGGGCACGACGCCGCGCATCAAGCCCTACAAGATCGTGGCGGTGTTCGAGATCGGCATGTCCGAATACGATCTCGGCTTCGTGTTCATGCCGCTGGCCGAAGCTCAGGCTTATTTCAACCGCAGCAACGACGTCACCTCGATCGAGGTGTTCACCACCAACCCCGACAAGATCGACGCCTTCCGCAAGGCGGTGACGGAGGC
Source organism: Bradyrhizobium sp. P3_C3 (assembly GCF_056402655.1). NCBI lineage: Bacteria > Pseudomonadati > Pseudomonadota > Alphaproteobacteria > Hyphomicrobiales > Nitrobacteraceae > Bradyrhizobium > Bradyrhizobium sp. P3_C3. The sequence goes on along the minus strand of NZ_JBFUGY010000030.1, from coordinate 31,711 downwards.
TGCGGGCCGTCCGGTGTTCCTGGTCGACTGGCGGCAGCGCAACTCGACCTTCTTCAACGCGCTCCAGGTCGAGCGCAACGTGATGTTCCTGATCCTGACCATGATCGTGCTGGTCGCCGCACTCAACATCGTCTCCGGCCTGATCATGCTGGTGAAGGACAAGGGCAGCGACATCGCGATCCTGCGCACGATGGGCGCCTCGCAAGGCTCGATCATGCGCGTCTTCCTGATCACGGGCGCCTCGATCGGCGTGGTCGGCACGCTGGTCGGCTTTTTCGTCGGCCTCGTGATCTGCCTCAACATCGAGTCCATCAGGCAATTCCTGTCCTGGCTGACCAGCACCGAGCTGTTCTCGCCGGAGCTCTACTTCCTGTCGAAACTGCCCGCCGAGATCGACGTCGGCGAGACCACGGCGGTCGTCATCATGGCGCTGACGCTGTCGTTCCTTGCGACGCTGTACCCGTCGTGGCGCGCCGCGCGCCTCGATCCCGTCGAAGCGCTGCGGTACGAGTGAGGAGCTGATGGAGAGCCAGCAGGGGGCGGAAGATGTACCGGTCATTTATCTCCATGAGATAAAGCGGCAGTACTTGCAGGGCGAGGTGCCGCTGACGATCCTCGACAACGCCAAGCTCGCGCTGTGGGCCGGGCAATCGGTGGCGCTGGTCGCGCCGTCGGGCTCGGGCAAATCGACGTTGCTGCACATCGCAGGGCTGCTTGAAGCGCCCGATTCCGGCGAGGTCTACGTCAACGGCGCGCCGACCTCGCAGCTGCCCGACATCGAGCGTACCCAGCTCCGCCGCACCGATATCGGCTTCGTCTATCAGTCGCACCGGCTGCTGCCGGAGTTCTCGGCGCTCGAGAACGTGATGATGCCGCAGATGATCCGCGGCCTGAAGAAGTCGGAGAGCGTCAAGCGCGCCAAGGAGATTCTTGGCTATCTCGGCCTCGGCGACCGCATCACCCATCGGCCCGCGGAACTGTCGGGGGGCGAGCAGCAGCGCGTCGCGATTGCGCGCGCGGTCGCCAACGCGCCGCGTGTGCTGTTCGCGGACGAGCCGACCGGCAACCTCGATCCGCACACGGCCGATCACGTCTTCCAGGCGTTGATGCAGCTGGTCAAGGCGACCAAGGTCTCCATGTTGATCGCGACCCACAATATGGAGCTCGCCGGCCGCATGGACCGGCGCGTGTCGCTGTCGAACGGCCAGGTCGTCGAGCTCGAATAGTAAAAACTGCGAAAACAACCCCATGCACAGTAGCCGGCCTTGGCCGGCTACGATCGGGGTGACGCCTTCCAGCCATTTGACATGTCGGGCCTTTCGGCTGCGACGGCGCATCGCCGCAGCGGCGGGGCCGTTATGGCCTGATCACCGTCAATCTGAACGGCCCGCCATTCGCTGCGGCGTGTTCCACCGCCTCGTTGACGTGGTCGAGGTCGAACGCCGTCGCCTCGTATTCGTCGAGCCGCAACAATCCCGCGCGCACCAGCGCGATCAGGCGGCTCGCCGCATCCGGCGGATACATCCAGACGCCGTGGATGCTGATGCAGTTGCGCATGATCCAGGGGTAGGGCAGATCGAGGCCCGCGCCGCCCGCCATGCCGACGCCGCCCATCAGCACGACGCGGCCGTAAGCGCGCACCGTCATGATCGCCGCGCGTACGACGGTCGTGCTGACCGAGGGCGGCATGATGTCGAATACGCAGTCGATCGGCCCCGGCGCGGCGCGCTTCATGCTTTCGCAGTCGTCGCTCTCGTTGCCAGTGAGCTTCACCGGCTTCACCCGATCGCCGAAGCGGCGGACGAGGTCGGCCAGAATCCTGTCGTTGCGACCGGGCGCGATCACGCAGGCCGCGCCCATCGCGAGCGCGACGGAGACGGCCGCGCTGCCGAAATTGCCGGTGGCGCCGCTCACCAGCACGGTCTCGCCGGGCTGAAGGTTGGCGGCGAGGAAGCCGCCATAGGGCACCAGCGCCGTCCCCAGCGCGCACCATTGCGAGGCTTCCGCGGACGTGATCGCGCCAAGCCGCTTCACATTCTCGGTCGGCACGCGCATCCGCTCGGCATAGGAGCCGTGGCGAAAATGCCGTTGCAGGCGCATACCGCCGGGGCCGGCGGCCGTGAGCCCTTGCAGGGCGATATCGGGCGCCACGATGTCATCGCGCGAACGCACCGTCGGGTCGCAGAACACCCAGTCGTCAACGGCGAGCTTGGTCGCGTCCGGGCCGATCGCGCGCACCCGGCCGATGCCGCCGGGACCCGGGATGATCGGCAGGTCGAGCGCGTAGTTTCGTTCGCCGCTGAAAACCTCGTTCATGTAGGACAGGACGCGCGTGGCGACGACGTCGACGATGACCTCGCCGGTGCCGAGCACCGGCTCCGGCACATTCTCGATCACCAGCGGCGATCCAAAGGATTTGAGTACGGCAGCTTTCATGATGTTCACCTCAAAGTCGGGTGAAAGGGCATATGCGCCGCCTTGGACAGGTCAGGAAGGCCTGGTATTATCCTAGTATTACGAAGGCCCTCCATCGGAGCGCAACATCATGGCCGACCCGCGCCGCATCGAATTCGGCGACTTCCTGCGGTCCCGCCGCGAAAAGCTGACGCCGAAGACGGTCGGTCTTCCCGCGGGCAGCCGCCGGCGCACCGCGGGCCTGCGCCGCGAGGAGGTCGCCCAGCTCGCCGGCATCGGTGTCGATTGGTACATCCGCCTCGAGCAGGGCCGCACCGTCAGCCCTTCGGTGACCACCGTCGATGCGCTCGCCCGTGCGCTGCGGCTGAGCAAGACCGAGCATGCGCACCTCAAGGCGCTTGCGCGCGACGGCGACAAGCGGGCGTTCACGCGCGAGATCGTGCCGCCGCCGATCCTGCGGCTGATCGAGAGCCTGCCGCATCCGGCCTATATCACCGGGCGGCGCTGGGACGTGCTGGCCTGGAACGAAGCCGCCGAGCAGGTTTTTGCGTTCGGCCGGTTGCCGGAGGAGGATCGCAACACGATGCTCCTGATGATGACCAACAAGCAGACGCGCAAGGCTTACGGCACGGGCTGGGCGGAGGTCGCCAAGCGCATGGTCGCGATGTTTCGCGCCACCCACGACGTCTGGGCCGGCGATCCCGCCTTTGCGGAGTTGCTGACGCGGCTGCGGCAGGGCAGCCCGGAATTCGTCAAATGGTGGGAGGCCCACGAAATCCGCAGCACCGCCTCGGGCCTCAAGACGATGTCTCATCCAACTCTGGGCGTGCTGCATTTCGAGCACACGAGTTTTCAGGCCAACGACGATCCCGCGCTGAAGCTCGTGATCTATACGCCGGTCGGGGCGTAGAACGCCGTCATCAGATCGGGAAGGCCACCGGCATATGTCCGGCGGCCTCCGCACTTATTGTGGTTTGCGGGGCGGCGCCCCGACTAGAGATCGATGCTGACGGCGATATTACGGCCCTGCAGTTCGGCAATCTTCATTCCATCAGCCTGCAGCTGCGCGAACTCCGGGTCCTTTGCCACGGCCTCCTGCACCTTGCCGTAGACTTCCCAATTGGAGTAGCGCGTCGTAACCAGCAACTCTCCTGCCCAGTGACCGGTGTGGAAACGGGAGAGCCGAAGAAACTCGGCACCGTGTTTTTCAAAGATTTTCTTCGCCTGCCGGATGATCTGGACCGTTTCCTCGACCTTGTCGGTTTTGAAGCGAGTAAATTGAACGATCGGCATGGGCTACCTCCTTAGCTGTGTAAACTGTCCAAGAGGCATGTATCGAGCGACGTTTGAGGAGCGAACCTCCCGTTCGATCTCGATGAAGGTTCGTCTTCGGCGGCGTCATCCTGGTTCAGGTTTCGCAAGCGGAATCATCTTTGCCCTTTCTTGGGCGCTTTAAATTCGCCGCGCGTGCCTTGCCCGGCCGGGCTCCCTTGGCATTGTCATTGCTGCCGACCAACGGTTTCACTATCGACCCGCTTGATGGCGGGTGGATTCCACACGCCGGTCAATGCCTCCGACTTTGGCGCATAAAGACGCATGGTGAGGTTGAACGGGCTTTTGGGCGCGGGCAGCCAGTTGGCTTCGCGATCGCCGCCCGGATTGTCATTCTGGACGTAGAGCGTGAGCGATCCGTCGGCGTCGCGCTTGAACGGCATCCAGCTGCTCACCGCAAAGCGATTGAGTGGATTGGCAACCTGGAAGCCTTCATCGTCATACAGGGTGATTGACCAGAATGCCTCGACCGGCGGCACCGCGTCCTTGGCAAAGCGGACGATGTATTTGTTTGCGCCGTCGAGCGGCTTGCCGTTTTCATCGCCAACACTGTTCGGGTAGATCGCGTCCTCCGGCAGATTAGCGCCGAGTCCGAGCTGCGCGACGATCGCGCGCTTCAAGTAGTAGTTCCCGTAAACGCCCATCGTGTCCGTGTTCATGGACCAGTGATTTGCGACGCGCGCCAGCGTAGGGATTTTCCATGCCATCAGTTTTTGCGCCTGAGCCGGCGCATCCTCGATAGCTTTCCGTACCGTGGCATCGGCTTTGGTCATATCGAAGTTCTTGCCCGGTTCGAGACCTATCCGCGCCATGCGCGCGATGATCGGCTCATCTGTGATGTGTGGCGGGTGGACTTTGGATAGCTCCGCCGCATAGGCAAAAAACTTATCGCCTGCCATCGTGTCGACTTGCAGCTTCGGCGGCGTCTTGACGTCAACGTTGGGATCGATGGTCTGTGTCACTGCGACCGGGGGCTTACCCCACCCAGATAGCGGTGTGATCTTGTACCCCTTCTGCACCTCGTGAACCGGAGCATAGTCGGCAGGACCATCGGTCTTAGTGCGGCCGATGATCCAGACATAGGGCGTCGGCGCGTCGATACGTGCGAAGCCCGCCGGCACGTTTCCGTTCCAGCCCGGCGGCACGACCAGGAAATTCGCTGCCTTGGTGCCTGTCGTACGCCATCCCGGCGACGCGAACACATCGGTCCACATGTCGAGCATCGGCAGCAGGTAGTAGCGGCCACCGGTATCGGGAACCGAAACGACCATGGGTTCGCGGGTCAGGTCGAGCCAGGCGCTCGAATACAGCGTGTCGAAATTGGGCCGCACCACCGCCTTCATGTCTGCGGTCGGGTAGGCCTGGATATTGTCGAACGTGTTCGGAGGACCGCCTATTGCCGCAGTTTTGGGATCGGAATTGATGAGCTGCTTGCGCGTCAGGTCCATCGTCACGAGCGGATAGAAGTAAACATAGGCCTCCGCAGCGATCGCTTGTGCCTCTTCCGCAGAAATCGATTGAGCGGCGCTCGGGGTCGATGTCGACACGATGAGACTCAAACCCGACAGGATCGCAGCAAGCGACAACAGATGCTTTTGCATAAGGGTTCTCCTGAAATTCGCTGCATTGGCCGAGTGGGGCGATGTAGTGCCGCCACTGCGGGTGTTTTCCTATTTCCCTCCAACTCAGGCAAAGGAGGATGAGCCAGCTAAGCGGCGAAGCGCCGCGTTCTGGTTGATCTAGATCAAGGGACGTCCGCCGACGGGTCACGAGCGGCGTTGCTCTGACGGATCGCTGCGCTCCGCTTGGCCCTCAAAAGCGGACGCCAGGCGATCTTGAGCCGACGCCCGAGACCGGCGTTTAGATGACGAGCTTCAGCGCCGGATCGTCATTGGATTGCAACCTCGTGTGCTCGAAATGGAGCAGCTCTTCATCCGATGATTCATCGTCTTGAGGTCGGACGCTGACGATGTGAGCCCATCTGCCGAGAATAGCTCGATGAATACTCCGGCGTCTGCGCGCGGTCGATTGTGATAGGCACAGGGATGGTCACGTTGCCCGGTGAAATACGGAGTGGCGATGCGGGCGAGGGCGCGGCCGACGGACGCGCGATGGCGCGATCGCGCGATTGTCGCCGATGAGCTTGCGGCGAACAGTCGCGGCTTGTGACCTATGACAAACGACTGCGGCCTCAGAGTGGTGTTCGCGGCGAAGCGCGATCGAGTGATCGCAATGCACGCTGGTGGGCGGAGTTGCTGATTGTACCGAGGGACTCGTGGTGCTACGTTTGAGCACGTCATTCCGTTTCGGTTTGATGCGGCGGGCGATCGGGCTTACGGACCGCCGCCCGTTTGTTTGAAGTTGGAATAGTTGAGCCAATCGTGTCCCGCCTCCGGCTCCCCTTTTGAGTGCGGTCGGACGATGTTTTTCATTGGCCTCCGTTCTTCCCATTGACTCGGAGGCGGGCTTTTTTCAGTTGAACTTTGCAGCAAGTCGATCTTCGACATGTGCATACTGACAAGCCACGCGGATCGTGCCGCACCACATCACCATCTGAACGCGAGGTGGGGCAGCCATTGCTTGATGGTTGCATTGCTCTGTGCCGCTTCCTTGTTTCAGTTCGCGCCCAGGGCGTGGGGACAATGCTCGGCGCGCGACGTGTTACAGAATCAACTGAAACTCGGCAAAGTTCGTGCAGTTGATTTGCCGCAAAAACTCATCGGGTCCGCCCGCGACGTTCCGACTTGGAAGACGATTGCGGTCGGCACTTTTGGCAACTCCTTCGCGTTGCGCAATGCATTGGATGCCGTGGGTTGCAATATCGGCGGGTTGGCCGCGGAAGTTCTCGCTCGACCGGCATTTACCGTCAGTTCTAACAAGATGGACGTGGAGCTTTTGGCGGTATCCGCGGTCCAGCTCGGCTTCAAAACCGATAGCGTGCCTCTGGCCGTCATTTACGCGCGGGCCCGACAACTCGGCTTTGAACTTGCTGCAGCGGAGGTCGGTCCGCAATTGCGCCTTCAATATCTTGATCAGCCCATGGGCGAATTCCTCATCGTGGGAATGCAGCCGATCAAGACGTGGAGCGGAGAGCCCGTGGTTCTCAACGTGGCAAATGGCGGAGCCGGATTGATCCTGATCGGCCAGGACGGCCGAGATGACGCTGAAATACCGGCGACCTCCCGTTTTCTTTTCGTGCGGCCGCCTGACCTTAGCGGCGGAATCGCGGCCGCTCTGCTGCCACCATGAAGACGAACAACCAAGTTTCGAGCAGCGCTGACTGCGGAGAAAATTCCTTGCGTCAGATCAAGGGAGATTTCCTGTCCATGGAGAACAACGAGGCTGCCGGCTCAAATGCAGCGGCGTCGGGAGTTCACGGGGATGGAGGCAAGCCTCGTCTCAAGTCTCGTCTGGAGCGGCGTCAACAGTAGGGAGTGACATCATGCGCGGATTCGGAGCTGTATGCATCTCACTGTTACTATCGGCAATTCCTGCGACTGCGTCAGATCAAAATCTCAAGGAAGAACTTGGAAAGATAGGTTCAGCATACGAGCAGTACTTCAGCAACAAGGACGCTGCCGGGATTACTTCGCTTTACACCAAGAACTATATGCGCGTGACGGAAGACGGCGTCGTGGACAATGCCAGATACTACGAGAACGCTTTCAAGGCGGGAGTTAGTCGCCTCGAGGTCAAGACGATCGAGGTTCAGTCATTGTCAGAAAGCATGGCCCTGGTCACCGGCGAATCTCGCGTTACCGGCAACAGCGAGACAGGCGCTCCCATAGACTTCACCGTTGTTTGGACCGCTCTCGATGTTCGTGAGGACGGGCAATGGAAGATTCGCATGCTCACGTCGGTCCCCAAACCGCCGCCGCCCCAGCCGCAGCAGGCCGCAAAGTAACTCAAGGCATAGCCTTCTCTGCCCGCAATCGTTCTCTGCACCACCTCAAAGGGAGCCAACGATGGCCAATTTGCACGCAAACCTCGCGTTGCTTTCAGTCGCATCAGTGCTGGCAACGACGAGTGTCCAGGCTCAGAGCATGCCGCCGGAGGGCCCCGTCTCGGTCATATTCACCGCGACGCCGATTCCTGCTCCCAAGCCGATGGCGATCGGCGGCGGCAGAGAATTTGCTGTCATGAACCAGGCCATGGCAGCCTCAAACGAGGCGGGAAATCCTGTACTCAACAACATGGGTGGACGTTGTCAGCTCAGCCGCCTGACGGATCCGTCTGCGAAGACCGCCGAAATTCACGGGTTCTGTACTTACATCGACAAGGACGGCGACCAGTTGTTCGAGCAATGCGACTGGATGCCCGCATCCCCCAACAATTGCAACATAACGGGTGGGACCGGCAAATTCGAAGGTCTCCAGGCCGCGCTCGTCGTCACCATCGACCCTCTCAAGAGCAACTTCGATGGCATCAGTCAGGTCATTGGCCACAAGAAGGGGACGTACAAGTTCGTCAAGACGAACTAGGCTCGTCCGCCGAATTCCAGCGGGCGTACGGCCTTGATTGCTGCAGTTCGGGATGCCAAGGCAGCAACGTCTTCTGAACGGTTTGCCCTGGCGCTCATGTCCGATGTCACGCACTAGCGACGTGGTTCCGTCGTCTGCTGAACGGCCGGCCGGTGTCCCGGTGAAGTACGAGGTACGCCGCTCGCCAGCATGTTCGGTAACCGGCGGCGTTGTGAGTTCTTTGGGTGTGAATGGGTTCACAACGACGCCGCCAGGCAAGTGCTATGTTCCAGCCATTCTACTGCCGACTGATTTTCTGAAGAGTGTTTTTCGAACAGCCTCTGAGGAGAGGGTCATGTTCAAGCAATTCCTCTTGTTCAAGCAATTCCTCTTGGTCGCGGCGATAGCCTCCCTGACGTTAGCCACATCCTCTAAAGCCGATTGCGAATATGCTTTGGAGCGCGGCGCGTCCGCCGAGTCGCGTTCGGTTTCGTTGCATTCTGATGCAGCTCAACTTGCGGAAGCCCTGTTGGATGACATTGTGACTTGGCTCTCATCGAATTTCGACCTGCCTGCCATCAAGCAGCGTCCCGTCGTTGAATTTGCGTCGAAGATGGAGCTTGCGAGGTTGCGTGCAAGGGACCGTACTTCTTCGCAAGGCTTCATGGAAAGCGATGGACAACTAGCTCAGCGCGAGGTTGTCGCACTTTACGACAACGAGACGAGAACGATCCTGCTTCCTGATGATTGGGGTGGCACTTCGCCGACCGATCAATCGGTCCTGGTACACGAAATGGTCCATCACCTTCAGAATGTTGGAGGGCTCAAATTTGTTTGCCCACAGGCGCGAGAGAAGTTGGCCTACCTGGCTCAGGATAAATGGCTGGAGCGGTTCGGACTTAGCTTGGAGAACGAGTTCGACGTCGACATGTTCACGGTGCTGATTACTTCAGCATGCATGTATTGATTGTGACCGGTCGATCCCAGTCGCTGTCGAACGATTGCCGTTCCAAAGGAGCGCAAAGCCAAGATCATCTCGTACGTACCAACAGGATCTTCAGCGGATTTGATTGATGGCCAGACTCTTGGCGGTCCTCGCAATTGCATTGGCGATCCTGGCGATGGCTCCGGGGCAGCAGAATCAGTTTGTACCGCTGCCAACGGGACAAATGCCAGCGGTGCTTGTTCCCTGAGTTCTCCTGAGGTGAGGGGTTCATCCATTCAGTCGATGGCGCACAGATCCGCTCGTGGCCCCACGGCGATCTGCAAGGCGGACGGGCGCCGGCATCCGCACGCTATTCAGGCGTCAGCCCCAATGCCTTCACGGCAGCCACCAAGGGAGGCGTTTCGCTGTCGTACAGCCTTCTGAACGCGATATGTCCTTGAGCCGACTCATCGATGCCGTACGCGTCGAGCAGCTTCTGTATCTTGTCGGTCTTGCCTGCCTCCACCATCAGGCCGGAAACACGCTCCACGATGTCCTGCGGCATGCCGATGGGACCGGCGAGAAAGACGTAACCGGTCATAGCAAAGAGCTCGGACTCGGCACCCTGCTCGAAAAATGTGGGAACGTCGGGAAGCTTTCTGCTCCGCGTCCTCGTCTGCACGGCGATTGCCCTCCCAACTCCGGATTCCAGCGCGTTGACGGCATTGGCGTAGCTCCCCATCGCCGCCTGGAGCACGCCGGCCGCGAGGTCCTGCCACATCGGCGCTTCGCCGCGGTAGTGCACGGCTTTCATCTGCAGCCCGTACTGCTTGTTGAGCTCTGCAACGACGATATGAGGGTAGGAGCCTGCGCCGAAGGTCCCGACGTTGGTCACGTTCCTGCGGGCGTATTCGACGAACTCCTTTAAATTGGTGGCATTGGTCGCCTTATAGGCGACCAATGGCAGATATCCTGCCGACATGCTGGAAATGAGCGCGAAGTCTCTGTCGGCGTCGTATGGCAAAGTCTTAAATAGCACGCGGCTTTGCACCAGAGTTGCGGTGATGGCGAGGAGTAACGTGTAACCGTCCGGTGGCGATTGCTTCACGGCTGCTGCAGCGATCGAACCGCTGGCACCCGCCTTATTCTCAACTATCACCGGCTGGCCGAGCTTCTGGGAGAGGTATTCGCCGTAGACGCGCGCGAGGGTGTCCGCAAGTCCGCCGGCGGGATAGGCGCAAACAATCTTGATCGTCCGGGAGGGCCAGGTCTGCGTCCACCCGCTATCATGATACGACAAAGCGATGGTGGCTGCGCCGGTTGCGATGAAGGCGCGGCGCGTGATCTTCAATGCCATCACGGTCTCCATCATGTTTGTATTCCGAGGACGCGCGTCGTGGCGTTGCTGCCAGTCCTTCAAGCGGACGGCCCTACGTTGAATCCTGAGCCGCTGCTCGGGGCACTGCTGCGCGGTACGGCAAGCCGTTGGTCGTGCTCATGGATTGCTTCCCGAGCAAATTGTGCCGTCCCGAGGATGGTAGCAGGCCATGGGCGGGCGCTCTTGACATTCTGCTTACATTCTCTTCACCGGCGGCTTATTCTTGCGCTGCAACCGGCGCGAGAGACCGACGGGGGAAAGCCACCCAGGGAATTGCCAGCTTGCGGTATCTCTTCGACGAGTACGCATTCGACACCGACCTTCGCGAGCTTTACCGCGGGGCGCACGTGGTCTCGGTTGCGCCGCAGGTGTTCGACCTGCTCGACTACCTGATCCGCAACAGGGAACGGGTCGTAAGCAAGGACGACCTCATCAAGACCATCTGGAACGGCCGTGTCGTGTCCGATGCGGCACTGACGACGCGGCTGAACGTCGCTCGGAGTGTGATTGGCGATTCCGGCGAAAAACAGCGTCTCATCAAAACCCTGCAGCGCAAGGGCTTCCGTTTCGTTGGAACGGTGCAGGAAGTGCAGAGGCCCGCAGACGCGGCGCCCACAGCCGATTCTGGTGAACAGTTTCAGGGTACCGCTGATCCAGATCGGTCCGATGCCGCGACAGTTGCGATGTCGATTCCTGCGCCACGCCTTTCCATCGTCGTACTGCCGTTCGCGAACTTCGGAGGCGATCCCGAGCAGGACTATTTCGTTGATGGCGTGACCGACAGCCTGACCACGGACCTTTCGCGCATCAGTGGCTCATTCGTGATCGCGCGTAACACCGCTTTCACCTTCAAGGGCAAAGCCGTCGATGTAAAGCAAGTCGGACGCGAGTTGAACGTCCGCTATGTGCTCGAAGGTTCCGTGCAACGAGGCGGCAATCGGCTTCGGGTGAATGTTCAGCTGATCGATGCCGAAACCGGCAATCACCTATGGGCCGAGAGGTTCGAGAAACCCGTCGCCGACCTGTTCGACATGCAGGACGAGATCGTATCGCGGCTCGCAAACACGCTAAATGCCCAGCTCATTCAGGTTGAAGCGCGGCGAGCGGAACGTTCAACCCATCCCGATGCAATGGACCTGTATTTCCAGGGCTGGGCTTACGAGAACAATGGGACGACCCCGCAATACATGACGCAAGCGCAGGCCTTTTTCGACCGCGCCCTGGCACTCGATCCCGACAATATCGAGGCGCTGGTCGGCTCGGCGCGGGTTGAAGCGGCGCTTGGGGCCAATCTTGTCACCGACGACTGGAAAGCGCACTTGGCGGCGGCCGAGGCAGCCTCAACCAAGGCTCTGTCCCTTGCGCCAAACCATGCTCGGGCCCGTAGCATCCTGGGTCTGGTCCAATCATTTAGCAACCCGGCCCGAGCCATCGCTGAATGCGAGCGGGCGTTGGCACTGGATCACAATTTGGCCGACGCTCATGCCTTCATCGGTCTCGCCAAGTTTTTTCTCGGTCGCAGTAGCGAGACCGAGGCCCATATCCGCGAGGCGCTTCGCCTCTCTCCTCGCGATTCCTACGCCTACCGGTGGTTCATGTTTGTCGGTCTCGCCAAATTGTTTCTCGGCGCCGACGTGGAAGCGGTTGCCTGGCTGCGCCGGAGCATCGAGGCCAACCGAAATCATCCCCTCCCGCATTACTATCTCGCCGCTGCGCTGTCGCTGCTCGGCTCACCGGACGAGGCGCGGGCCGCCGCACAGGCCGGCCTTGTGCCCAATCCGACCTTCACTCTCCGCCGCTACCGGGCCCGCGTGACGAGCGACCATCCGGCTTATCTCGCCGGGCGCGAGCGTGTGTATGAGGGCATGCGCATGGCCGGGGTGCCGGAGGGATGAACGGCAGGAGGTTGCCGGTGCGCGCCCAACAAGGATCGGGCGCTCCTGGGCTTACGGCGACGGCACGGTCGAAGGCGGCGCGGTGACGTTCGGCAGCGGAGTTGCTGGCCAAGGGCTTGCCGGCCAGGGACCTTTCGGCTTGGCCGCGATCGACGAGCACGCCGCCGCAAGCTGAGTCCGCATCGACGCAAGGCCCGTCAGGTCGATGTCGAATTTCGCGACGTCCACCTTTTCGTCCGGCATCGGCGTGGTCCGCCGGACATGGAGGGAGCGGGACGCCATGATCGCCTTGACCATGTCAGGGTCGATACTGCCGCTCCACATCTCGTACTTCGCGGCCCGCGCCGGAAACCCTCCGGCTTCCTGGTCCTTGTCGGCGTCCGCCGTCATCATGATCGTACTTTTGCCGACGCTCGCCTCGTCGATCTCGCCCGCGAACAGCAGCGGCACGCGGTTCCTGGTTTCGCAAAACATGCGCCATTCCATCGTCCGGAACGAAGAGCCGCTTTCCTTCTTCATCACCGCGATCTTGCTGATGAACGGCCGCGTAGCCTTCTCCAGCCTCCACATCCCTTCGGCAAACGGTCGCGTGTCGATTCCGAAACGATAGAGCTCGGCTCGCGTCAGCATATGCAGATTTTCGAACTTCACGGTACGGATGAGATCGTCGAGCTCGCGGCCGATCCCCATCGCCGCGATGAACGCAGCGCGGTCGCGGACGGCGTTCGCGATCCGGCGCTGCCTGTATTCCGCGACCGCCTGCGGCGCCGGATGCCCGTGAAAGACGAGGACCAGCCTGGAGTTATGGACCGCCAGGGCGGCGTCGGGAGCGACCTCGCGTGATGTCGCCCCGAGAAACAGGTAACCGCAGGCGGAGTTGCACATCGCATGATAGGTCGTGAGCTCCGCCTCGACCTCGCCGCCGACGGCCTTGGTCCTCAGGCAGGCGGCGTCCACCTGTGTGCCGGCGGCGCACGCCGTCGCGATCGTCCGGCCGACCCGCGCGACCGCCTTGCGACTGCGCAGCAGCCGGCCGATGACGTAGGACTGCTCCACGTTCCCGCCGGGCGAATGAAGGTAGATCGGACGCAGGGTGTCCTTGACGCCGGCCAGGAAGCGGCGAATGCGCTGGCTGGCGTCTCCATCGATCTCGCCCTCGATGGCGATCCAGTGGTCGCAGCCGGGCCCGCACGCGTCCGGTGCCCCCTTGGCAAGATAGATTGTCAGCCTGCGCGCAAATCCGGCATTTTCGGCAGGCGTTTCCTCGGCGTGCAGTGCGCATGGAAGCAGCATGGCCACGAGAAACAAAATACGGGCAAGCATGTAACGCCTGGGCCACGCGCGGTGAAGATAGACGTCGACGTTACATGATGATCGGCGCGCCTACAACTTTTGGTGGCATGCGGACGCGCGTTTATTGCGCCAGGCGGCACATCGTGCTTTCTCGAAATACAGCGTTCGTCACGTCAGACGATCGATGATTTCGAATAGCCTGTCGCAGGAAGCCTCGATCCGCTTTTGCGGAGATGTGGCGATACCCAGCAACAGACCGGGGCGCGCCGAAGCCGTGGACGCATACCAGAGCGACAGCGGAGTAGGCGCCAGCCCGAACGATGCCGCTTCCCTGGCGATGGCGAGATCGGGCGCTCCATCCGGCAGCCGCAGGACCGCTGCCAATCCGGCAAGCGCAACGTTGGCGGTGCGCGTCCGAAGCTGTTTGAGCAATGCATCGCCTTGCGCGGCGTAGACCCGCTTCGTGCGCCGGAGATGCCGCAGATAATGGCCCTCGCGTATGAAATCGGCGGTCGCGAGCTGCACCGCGGGCCCGGGCGCTGGCGCGAGGCAAGCTGCGGCTTCGGCAAATCGCGACGCCAGAGCCGCCGGCGCAACGACAAAGCCCAGTCGTAGGGCAGGGGTCACGGTCTTGCTGAAGGAGCCGATGTGGATGACGCGGCCCGCGCGATCGAGCGAGGCAAGTGCCGGCGTGGCTCGGCCCTTGAGCTGCAGCTCGCTGAGATAGTCATCCTCGATCACCCACGCCTTGCGCCGGGTGGCCCAGTCGAGCAGGCGCGAACGCCTCGCCAGCGACAATGTGGATCCGAGTGGCGCCTGCTGTCCGGGCGTCACGACAACCAGCGCCGCGTCGGGAGCATGTTTCAGGCCATATTCGACATCGATGCCGTCGGCATCGACCGGGATCGGCGCGATCGACAGTCTTGCAAGCGCGAGACCGTGCCGCGTGAAGGGAAAGCCCGGATTCTCCATCCAGACCTTCGTCTTTGACTCGAGGCCGAGGACACGGAGCGCCAATCCGAGGCCGCCGCTGAAACCGCTGGTGATGATGATCTGCGACGGCGTGCATGCGATCCCGCGCGCCAGCGCGAGGTAGGCTGCGATCTCGCGTCGCAAGTCGAGCTCGCCGCGCGGATCCGGATAGATCGCCGGCGCGCTCATTTCGGCGCGAACCGCCTGCGCGCGCATGCGCGCCAGCAATTTGGCAGGAAAGGTCTCTTGCGCGGGCACGCCCATCTGGAAGATTGCCGGCCCCGCCGTGAGCTCCTGGTACATCTCCATGAACGAGCCGGGCGCAGGGGCCTTGTCCTTCCGAACGGGAAGCGGCGGCCGATCCGCGACATGCGTGCCGGTTGCGCGTGACGCGACGATCAATTGGGCAGAGGACAGCTTTTCATAGGCCGCGCGCACGGTGCCCCGCGCGACGCCAAGCTGGGCTGCCAGGTCCTGCCAGGAGGGCAGGCGCGCTCCGGGTGCGAGCACGCCGTTCGCGATGGCGGCCCTGATGCCCCCATGGATCTGCTCGGCCAGCGGCGTCTTCGCAGAGCGATCCAGTTCCAGCCGCAGCGGTTTGGTCATGCCCCGTGGTACACGATTTTCGTGCGTTCTTGGTGCTTTTTTGTGGACCAGGGCAGGGGCATTTATGGCAGAGACACGGGCCGGGCATCGATCATCAAGGAGCAGGACAATGACAGGGCGTCTCGACTACGACCGTATCGCGCCGGCGGGTGTGAAAGCCTTGGGCGGTGTCTACGGCTACATCATGCAGAGCAATCTTCCGGCGGCGCTGATCAACCTCGTCTATCTGCGCGTATCCCAGATCAACAACTGCGCCTACTGCCTCGACATGCATATGCGCGATCTGCTCAAGAGCGGGGTGAAGATCGAAAAGCTCGCTCTGCTGCAGGCGTGGGAGGAAGCCGGCAATCTGTTCGACGCGCGCGAGCGCGCCGCCCTCGCATGGGCCGAAACGGTGACCCGCGTCGCGGATACCGGCGTGCCGGATCAGGCCTATGAAGCCGCGCGCGCGGTCTTCGAGGAGCGCGAGCTCGTCGATCTCACCATCGCGATCGGCCTGATGAACACGTATAATCGTATGGCGATCAGCTTCCGTAAGACGCCGCAGGCCGCCGTCGAGAAGACAGCCTGACGGGCCACGAACGGCATCGGCCGACGTCAATGCAAGGCAGGAGTTGGAAAATGACGAGCGTGATTTCCGGCGTGAAAATTCCCGACAGCAAGCTGGCGCGCGAGGCCGCCGAGCTGGTGCGCAGCTACGAAGACGAGATGCTGTTCAACCATTCGGTCCGCGTCTACGTGTTCGGCGCGATGAAGGGGCTGCGTCAGAAGCTGAAATTCGATTCCGAGTTGCTTTATGTCGCGGCGCTGTTTCACGACCTCGGCCTGGTCGATCACTACCACACCGAAACAAAGCGATTTGAGGTCGACGGTGCCGACGCCGCGCGGGACTTTCTCCGGGCACGCGGCATCGCCGAGCCGCAGGCCGATCTAGTCTGGGAGGCGATTGCGCTGCACACCACACCCGGTATTCCGGAATATATGAGACCGGAAATCGCCCTCACGAGGGCAGGAGTTGTGGTGGACGTCGGGGCCGTTGGATATGACGAGTACACGCCGGAGCAGCGCGATCAGGTGATCGCTGCGTTCCCGCGCGGCGATTTCAAGAACGAGTTTCTGAAGGTGCAGACCTGCTCAGCGCTGAAGAAGCCGCAGACGACATTCGGGACCGTCAATTTCGACTATATCCAGGATCACGATCCCAGCTTCCACAAGCCGAACGTGTGTACGCGCATCCGCAACACGCCCTGGCAAAGCTGAGCTGCCGCTAAGCCACCGGATCCCTGACGGCATCCGAACGGCTTCGGTCATCCGGCGCCAGCGGTGGCGCCGGCCGCGCGGGAGCGTCCTTCAGCAAGGCAGCGTCGCTCGAGGCGTCCTCGTCCGGCGCGGCTCGGGCCTCGCGCGCGGCGACGATCCAGATCAGGAAGCCAAGAAGCGCGAGCGCGGCTCCGACGGGACCGGTGGAGGTCCAGCCGAGCCCCTCGCGAATGGCGATGCCACCCAGGAACGGGCCGAGCGCATTGGCGGTGTTGAACGCCGAATGGTTGAGCGCAGCAGCGAGCGCCTGCGCGTCTCCCGCGACGTCCATCAGCCGCGTCTGCAGGATGGCGCCGAGCGAGACGCTGGCGCCGATCGCGAAGACGTCCACCGCGAGCAGCCAGGGATTGCCGGCGGCAAGCGGAAACAGCAGCAGCGCGACCGCGGCGAACAGCAGGATGACGCCTGCCGTCGGCATCAAGGCACGGTCGGCAAAGCGCGGCACGAATAGATTGCCGAGCGTGGCGCCGATGCCGAACACGGCGAGGAAGAACGGGATGACCGCGGTGCTGACCTTGGTGACCTCGATCAGCGTCGTCGCCAGATAGGTATAGACGGCGAACATGCCGCCAAAGCCGATGGCGCCGATCGCCAGCGTGATCCAGATGCGGCCGTTTCGGAGCGCACCGAGCTCGCGCAGCGGGTCGGACCGGCCGGCCGCATCGCGCGGCGCGAACAGCGCGCACAGCACGACCGTGATCAACGCCAGCACCGACACGAAGCCAAAACTCGCGCGCCAGCCGACCGCCTGGCCGATCAGATTGGCCAGGGGCACGCCGATGATCGTGGCAGTGGTCAGGCCGAGCATCACCTGGCCGATCGCCTGCGAACGGCGTTGTTGCGGAACGAGCGAGGCCGCAACCAGCGCGGCGATACCGAAATAGGCACCATGCGGCAATCCCGACAGAAATCGAGCCGCGATCATCCAGCCGAAGCCCGGCGCGAGCGCGGTGAGCGCGTTGCCGAGCGCGAACACCAACATCAGGGCCAGCAACTGCGTCCGCCGGGCGAACCGGGCGCCAAGCACGGCGATCAGCGGCGCGCCCAGCACCACGCCAAGCGCGTAGGCACTGATCGCGTGCCCCGCGGTCGGCTCGTCGATCCCGAGGTCGGCGGCGAAGAACGGCAGCAAGCTCATCGATGCGAATTCGGTGGTTCCGATCGCAAAGCCACCCATCGCGAGCGAGAACAGGACGATGGCGAGATGAGGGGGCGCTGAGGCGCGGGGCGAGGTCGCGTGAGGCGAGGTCGTCATGTGTCCTGCATTGGTGGCGTCAACGGGAACCAGCCCAGCGAACGTCGCCACCCCTGCAAGATTTGTCGTCGTACTTAAACCCGCGCCAGCCCGCGTCAACATCGGAGGCGCGATGCAAGGCATGCCGCATATCAGCGTCCCGATTTAAGTGTGGCGCTATCCGGACGCGTCGCGCATGAGCCTGTGGCCTCATCGGTGCGCTTCGGCCTTCCCGCGACCTTCGCTATCCACTCTGCAGACGGGGTCGACGCGCCTGAGGGCAAACCAGTTGCATAGCTGCAGCAAAGTGTATTGGCGGTTGAAGCGGTCGGCGCGACCTTTTGCCATCGCGCCCGGCGCGAGGGCTTCCACTTCGGGGCYCGGCGCAAGTGAGGAATTCGCGAATGCTGTCGAAATTCAAAAGGAATTCATAAGGAATTCAAAAGGAATTCGAAAGGTAGAGTGCATTGATTGGGTGCCTTATTCCAGTGCGAGCCGCTCATCGCCAAGAGGAGGTAATCCGAAGAACCCCTTTTACTCTCCGCCGCGACTTGTTGTGGCGCTGCCGCTCCGAGCCATTCGGGTGATTTTGGTAGCGCCTCAACCGAATTGCGTTTAGCGTGTTGCAGATTGGTTCAACGACGAGACTCTGCTCGGCAAGAGGCTTTATTCGCCGCTGAGGGATCAATGAAGTCGGAGCCTACGAGCGTCCCCCCGTCGTCGCCGAACACCGCCAACGACAGTGGTGCGAGGTTGGTTGGTGCTGCCGAACAGGACTTTAATTCCCAAGTAGGTACGATCCTCGAATTCGAACGACCTTTCCGCGCCGTCCTCGTGGCGGACGTCGTCAGCTATACCAGACTTATGGAAGCTGCTGAGGTCGAGACGCATAGTCGCTATCGGGCTCTTCGCGTGAGCGTCATCGATCCTGCCTTGATCGGTCGACGAGGCGAGATTGTGAAGAACACCGGCGATGGCTTCGTCGCGGTGTTCGAGAGCCCGCTCGATGCCCTTCGCTGTGCCTCCGAGTTGCAGCGTGAAGTCACCGGGCTTGAAACCCTGCAACCTCCCGAGCGCCGCATAGCCTTTCGCATCGGCGTTCATTGGGAGCCTGTCATCTTTGATCTGAACGATGTCTACGGCCATGGCGTCAATATCGCGGCACGCTTGCAATCTGTCGCTCCCGCGGGCGGCGTTGTGGTGTCGTCGGCCCTTTTGCGAGTAGTCGCCGATCTGAGCGAATTCAAGTTTGACGACCTGGGTGAACTTCATCTCAAGAACCTGTCGCGGCCGGTTCATGCCTTTCTCCTGCTCTCGCCGGGAGTGGACCGCCGCACGGTGATCGGCGCTTCCACCAAATCCTCGAGACGAACCAAACTGCCCTCGATCGCCGTTCTTCCGTTTGCGAACAGCTCTTCGGAGGTCGACGACAGCTATTTTGCCGAAGGCTTCGTCGAAGACATCATTGTCAGCCTGAGTAATATTCAGGAGCTTCTGGTGGTGTCTCGCGGGTCGACGATGCCGTTTCGTCAGCGCGAGATCGATCCCGTCGAAATCGGCGAGAAGCTTGGCGTTCGCTATTACGTCAGCGGTCACGTTCGCCGATCGGGCAAGCGATTCCGGTTTTCGGTCGAGCTGGTCGATGTTGCGACTGGCTCCGTGGTGTGGGCCGAGAAATACGACACGGACCTCGCGGACGTTTTCGAAGTCCAGGACGAGATCGCCATTGGTGTCGTTGAGAAGATCGCCGCCTATGTGCGTCGCGCAGAGATCAAGCGGGCGCTGCGAAAGCCGCCGAAGAGCCTCAATGCGTATGACTACCTCCTGCGGGCGCTTGAGCTGCTCTACAAATTCGATTTCGCGAGCTTCTCGCGCGCCAAAGGGCTGCTCGAGAAAGCCAGCGAGGAAGACCCCGAATACGCGGCGCCGTACGCGTTCGCTGCGAAGTGGCACAATTTCAAGATCGCGGAGGGGTGGTCGTCGGATTTCGATGCGGATTCGGCCGACGTGATCCGGCTGTCCAATTGTGCCATCGAAAGAGACCCGCAAAATGCTCTCGCGCTCGCGATACAGGGGCACGGCAAGAGCATGTTCTTTCGTGACTACGACAGCGGATTGGACCTGTGTGAGCGGGCTCTTGCCATATCCCCCAGCAATTCGTGGGCATGGGTGTTCGGGAGCGGGACCCCCGGGTTCATCGGCGATGCTTCAACCGGAATCGCCCGTGCGGAGCGCGCCATCCGGCTTTCACCACTTGGCCAACAGGCCTTTTTCAATTTCTGCCTGCTCGGCCAAAATCATTATCTGAACGGAACGTTTGACGATGCCATTCGCTGGTCGAAGAAGTCTTTGACCCTCAGCCCGCGTTTTGGAAACGCCGCGCGCGTCCTCGCCGCAAGCCTCGTCGCGGTTGGTCGCCTGGAGGAAGCGCGGCAGGTTTCGCAGCACCATAAGAACATCCTGCCCGGCTTCAGGGTATCGGACTATGCGCGCCGTTGTCCGTTCAAGGAGCCCCAGGGGTCTTTGTATGTCGAGCGATTAGGAGCAGCTGGGTTGCCGGATTGATGGGGCCAGGAGCCCGGTTCAAATTATTAGCCCCTCGATGGAGAGCACAATGCCTGGTGTTGCAGGAGGAGGCGGTGGCGGTGGCGGCGGCGGCGGCGGCGGTGGCGGCGGTGGCGGTGGCGGTGGCGGCGGTGGCGGCGGTGGCGGAAACGGCGCAGTCAGCGGCGGTTACGTTGGTGGTGGAATTCCCCCGCGTCCTTTCCCGATCTTCGAGAGTTTCGTCGGAGTCCTGCCCGGTAGCTTGAATTACGGGGCGACATTCCCGCTGTCTGCCTGGCGCCCTGACTTTTTTGCCCAGATCGCATTGCTCGAATTTGCCAGGACCGATTGGCAAACCATCACTGTCGCCGGCCCGCCAACGGATCACGATGTGATTTTCGGCGAGATCGATGAACTGCTTGGGGCGTCGATGGATCGTCGCAAGAGGTTGGCAGATGAGATCGTCGATCAGGACGTGAGGCTTGTCGGCTATTTTGCGCAGGTCCTCATGCTTTCGCCGTCGGCGCATCCAAATACGATCAAGATTCTGGAGATGGCCGATCATGTTGGGCTGATGGTCGCCGTCTACTACAAGCTCAGGTTCAATCGCGGTCGGCCGCAACAGGTCTGTCCGGCGCTTTTCCCAATGGTCGCGTCGCCCTGGCACGCCTCCTATCCGAGCGGACATTCGCTGGAGAGTCACCTGATGGCACTGGCGCTGGGAGAGATTATCCCCGGTGCCAAGAGTGCACTGAGGGCGCTGGCCGCGCGGATCGGGAAGAATCGCGAGATCGCTGGCGTCCACTATCCGAGTGACACGGCTGCCGGGAAGGCCATCGCTGAAGCCGTGTTTCCGTACCTCCAGCTATGCGGCACCTTCCATGCGGTGTCCGAGGCGGCAAAACAAGAGCATTTGATCAGTGCCTAAAGCCGCAGCCGAGATCGCATCCTTGGATTTTGCAAGGATGCGCTCCGCACGGCCACAAGGAATTGAAGTTGTACCAATCGATCTCAACCACGAGGTATTGCAATGGGTGTGGAAGAAATTTCCGTCATCGAAAGGACGCGGATTCAGTTGGCGCCAGATTTCACGATGCAACATCAGTGTCACATCAATTGGTGCTGGGCAGCCGTCGCTTCCAGCATCTCGCGCTATTACGACGAGACCAGTACTTTCACGCAGTGCCGCATCGCCGACCTTGAATTGAACCGGCATGATTGCTGTGATTTCCCTTGCGGCACGCCGGGCCTGGAATTCGATGTGACGCATTCTCTCGGATCACCGCTCAACCGAGTCCGCTGCCTCGCCGTGTTGGCCCTCGACCAACGAGCGACACGAATGGAGGTGCAGCAGGAGATCGGTGCAGGGCGACCCATTTGTGTTCGCACGGTCTGGTCGGGAGACGAAGATGAGGAGGGACCGGCGCACTTCGTCGCGATCGTCGGATATCTGGAGGATACCGACAGCCTGGTCATCGAGGATCCCCTTTTCGGCCTAACACCGGAGATCCAGTTTGATCGATTTTGCTCAAACTATCAGGACGCCAAAGGTGTCTGGACGGACACTTACTTCACCAAGGCCCCGGTCTAGAACCTCGCCACCGTGAAAGGAGAGAAAAGATGGCAATTCATCCCAGCGATCCTCCGGCGGCTGCGGTCGTAGCTGTGAAGCGAGCGGTGGCCAGCCGGGTGGGCAACCCGAAATTCCCGCGATCAAGGCTTTCCACTGCCAAGCGCGACGCGGTCTTCATTTCCCTGCCGCATCGCATTGCCTATCTGGCTTTTGGCAAGATCCGTCGCGCAGACAAACTCAGAGCGGCTGCGAAGCTAGGCAATTGGAGATTTCTTGTGATTGAAGCGAAGCGGCGCACCGCCGCTGATGATGGTGGAGGAGAGGAACAGGAGCCGATCGCTGCTGCGACAATCGTGAAGTCGGCAGCGACGACGTATGAGACGACGTATGAACTGGGTGACCTGAACGAAGGGCCGTTTGTGGCAGCGACGTCGGAGGCGATCCGTCGTGCCGAGAAGCTTCCTGAAGTTCGGGAAGGACGCTTCGAGGCTTTCCTGCTCACCGTGCCGGCGGTCCATGTGACAGCGCTCTGGCTGCAAGATTATCAAGATTGTCATGGCGATGCGGACCTGCTGCTGACGTTACCGCCCTCGGACCAGGCCTTGGAGCCGTATCGGCCGATGGCGTCGGCTGCGTTCTTGGCTGTCGTGCAAGACCTCGCTCGGAAAGTAACTTCCGAATACGCGACGAGAGGGTGAGCGGGCAATGTCGGCGCGATGGAAAAGCTCGCAAGTGCGTTAAGCTCGCAAGGGCGTCAAAGTTGGCAAGTCCCGGCATGGGAGCACGCCTAGTCGGCCTGCTTCGGCCGCCGGGGAGCCTTTGACCTCTTCTGCGGAAAGTACGGGTTCACGGCGCAGCTCGCGGAGCGGCCGACGGCGAGAAATCTGCACTGTTCGAGCGAAGTGTAGCGGCAGTCGAAATAGCCGACCGGGCCGTAGATCTGCATGCAGACGGGATAGCTGGGATCGTAGGTCTGCGCGTGCGCCGGCACGCCCGAGAAGAGCAGGCCGGTGGCGACGAGCGCGAAGCGGGCGCGGCGCATCTCAGCGCGGCGGGTAGTAGCCGGGTGAATAGCCCGGTGTCTGGGCGCGCGGACGATTCTGATAGGCGTAGGGATCGTCGCTCTGGCCCGTGAAATACGGATTCGCGATGCAGGTCAGCGCGCGGCCCGACGAGCTTGCCTGACACTGTGCGTAACTGTCGAACGTGCAATTGCTCAGCCCCGGCCATTCCTGGCCGGTCAGGCAGAACGCGTGATGCGTGCCGAATGCGCGTGCGGGCGTGCTTGCACTCAGCGTGAGCGCGAATGTGGCGATTGCGAGCGAAAATGTGGCGACAATGGGGAGGGCAATCTGTCTGCGCATCTCAATCTCCAATCACACAATCGTGCGTGCATCAGGTGTCCAGGCACAGATGCAACATACGTCGTGTAGTCGACATTGGAACTCATGAAAACCCTTGTTTCAAAGGGTTTCCCGCGCGCGCTGCTAAACATTCATTAACGCAGCACAGCCCTTTGGCCCCGACTGTTGCGTCGGGGTTACAGCAATTCCGTCGAGCGCTGATATGACGGCCCTACGGCCCGGGGGCCTAACGACGAAACTGGAACGGGAATCAAATGAACAAGAATCTGTTGCTTGCTGCTGTGAGCCTTGTCGCGCTGAGCGCGACTGCGCCGGCGCTGGCTGCTGACCTCGCTGCGCGGCCTTACACCAAGGCGCCTGCGATGATCGCGACCGTCTATGACTGGAGCGGCTTCTACATCGGCATCAACGGCGGCGGCGGTTCGTCGCACGCGACCTGGGATTTCGTTGGCGTGGGTCGCGAAGGCTCGCACGATGCGACCGGCGGCACGGTCGGTGGTCAGATCGGCTATCGCTGGCAGTCCGGCCAGTGGGTGTTCGGCGTGGAAGGCCAGGGCAACTGGGCCGATTTCTCGGGCGACAACAACAGCGCGCTGTTCGCCTCCCGCAACCGCACCAAGATCGATGCGTTTGGCCTGATCACCGGTCAGGTTGGCTACGCCTGGAACAACGTCCTGGTCTACGTCAAGGGCGGTGCGGCTGTGGTCAGCAACAAGTACGAGATCTCCAGCACGGCGGGCGCGCTGCTCTCCTCGTCCAGCGACAGCCGCTGGGGTGGCACGGTCGGTGCCGGCCTCGAGTACGGCTTCGCGCCGAACTGGTCGGTTGGCGTCGAGTACAACCACATCTTCCTGTCCGACAAGGACGTGACCTTCGCTGGCTTCGCCGGCTCGGAGCGCATCCGTCAGGACGTCGACATGGGTCTCGTCCGCCTGAACTACAAGTTCGGCGGCCCGATGATCGGTCGCTACTGAGACTGGTCGCTCATTTCGAGCGATCGTCGAAAAGCCCCGGCCTTGCGCCGGGGCTTTTTTGTTACGTGAATTCAGCGAGTTAACCATCACTTTTCGAGAGAGCTCACACGGCTTGACTCTCAAGAACAAAATGAGAACAATGTTCTTCATACGTTCTGGTGATGGAGCAAGCCATGTTCAGGATTTTCGTGGAAGAAGCCGCCGCACTCGCCTCGATCTCGCTGTTCGTCGGGATGATCGCAATCTGGGCGCAGGTGATTCCGCAGCTCTAGGCCGCGGCTCGCCAGATCCCCTCAGTACCCCCAGGCCATGCCATTGGGGAAAAGCGGGACGACGCGGCCGATCGGCCGCTCCGGCGTGGACTCTGAAGCGGTGACGCCCCACCATTGTGAGGCGAGTCGGCTGGGTGGGCGGAAGATGTCCTCATGATCCCCCTGGAGCCGGCGACCGCTCCATCTCATCTGCAAGAGGCCGTCACGCGACCATGCCGAGCGCCGGATTTGTCCACCTTCACGTTCACTCGGCCTATTCGCTGCTCAAGGGCTCGATCAAGATCGCCAAGCTCGCCGAGCTTGCGAAGAAAGACCACCAGCCGGCACTGGCGCTGACCGACACCGACAACATGTTCGGCGCGCTGGAGTTCTCCGACAAGATGGCGGGCTCCGGCATCCAGCCGATCGTCGGCTGCGAGCTCGCGATCGATTTCGGCGACCAGGATCCCAATGCGCGCAATGCGCTGCTGCCGTCGCGTGTGGTGCTGCTGGCGGCCCAGGAGCGCGGCTATCGCAGCCTGATGCGGCTGAACTCGCGCGCGTTCCTCGAATCGCCTGACAGCCACGCGCCGTTCATCAAGTTCGATTGGCTCGACGGCGAGACCGAAGGCTTGATCGCACTCACGGGCGGCCCTGACGGGCCGATCTCGCTCGCGCTTGCCAGCGGGCAGGCCGAAATTGCGGCGACGCGCTGCGAGCGTCTCGCCGGCCTGTTCGGCGACCGCCTCTATGTCGAATTGCAGCGCCACAACATCGATAAGGAGCGCCGCGTCGAAAGCGGGCTGATCGACATCGCCTACGCAAAAGGCCTGCCGCTGGTTGCGACCAACGAGCCGTATTTCGCTTCGAACGACGATTACGAGGCGCACGATGCGCTGCTCTGCATCGCCGGCGGGCGGCTGATCGCCGAGACCGATCGCCTTCAGCTCACGCCCGATCACCGCTTCAAGACCCGCGCCGAGATGGCGGTGCTGTTCGCCGACATTCCGGAGGCGCTGGCCTCGACGGTGGAGATCGCCGAGCGCTGCTCGTTCCGCCCGATGACGCGCAAGCCGATCCTGCCGTTCTTCACGGTCGGCGCCGCCGCAAGCTCCGACGCCGCGTCGGTCGAGGCGGCCGAGCTGAAGCGCCAGGCGGAGGAGGGGCTCGCCAACCGCCTGCGCGTGCACGGCCTGTCGCAGGGCACCACGGAAGAGGACTACAACAAGCGCCTGGCGTTCGAGCTCGACGTCATCATGCGCATGAAGTACGCGGGCTACTTCCTGATCGTGTCGGACTTCATCAAATGGGCGAAGGGCCAAGGGATTCCGGTCGGGCCGGGCCGCGGTTCGGGCGCCGGCTCACTGGTCGCCTGGGCGTTGACCATCACCGACCTGGACCCGATCAAGTTCGGCCTGCTGTTCGAGCGCTTCCTCAATCCGGAACGCGTCTCGATGCCGGACTTCGACATCGATTTCTGCCAGGACCGCCGCGGCGAGGTGATCAGGTACGTCCAGGAGCGCTACGGTCGCGACCAGGTCGCGCAGATCATCACCTTCGGTACCCTGCAGGCGCGCGGCGTGCTGCGCGACGTCGGCCGGGTGCTGCAGATGCCCTATGGCCAGGTCGACAAGCTGACCAAGCTGGTGCCGCAGAATCCGGCCGCGCCGGTGACGTTGGCCGCCGCGATCGAGAGCGAGCCGAAGCTTCAGGCGTTCCGCGATGAAGACCCGGTGGTGGCGCGCGCCTTCGACATCGCGCAGCGCCTCGAAGGCCTGACCCGCCACGCCTCCACGCACGCGGCCGGCATCGTGATCGGCGATCGCCCCTTGAGCGAACTCGTGCCGATGTACCGCGATCCCAAGTCGGACATGCCGGTAACCCAGTTCAACATGAAATGGGTCGAGCCGGCCGGGCTCGTGAAGTTCGACTTCCTCGGCCTGAAGACGCTGACCGTGCTCGACGTCGCGGTGAAGCTCCTGAAGCCGCGCAACATCGACATCGATCTCGCGACGCTGCCGATCGACGATGCCGAAAGCTACCAGATGCTGGCGCGGGGCGAGGTGGTCGGCGTGTTCCAGGTTGAAAGCCAGGGCATGCGGCGCGCGCTGGTCGACATGCGCCCCGACCGTTTCGAGGACATCATCGCGCTGGTCGCGCTCTATCGCCCGGGCCCGATGGCGAACATCCCGACCTATTGCTCGCGCAAGCACGGTGACGAGGAGGCGGAATATCTGCATCCGGTGCTGGAGCCGATCCTGAAGGAGACCTTCGGCGTCATCATCTACCAGGAACAGGTGATGCAGATCGCGCAGGTGATGTCGGGCTATTCGCTCGGCGACGCCGACCTGCTGCGCCGCGCCATGGGCAAGAAGATCCGCGCCGAGATGGACAAGCAGCGCGACATTTTCGTCGCCGGTGCGGTCAAGAACGGCGTGCCGAAGGGGCAGGCCGAGACCATCTTCGAGCTGCTCGCAAAGTTCGCCGACTACGGCTTCAACAAGAGCCACGCGGCGGCCTACGCGCTGGTGTCCTACCACACCGCCTATATGAAGGCGCATTACCCGGTGGAGTTCATCGCGGCGTCGATGACGCTCGATCTCAACAACACCGACAAGCTCTCCGAATTCCGTTCCGAGGCGCAGCGCCTCGGCATCAAGGTCGAGCCGCCGAACGTCAACCGCTCAGGCCCGACCTTCGAGGTCGGCGAGAAGACGATCTACTACGCGCTCGCCGCGCTCAAGGGCGTCGGCATCCAGGCGATCGAGCAGATCATCGAGGAGCGGACCAGGCGCGGGCTGTTCACCTCGCTCGCCGACTTCGCCGCGCGGGTCAATCCGCGCGCGATCAACAAGCGCATCATCGAGAGCCTCGCCGCCGCCGGCGCCTTCGACACGCTGGAGCCGAACAGGGCGCGGGTCTTTGCCGGCGCGGACTCGATCCTGGCCGCCTGCCAGCGTGCGCATCAGGCCGAGACCATCGGCCAGAACGACATGTTCGGCATGTCGGCGGACGCACCGACCATCATGCTGCCGCAGATCGAGCCCTGGCTGCCGGCCGAGCGGTTGCGCCGCGAATATGACGCGATCGGATTCTTCCTGTCGGGCCATCCGCTCGACGATTACGCGATGGTCCTGAAGCGCCTGCGCGTGCAGAGCTGGGCCGAGTTCTCGCGTGCGGTGAAGACCGGCGCAACCGCCGGCAAGGTCGCGGCCACCGTGGTGTCGCGCATGGAGCGGCGCACCAAGACCGGCAACAAGATGGGCATCATGGGGCTGTCTGATCCCACGGGCCATTTCGAGGCGGTGCTGTTCTCCGAAGGCCTCGCGCAATACCGCGATGTGCTCGAGCCGGGCGCCGCCGTGCTGCTCCAGTTGGGCGCGGAATTGCAGGGCGAGGACGTTCGCGCCCGCGTGCTGCATGCCGAGCCGCTCGATGACGCGGCCGCCAAGACGCAGAAGGGCCTGCGCATCTTCGTGCGCGACACCAAGCCGCTGGAATCGATCGCCAAGCGACTGGCCGGCCCCGACATGGCGGCCTCGAACGGCGCCGCGCCAAAAGTCGGCAGTCCCGGCATCGCGCCGCGTTCGAACGGCGACGGCGAGGTCTCGCTGGTGATGATGCTCGACCTCGAGACCGAGGTCGAGATGAAGCTGCCCGGCCGCTTCAAGGTCTCGCCGCAGATCGCCGGCGCGATCAAGGCGGTCGCGGGCGTCGTGGACGTGCAGCAGCTCTAAGCACGATGAGATCCGGAAGAATCGTCATCGCGCTTGGGATCGGCGTTAGCGTATGATCTCACCACAAACGCGTGCCGCGTTTGTGGTGAGTGAGAATTGCTGCCCTTTTCCGGATCATGCTTTCGTAGCCGATCTCGAATATATGCAGATGGACGCAGCTCTGTGCGGTCGTTGCGCGTGAGGCGAGCGATCGCTTCGGCTTTGCAACATGGTTCGCGTTGCAGCAATCATCAGTTGCATCATTTATCATTGGTGATTTCTTCACATCGATGCACCTATCATCGCGACGCTTCCATTCGTCCACTGTACCTGGGGAAACGTCACATGTGCGACAAGTGCTCTGAATCTCTGCATCATGAATCTCTGCATCGAGACATCGCGCCGTCGCGGCGGTCCGCGATGCTGTTTGGCGCCGCTGCGTTCGGCATGGCCTTCGCCGGCGGAGCTTTCGCGAGCGGCGCCTTGGCAAAGGAGGCCAAGCAGCCACCCAAGCCGCAGAACGTGTTGTCGCCCGACGCATCGCTGAAGCGGCTGATGGAGGGCAATGCGCGCTATGTCGACGGTGTGGCGCGGCGCCACGATTTCAAGCACGAGCGCGAGGCGCTGGCCGGTGGACAGAATCCGTTCGCGGCGGTTCTGAGCTGCGCCGATTCA
Source organism: Bradyrhizobium sp. P3_C3 (assembly GCF_056402655.1). NCBI lineage: Bacteria > Pseudomonadati > Pseudomonadota > Alphaproteobacteria > Hyphomicrobiales > Nitrobacteraceae > Bradyrhizobium > Bradyrhizobium sp. P3_C3. The sequence continues at coordinate 2,784 of NZ_JBFUGY010000030.1, read as the reverse complement.
CGCATCGCGCCGGAATATGCCTTCGACAGCGGCCGCGGGGATCTCTTCGTCTGCCGCGTCGCCGGAAATTTCGCCGGCACCGAAACCATTGCCAGCATGGAATATGCGGTGGCCGTGCTCAACGCACCGCTGATCCTGGTGCTTGGCCATGATGCCTGCGGCGCGGTCGATGCGACGCTGAAGGCAATCAAGGACAACACGTCGCCGCCGGGACATATTCCCTCGCTGGTCGACGCGATCGCGCCCGCCGCAAAGGCTGCGATGCAGCAGGGCGGGGACGTGCTCAACAAGGCGATCCGGCAGAACGTGATCGACAACGTCGCGAAGCTGAAATCGGCCGCGCCGATCCTCAATGCGGCCGTGGAGCAGGGCAAGCTGAAGGTCGTCGGTGGCATCTACCGGCTCACCACGGGAACAGTCGATCTGATCGCGCAGGGCTGAGCGAGGTTCGCGCCACAGCGCGGTCGCGAGGCTTACGCGGGCCTGACGCAGGGACTTGATGGGGCGGGGGCGCCATGCCGCCGCCTCAATCCGCGCTTTTCGTTCAAGAGCCATTCAGCCGGCCGCGCGTCTCATGTACGGTGGCAGCTCAACAACGATAGCGGGCAAGCAAGCCATGCGTGGGACCTACAAGGCCTTCATCTGTTTTCTCTTGCCGATCCTGGCGTTCGCTGCGGCCGCGCCCGATCCGGCGCGCGCGCAGCAGCAGGAAAAGCGCATCGCGCTCGTGGTCGGCAACGGCGCCTACGCCAAGTCGCCGCTGGCGACGACCGCGAACGATGCCGGCCTGATCGCGCAGACGCTGCAAGCGGCGGGCTTCGACGTGGTCGGCGCGCGCGATCTCGACGGCGACACGCTGCGCAAGAGTCTTCGCGATTTCATCCAGAAGGCGCAGGCCTCGGGCCCCGGCACCGTCGCGATGATCTATCTTGCCGGCTATGGCGTCCAGCTTGCGGGCGAGAACTATTTCATCCCGGTCGATTCCAACATCACCCGCGACACCGACATTCCGACCGAAGGCCTGCGCATCAGCGACTACGCCCGCCAGCTCGCGTCCATTCCGCTCAAGGCCAACATCGTCGTGCTCGACGCGGCGCGCGCGCAGCCCTTCATCGAGGGCGGCCAGCAGATCGCGAGCGGACTGGCGCTGGTCGAGCCGGATCCGAACATGCTGATCGCCTTCAACGCCGCGCCCGGCACGGTCGCGCCGGAAGAGCCCGGCCCGTACGGCATTTATGCGCAATCGCTGGCGGAGATGATCCGTACCGGCGGTCTGCCGCTGGCCGAGGTGTTCGACCGCGTCCGTCTGCGCGTCAACGAGGCTAGCAAGGGCGCGCAGGTGCCGTGGAACGAGGCGAAGATATCAGCGCCCTTCTCGTTCTTCGAGCGCGGGCCCGATGCGCCGCCGCCGGAGGCCGCGCCCGACCAGGTTGCCGCGATCCGCAACAAGCCGATCCGCGATCTCGGCGTGCAGGACGCCTATGCGGCCGCGCTCGAGCGCGACACGTTGCCGGCCTACGAAGAATTTCTCGCGGCCTATCCCGGTGACCCGATGTCGAAGCGCGTGATGGCGATCGTCGCGGCGCGCCGCGAGGCGATCACCTGGCGGCGGACCTATCGCGCCGATACGCCGGACGCCTACTGGTCGTATCTGCGTCGTTATTCGCGCGGTCCGCATGCCGGCGATGCACGGCGCAGGCTTGCAATCCTGACCGCGCCGCTCGAGCCGCCGCCGACTTTCGCGATGATGGACTATGACGTGCCGCCGCCGCCGCCGGAGGAGATCGTCTATGTCGACCGTCCCGTGCTGCTGTTCGGCGACCCCGTGTTCGGCTTCGCGCCGCCACCGCCGCCGCCGGTTTATTATCTGCCGCCGCCGCCACCGGATTTCATCGTGCTCGAGCCGCCGCTGCCCGTGGTCGGCCTGTTCGTGCTGCCGCAGCCGCTATTCGTGCCGATCCCGGTGTTCGTCAGGCCGCCGAYCTATGTCGCGCCGCCGCCGAACAACATCGTCTTCAACAACATCCATAACACCACGGTCATCAACACCGTGATCAACCGGCCGCCCGCCCCGCCCGTGGGAGCGGGAGGGACCGGGCCTGGCAATCTGAGGCCGGCGATTGCCGACCGCGCCAACCCGGTAGCGCCAATGTTGCCGCAAGCCGCTACGCAGCGCGCCGCGCTGATCCAGCAGGGCAAGGCGCCGATGCCGCCGAGCGCGACGGTCCAGCCGACGGCGAGGCCGGGGATACCTCCGGGGACGCCGGCCAATGTCGCGCCGACCGGCACGCCCCCCGCCGCACCGCCGACCAAGCTGCCACAGACCAACACGCTGCCGGTTCCCGGCGCCCAAGGCGGGCCTCCGTCGCCGCCGGCCGGGGCAGGGACGTCGCCTGGCGGCAGGCCCTTGGCGCCGACGGCAAATGCGCCCGGCGCGCCCACGCCGACGCATCCGGGGGCGCCAACCGCGGCTGCGCCCGGCACAACGCTGCCGCCCCATCCTGGTGCGCCAACGGCCGGCACTCCGACCACCGTTGCGCCCACCGCGAATCCGGCTGCGCCCGGCCAACCGCCGAAGCCGCCGGTTGCTCAGACCCCGCCTGCCGGCGCGCCCGTTGGCGGCAAATCTGCAACCCGTGAGCCGGCTGGCGCGCCGCCACCTACTGCKGGCACGCCGCCCGGCACTGCTCAGACCCCGCCTGCCGGCGCGCCCGTTGGCGGCAAATCTGCAACCCGTGAGCCGGCTGGCGCGCCGCCACCTACTGCGGGCACGCCGCCCGGCAC